>NZ_BAAAYL010000001.1:926169-1234892 GCF_039536205.1 Streptomyces sannanensis | reverse complement strand
TCGGCCCCGCCTCGCGGGCCGCCCCGGCGCGACGCGTACTCTCGCCGGGTGACCGTATCCGTCGTAGCCGAGCTCGGCCGGCTCGCCCGGCGCGCAGCGCACCGGCAGCCGTGCCCGGGGTGTGCCAGCACCGAGATCGTGCTGGCCGAGAGAGCGGACGGCGTGGTCGTCCGGCACCAGGGCGTCGTCGCAAAGGCCCACGCCCTGGGCACGGATTCGGCCGGCCTGGCCGCACGCGTGGCCGTGGCCGCACACCCCGCACTGGCCGGCATCCTGCTGCCCCCGCTGATGCCTCCGACAGAGCGGCTGCCCGGGCGCGCGGTGACGGCGTGGCCCTACGGCACACCCGTGAACCCCGCGGAGCCGGACGCCGCGCCCTGGGAGGAGGCCGCGCAGCTCCTGGCCCGGCTGCACCGGGTGGACCCCGCGGACATGGGCGGCCTGCCGCCCATGCGCGGCCCCGCGAAGGCCGCCCGGGCCGTCGCCCGGATGAGGGCGGCGAACAGCCCCGGCGCTGCCGAGGTGCTGCGTGCCTGGGCGCGGCTGCCGGCCTGGGCCCGCGACGAGGCGCCGGTGCCGGCGCCGGACGCGCGCCGCCTCTGCCATGGGGACCTGCACCTCGGCCAGCTCGTCCGGCATCCGGCGGATCGGGGCGACTGGCTGCTGATCGACGTGGACGACCTCGGCCTCGGCGACCCGGCGTGGGATCTGGCCCGCCCGGCCGCCTGGTACGCGGCGGGCCTGCTGGCCCCCGACGTCTGGTCACGTTTCCTCGGCTCCTACCGGGCGGCAGGCGGTCCGGCCGTACGCCCCGAGGGCGACCCATGGCCCGAACTGGACGTGCCCGCCCGGGCCCTGACGGTCCAGACCGCGGCGCTGGCCCTGGTCAAGTCGGCCGCCGAGAACAGGGACCTCGACGACGCGGAACGGTTGATGTTCGACGCCTGCGCCCGAATTGCGTCGCTCCCCACAGAGTTGTGGAGCACCACGACGTCGTAGGGTGTGGGGGACCGAACCGACGGCGAGGAGTTGAGCCGAGATGCAGTGTCCCAAGTGCCATGCGCCGATGCACACGTACAACCGCAATGGGATTCAGATCGAGCAGTGCAGCGGTTGCCGGGGAATATTCCTCGACTACGGCGAGCTGGAGGCGCTGACCCGGATCGAGGCGCAGTGGGGCCAGCAGGCTCCGCCGGTCCCGCCGGCCTACCCGCAGCAGCCCGCCTGGGGTGCCCAGCACCACGGCGGTCACCACGGCCACCACCACCGCAGCTTCGGCCACATGCTGTTCTCTTCCTGATCCCGGGAACGACGGAGCCCCCGGCCGCATGGCGGCCGGGGGCTCCTGGCTGTGGACGATACTGGGATTGAACCAGTGACCTCTTCCGTGTCAGGGAAGCGCTCTCCCGCTGAGCTAATCGTCCTCGGGACCATGACCCGAAGGTCATGGGTACTGCGTGCGCGATACTGGGATTGAACCAGTGACCTCTTCCGTGTCAGGGAAGCGCTCTCCCGCTGAGCTAATCGCGCGGGGAAACCTCTGAGTACCAGGGGTTCCAGTGGACGATACTGGGATTGAACCAGTGACCTCTTCCGTGTCAGGGAAGCGCTCTCCCGCTGAGCTAATCGTCCTTGGAGGTGGAGACGGGATTTGAACCCGTGTAGACGGCTTTGCAGGCCGTTGCCTCGCCTCTCGGCCACTCCACCCGGAGCGCAGGGGTTCGGGATGATCCCCCACATCGAGCGGACGACGAGATTCGAACTCGCGACCCTCACCTTGGCAAGGTGATGCTCTACCAACTGAGCCACGTCCGCTTGTCGGTTTCCGTTTCGCTTTCGCGTCCCGGCGACGTGTTGAACTCTAGCGGATTCCTGGGCCAGTACAAAAACGCGTTTCCGCAGCATGCTGCGCCGGACCTGCTCACCGGCGCCCGCCCTACACTCGCAACCGTGCACGACCTCGCTCCTCTGGCCCGCTTCGGCGGCCTTGTCGCCTCTGACCTGCGCGACGTCACCAGCGACCCCGCGGCCCTCGACTCCACCGGCTTCTGGGCCGTGGCCGCCGACTTCGAGGGCCGCCTCGTCTGCGCCCGCTTCGGTGACGTACGCCCCGAACCGGTGCCCGTCCCCGTTCCGGGCGCCTGGCGCGGCCCCGCCCCCGACGACTGGACGTCCTCGCTGGACCGCGCCGCGTACACCGCGGGCGTCCGCCGGATCCGCGAGCACATCGCGGCCGGTGAGGTGTACCAGGCGAACCTCTGCCGGGTGCTGTCCGCGCCACTGCCCGACCCGGCCGCCGCGGACGTCGACGCCCTGACCGCGCTGCTGGCACGCGACAACCCCGCCCCGTACGCAGGAACGATCCGGCTGCCCGCGCACGGCGTGGAGATCGCCACCGCGTCCCCCGAGCTCTTCCTCAGACGCGACGGGCGCGTCGTGGAGTCGGGCCCCATCAAGGGCACCGGGCGCACCGCGGACGACCTCCTCGAGAAGGACCACGCCGAGAACGTCATGATCGTGGACCTCGTCCGTAACGACCTGGGACGCGTGTGCGCCACCGGCTCTGTCACCGTCCCCGAGCTGTGCACCGTGGAGGAGCACCCGGGACTGGTCCACCTCG
This sequence comes from Streptomyces sannanensis, assembly GCF_039536205.1. Classification (GTDB taxonomy): domain Bacteria; phylum Actinomycetota; class Actinomycetes; order Streptomycetales; family Streptomycetaceae; genus Streptomyces; species Streptomyces sannanensis. Next base: position 1,232,272 of record NZ_BAAAYL010000001.1, on the reverse strand, counting down.
TCTCCACCGTGCGCGGCGAACTGGCCCGGCGCGCCGGCTGGCCCGAGCTGCTCGCGGCGGCTTTTCCGCCGGGTTCGGTGACCGGGGCACCCAAGTCCAGCGCACTGAAGATCATCGAGGCGCTGGAGACCGCACCCCGCGGCCCGTACTGCGGCGGCATCGGCTGGGTCGACGCCGAACGCGGCACCGGCGAGCTGGCGGTCGGCATACGCACCTTCTGGATCGACCGGACCACTCCCGCCGGCGCGGTCCTGCGCTTCGGCACGGGCGCCGGCATCACCTGGGGATCCGACCCCGAACGTGAGTGGGACGAGACAGAGCTCAAGGCATCCCGGTTGCTCGCGGTAGCGTCGGGCGCGTACGAGGCGAGCGGAAGGACCGCATAGATGCAGATCTGGGTCAACGGAGGGTTGCGGGAAGCGGGCGCCGCCCGGGTGTCCGCGCTGGATCACGGGCTGACCGTGGGCGACGGAGTCTTCGAGACGGTCAAGGCGGCGGAAGGGCGGCTGTTCGCCCTCACCCGGCATCTCGACCGGCTGACGCGTTCCGCCCGGGGCCTGGGACTGCCCGACCCCGACCTCGACGAGGTACGGCTCGCCTGCGCCGCCGTCCTGGAAGCCAACCCCATGCCGCTCGGCCGGCTCCGCATCACCTACACCGGAGGGCTCTCCCCGCTCGGTTCCGAGCGCGGCGACGACAGCCCGACCCTGGTCGTCGCGCTCGGCGAGTCCGCACGCAGGCCCGACACCACCGCCGTGATCACCGTCCCGTGGACCCGCAACGAGCGCAGCGCCGTGACGGGGCTGAAGACCACCTCGTACGCCGAGAACGTCCTCGCCCTCGCCCGCGCCCACGAGCAGGGCGCCTCCGAGGCGCTCTTCGGCAACACGATGGGACAACTGTGCGAGGGCACCGGCTCCAATGTCTTCGTCGTGCTCGACGGAGAGATCTTCACCCCGCCGCTCGTCTCGGGCTGCCTGGCCGGAATCACCCGCGCCCTCACCGTCGAATGGACCGGCGCGCAGGAGACCGATCTGCCACGTCCTCGAACGCGCCGAGGAGATATTCCTGACCTCCACCCTCCGCGACGTGCAGGCCGTCCACCGGGTCGACGGCCGTGAACTGCCCGGAGAGCCGGGCCGGGTGACCGCCAAGGCCATGCACGTCTTCGAGCAGAACGCCGGAACCGACCTGGACCCGTGAGGCCGGCCCCGTAAAGAGGCGGAAAGGGTGGTGACGGGCGGCCGTCGAACAGGTACAACACCCGTGATGACGACGACCCTGCGGCCGACCGGGCCGCTCCACCAGGAAGCCGACGGCTCCCGATCACGCCCGTACGAGGTGTGCGTCAATGGCCGTCCCGTCGGCGCGATCGAGATCGGCACCGATCCCGGGCTCGGCCGCGGCGCCGGCGAGATCCGCTCGCTGCGGATCGACGAGAATGACCGTCGGCGGGGCCGCGGCACCGTCGCCGCGCTCGCCGCGGAAGAAGTGCTGCGCGGCTGGGGCTGCACCCAGGTCATGGTCTCCGTGCCCGCAGCGGCCACCGCCGCGTTGCGCCTGGTGACCGCGTTGGGCTACATCGAGCGCAACACGTCCATGGCCAGGACCCTGCCGCAGACCGCCCCGGAACTCCCCGCCGCGACCGAGGCCCGCCCCATGACCGAGGCGGAATTCGCCCACTGGCGTGCCGCGGCGGTCGACGGCTACGCACAGCACTGGATCGACCGGGGCGTACCGGAGGCCGATGCCCGTGCCAAGTCCGAGGCCGACCACCGCAGCTCATTGCCCGACGGCCTGGCGACCCCCGGCTCGGACCTGTGGGTCCTGGTCCACCAAGGGGCGGTGATCGGCAGCGTCTGGGTTGCTCAGCGCGAGATGGCCCCGGGGGAGCCGGCCGGGTACGTGTACGACGTCGAGGTGGCCGAAGAGCATCGCGGGCACGGGCACGGGCGCACCCTCATGCTGCTCGCCGAACGGCTCGCACACGCGGCCGGGATGAGCCGGCTGGGACTGAACGTCTTCGCCGGCAACACCCCGGCACTGCGCCTGTACGAGTCACTCGGTTACACGGCGACCGGCCACCACTTCTGGAAACCGCTTCTTTAGCGGCCGGCGGCCGACTGCCCGTCCTGCTCCGCGAGCAGCCGGTCGGCGATCTCCTCGATACGCTCCCGCAGCCCCTCCTGGCTCTTGCCGCCGTCCAGCCGCTCGCCGCCGATGACATAGGTAGGCGTGCCGGTGACGCCGATGGCCTTGCCCTCCGCCTGATCGGCGTCGACGATCAGGATGTGCCGTCCGTCGATCAGGGCGGTGTCGAACTCCTCGGCGTCCAGGTCGAGTTCACGGGCGATGTCCAGCAGTGTGGACTCGCCCTTCGCGCCCAGGTCCTCGGTGCGGGCGAGCGCCGCCTCCACATAGGGCCAGCCCTGCCCCTGCGCGAACGCCTCCTCGGCGGCCTGGGCGGCGGCGAAGGAGTGCTTGTGCTTCTCGAGGGGGAAATGCCGCAGTCGCAGTTCCAGCAGGTCGCCGTACCGGGCGCGCAGCGCGCGCAGATCGTCGAGGGCAGTGTGGCAGTCGGGGCACTGCAGCTCGCACCAGACGTCCAGGACGACGGTGCGGGAAGTGGTGGAGTCGCTCATGGGGCCAGTCTCCCAGCCGGGCAGATCCCGGCCCAACCCCGACCTGGGGAGGAGTCCGTCCCGGAGATCTCCCTGAGGTCCCCGGCGGATCGTGGCCCGGAACGCCGCGGGCGGTGCAGGATGGATGGGACACAACTTCGTGAGGCTGGAGGACCGGATGCTTGCCGAGACCGTATGCGCCGCCGTGGCCGCGGCCGGACTGGGCATCGCTGCCGTCACGGCGTACCGAAGGCGCTTCCTGGCCGCGACACGTATCGCCGCCTATGCGCTGATACCGGTCGGCCTCGTCATGACGGGTGTCGTGGACTGGCTCGCCGGACTGGCCTTCAATCCGACTGTCTGGCTCGGCTTCGGTGTGCTGGGGCTGTCCTGGCTGCTGTTCATGACCACACGCGTCGTGGAGCGTCGGTCCGGCGGCACCCGCAAGGAACGCAAGGCCGCCGGCGCGGCGCAGCGCGAGGCAGTGCAGCCGGCCGCGTCCACGCCCTCGCTCGGTGCGGGCCGCACGCAGCCGACGAGCACCTCCCGCCCAGCCGCTCCCGCGGAGGACTTTTCCGATATCGAGGCGATCCTGAAGAAGCACGGGATCTGAGCACGGCGGGCCGGGACACGCCCCGGGCGGACTCCCGCTTCCGGTTGGCGTGTTGAGCGCCCAGGGGCGCTCGGTATACGCCATCATCGCGACGAGATGGACACCAGCCCGGGCCGGCCCACCGCCCCCACAGAAGAACGGCGCGGCTGCCTCTTCGCGCTCTCGCAGCCCCCTCTGATGATTTTCCTGGCGGTGATCGGCTGTCTTCTGCTGATCGCCGCGATGCACGATCTCTATCTGCTGTGAGCGGTCAGCCGGCGGCTTCCTTGCGGCGCGCCCGGTAGGCGGCCACATGCAGCCGGTTGCCGCAGGTGCGGCTGTCGCAGTAGCGGCGCGACCGGTTGCGCGACAGATCCACGAAGGCGTGGCGGCAGTCCGGGGCCTCGCAGCGGCGCAGCCGCTCCCGTTCGCCGGACACGACGATGAAGGCGAGGGCCATGCCCCCGTCCGCGGCGAGATGGTCGGCGACCGTCGCCCCCGGCGCGAAGTAGTGGACATGCCAGTCGTAGCCGTCGTGGTCGGTCAGTTGGGGGGTGGTGCCGGCCGCTGCCACCATCTGGTTGATCAGTTCCGCCGCGGTACGGGTGTCGTCCGCTTCGAACACCTCCGCGAACCGCCTCCGTACATCCTGTACGGCCCGCAGGTCCTGCTCGGTGAGCTGCGCCACTCCGCTGAGGCTGTGCCGGCGCACAAAGCCGTACAGCGCCTCGACATCCGTGAGCGAGTCCTTCTCCTCGCGATCAGGTGCGGTGTTGACCAGATCGACGACCGCGTCGAGGGCGATCCTGGTGTCGTGGGGGATCAGCACGATTCGCTCCATGGCCTGCCGCGGGCGGGCGCCCGCCGATGGTGGCCGACTTTAGCGGCTCGCGCAACAGCACACCGGCGCCGTTCCCGTGCTGATACGCACGGGAACGGCGCCGGTGTGCTGATGTCCTCCCCCAGGCTCTCGGCTTCTCTCCCGCTCTCGGCTTCGCTCGAGCGAGTGGGACCGCCATGAGCAGAGGGTCTCAGCTGTCCGCGCGGCGCCGTCTCCCCGAGTCGGACGGCGCCGTACGGCTCTCGGCCTGGCTCAGCTTTCCGCCAGGATGTGCGAGAGTTCCGTGTCGAGATCGAAGTGGCGGTGCTCCGTGCCCGGGGGCACGGCGGCATCGGTCCGCTTCAGGAACGACTCCAGAGCCCTCGCCGGGGCTTCGAGCAGTGCCTCGCCTTCCGGGGAGCTGAGGGCGATGCAGACAACGCCCTGACCGTGGCTGCGTGACGGCCAGACTCTGACGTCGCCGGTACCGGTGGGCCGGTGCAGCCCCTCTGCGAGGAGGTCGCGGGCGAACACCCACTCGACGGTCTCCTCGGCTCCGGTGTGGAAGGTGGCATGAACGGCGTAGGGGTCGGCCGTGTCATACCGCAGGCCCGCGGGTACAGGCAGTGAGGACTCGCTCGATACAACGAGGCGCAGGTGCAGCTCGCAGCTGACCGTGGTGTTCATAAGCGCCAGGGCCTTTCGCTCAGTGTGCGCTCGGGGATTCGCACGTCGGCGAAATCGACATGCCACCTACGGTGGCGTTGTAAACCCCTCTGCCCGTTTTGCGACTCCTCGCGTAGCTCGTCCAGCTCAGTGTTACTTTGAGTTATACGGTCATTCCGGTTACCGGTCCTGTTCGGGTAGGTTGGGTCACATGCATACGGGGAGTGACGAGCGGGACGGGGCCGCCGCCGCGGCCGGTGCGGAGCCCGGTGAACGTGAGCTCGGCTCGCGCGCGCCGGGGTTCATCAAGGCGTCGAAGCCGCTGCACCTCAGCTGGCAGGTCGGCGTCTTCGTCGTCGGCCTCGCCGTCGTGGGCGCAGGCGTGATCATGCTGCCGCTGCCCGGACCGGGCTGGCTGGTGATCTTCGCCGGCATGGCGATCTGGGCGACCGAATTCGTCTGGGCCCAGCTGGTGCTCCGCTGGACCAAACGCAAGGTGACCGAGGCCGCACAGAGGGCCCTCGACCCCAAGGTCCGCCGACGGAACATCATCCTCACGACCATCGGGCTGATCATCGTCGGCGTGCTGCTCGGCATCTACCTCTGGAAGTTCGGACTTGTGATGCCATGGAAGATCGACCAGTGAGCCGGGGGTGGTCTCAGGGGCCCGCTGACATGGGGTAATGTTTGCGGTGCGCCCGGGCGATTAGCTCAGCGGGAGAGCGCTTCGTTCACACCGAAGAGGTCACTGGTTCGAACCCAGTATCGCCCACACCGGACCGACGGCCCGGAGGCTCCACAGCCTCCGGGCCATCGGCATTCCCGCGCCCTGTCAACGCATCCGGCCCAGCGTGTCCCGCAGCCGTCGCGCATCGCGCAGCCGCTGCTCGTACGTCGCCCCCACCCCCAGAAGCAGCAGCCCTGCCAGCGCCGGCGGCAGCCAGCGGGGAAGCGCCCCCACCACCTGCACCACATACGGCGCCAGTTCGTGCAGAGCGTCCAGCGCCAGCACCACGCCCCCCAGCACCAGCAGCGCCTGCAGCCGCAGCCGCGCCCCGGCCAAGGTGACCACCAGCGCCGCCAGCCCCAGCAGCAGCGGCCGCAGCCAGTGCTCGTCGCCCCATGCGGCGATCAGGCTCGGCACCAGCGTCGCCGCGAGCCCCGGACCGTACGCCGTCCACGACGAGGCCTCCGGGTCGCGGCGGCACCGCAGCACACCGACCGCGAGCGCCGGCACCGTGACCGGCAGTGTGTACGCCTCCGGCGCGGCGACCCCGGACGCGGCCAGGCGCACCCACATGGCCAGCACGAACAGCACCACCGCGGCATACCCCACCGGCCGCCGGTCGGCGCGCACCGCTGTACCCGCCGCGAACACGCCGCACAGCGACAGCACCAGCGACAGGGTCGGCGCGTGCCCCGAGGCGAGCCCGACGGCGGGCAGACCGACGACCGCCCCGGTGATCTCCATCGGCAGCCCGGCCGGATGCCGCCCCAGTCGCGCGGCCGCCACGACGACCACCGCGGGAACCACCAGCACAGCCAGAGCCACCTGATGAGTCGGCAGTCCGTACCCCGCCGCGACCGCGCAGACCAGCCCGGCCGCCCAGGCCACACCCGCACTCGCCGCCGCCCGCCGTACCGGCCCCGCGCCGAAGGCAGCGGCCACCACGAACACCGCGGTCAGCGCGCCGAGCACGCCATAGGTGGCGGCCTCCACGGCAAGCGCCAGCAACGACACACTCACGGCGCCCACGAGCGCACCCATGAACGCCACGGCCCCCACGGCCGCGGCCACGGCGTCCGTACGACCCGGCGCACCCGCCACCCCTGCCGCACCGGCCTCCTGGTTCGCCGCGGGAGCACCCGCCCCGCCGGGCTCGGCGCCCGGCAGCACGCCGTCGCCCGCACCGGTCCGAGCCGCGGCCGACGGCCCGGCCGCGCCGAAGCGAACAGCGACCGCCACCAGCACCGCCGTCAGCACCACCCGCACGGCCACCGTCACCCCGTAACCCGGATCCAGGGCCGTCGGCAGCATCATGCCCGCCGCCCACACCAGGATCACGGCGCCGCCGGCTGTCGCAGGCCGCCATGACGCGTCCGCCCAGCGGTACGCCGCCCACAGCACCCCCGCCGCCAGCAGCAGCACCACCGGCGTCGCCGCGCTCCCGGACCACGGCAGAGCGCCCCACAGCGCCTCCTGTGCGCCGCCGGACGGGGCACCCGACCACACCTCGCCCACCCAGCGGACCGGGCCCACCAGCACCAGCGCCACCGCCGGCAGCGCCCACAGCACCGCCACACCCTGAACCGCCCCTGCCGCACCGACAAGACCGATCATCAGCCGACGTGGCAGCCCGGCAGCCCGTACCACCGCCAGCAGAACCACGGCGCAGGCCGCATACACCGGAACAGCCCAGCCGGCCGGCACCACAGGGCGCGCCACACCGCCCACCGCCACGACCACCGAAAGACCCGCCACCGCCGCGCAGGTCACCGCGGCGGCAGACACCCTCCCCCAAGCTCTCGGCTCCGCTCGAGCAGGGGGGACCCTCATCGCGGCGAACAACGCCACACCGGCCGCCACCAGCAACACCCCCGCGGGACCCACCGCACCGGCCGGCCCGTCCGCGGTCACCGACAACCCGCCGGCCACCAACAGCGACCACCCGCCGACGGTCCCCGCACCCACCGCGGACAGCACACGCACCACTGGCAGCCCCCGCGCCCACAGCGCCACCGCCGCATCGGCCACGGCCGTCGCCAGCAGCGCCCAGACGGCCACGGACGCACCGGCGTCCGCAGCGACAGCCCACAGCTGCAACGGCAGTTGAGCGGTCACCACCGCGACAGGCAACGGCAGCCGCAGACGCCCCAGCGCCAGCCCGTACGCCGTCCACAGCGACGCCAGCACGGCCGACGCCACCGCCGCATAGCCCGTGCCGTCCACCCCGGACAGCGCGACCCGGTGCAGCGCATACGCGTCCAGCACCATCAGCACCAGGCCGAGACCCGCCACCGACTCCGCCGTCGAGCGCAGCCCACGGCGCAGCAGCCGGACCGGAGCCGCCAGCGCGGCCACCGTCACCACACCCAGCACGGCGGAGCGCCCGCCGATGCCCAGACGACCCCAGCTGACCAGCGTGAACGCGACGGCTGCGATCGTCAGCAGCACCCCGCCCAGAGTGAGCAGCACGTTCTGCACACTCGGCGGGGACGTCTCACGCGGTGGGGCGAACGCCGCCGCGGGGGCGACAGGGGCGGGCGGCTGCAACACCGTGAGCAGCCACGCCCGGCGCGTCAGCAACAGAGCCCGGCGCGCATCGAGTTGAGTCAGCTCGCGGTCGATGAGCGCCAATTCCTCGGCGGGTGGTGGGACCTTCTCCATGGTCACGCAGTGTGGTCCCGGCCATATCCGACCCGCATGGGCACAACTACTCAGATCCACGGTGAGTACGAGCAGACTTGAACCATGGACTGGTGCCACTACCGCTTCCGCACTGTTTGGGACCTCGCCGCCGGCCCCGACCGGGTCTACCACGCGCTGGCACACCCCGAGGAGTACTCGCGATGGTGGCCGCAGATCCGCGAAGTGACCCTCCTCGACGAACATACCGGCACCGCCCGCTTCCGCTCCCTCCTCCCGTACGACCTGGTCGTCACCGCCCACGCACGGCTCCGCGATCCCGCGGTACGGGTACTGGAAGCGGAGATGACCGGCGACCTCGACGGCTGGGTCCGCTGGACACTCACCGCCCGTGGTGCGGGCACCCGCGTCCTCTACGAACAGGAGGTCGACGTCCGCAAACCACTCATGCGACGCCTCGCCCTCCCCGCGCGCCCCGTGTTCCTCGCCAACCACGCCCTGATGATGCGCAGCGGCCGCCGCGGACTCGCCGCCCACTTGAAAGCAGCGAGGCCGCACGACGGGGCTTCCCCGGACGGAGTCCGGGGAAGCGTCCTTGAGGAGCAGCGGTCGGGCGACGGGAGGGCAGTTTGAACGAACCCCGCCCGGGCCTGTATGGTTCAGTGCGTTCCCGGGCGATTAGCTCAGTGGGAGAGCGCTTCGTTCACACCGAAGAGGTCACTGGTTCGAACCCAGTATCGCCCACCGGGAAGAGGCCGGTCCGTCATCGACGGACCGGCCTCTCTTCATGACGACGTCACGCAGCCGCAGGCAGCTTCGGCCGCACCGGCCACGACGGATCCACCTCCTCCGGCGTGCCGCTGCGCGCGAACCACGCCTGCAGACCACGTGCCTGAGCCGCATGCCAGCCTGTCTGCAACGAGTGCAGCTCCGCCGCCGTCAACCGCTCCAGACGCGACGAGAACCGCTGCCCCACCGCCCGTACGACCTCCAGCGCCGCCAGCGCGTCCGCCGCCGCGTCATGAGCACCGTCCAGGGTCACGCCGTACTGCGCACAAAGATCGGTCAGCGTGCGGCGGCCCTTGCGATACCGGTCCAGATGCTTGTCCAGCACCCACGGATCCAGCACATGCATCGGAACACCGTCCAGATACCGCTCGAGCGACGAGGCACGATGCCGCCTCAACTCCCGGTCCAGCAACGTCAGATCGAACGGCGCGTTCATCACCACCAGCGGACGGCCCGTCGCACACTGCTCGGCCAGGGCCCTCCCCAGCTCGTCCACCACCGGCGCCGGCCAACGCCCGTTGTGCTGCACATACTCATCGGTGAGCCCGTGCACGGCGGTCGCCGCCTCGGGCACAGGTATCCCCGGATTCACCAGCCAGCGCGACACCCGCGGCCGCGCACCCGGAGTGTCCTGCACGATCACCGCGGCCGACACGATCCGGTCGTGCTCGACATCCACCCCGGTGGTCTCGGTGTCAAAAGCGGCCAGGGGACCCTCGTACCAGCACGACATGTCCGAACTCCTCGTACTCATCCGGCAGATGGCCCGCCGTCCCCTGCCGCTCCGGTGATACCCGCACCCTTTGCGCCATACGCCGTTTGCGGTCAACGCTGTACGGAGACAAAACCATTGATTGACACACCACTTGACGATCTGTCATGAAGACACGGAAGGCACAGGAAAGCCATGGCGCTCGCGCAGCCCGAACCGGAAGGGCTGCTGCCCGAGCGGATCGCACCACTGCGCGGCTCACTCGCCACCACCGCCTGCATGGAGACCCTCCAGGTCGGCTACCTCCACGCGGTCGTGGCCGCCGCGGGATGCTCGCTCTCGCAGCCCTTTCCCGACAACGGCATCGACTGGCACGTGAGCCACAGCGCTCCCGGCCACACCGTCGACGACGAAGTGACGATCAAAGTGCAGCTCAAATGCACCTACCAGATCGCCCCGCACCCCCAGGGCCCGGCCTTCTCCTTCACGCTCGACAACGAGCACCTGGTGAAGCTCGCCCGTACCCCGGTCACGGTGCACAAGATCCTGGTCGTGATGCTCGTCCCCAGATCCCGGGACGAGTGGCTGCGGGCCGGCCACGACCGGCTCGCCCTCCGGCACTGCTGCTACTGGACCAACCTGGCCGGACACCCCGTGACCGGCCGCCGCAGAACCACCGTGCGGATACCGACCTCACGGATCTTCGACGACCGAGCGCTCTGCGACATCATGACCCGCGTCGGCACGGGAGGGAGGCCCTGATGCACCGGCCCTTCGACAAGCCCCAGGGGTACGGAGCCGCAGGCCCCGACCCCGCCCAGGTCGACCCCGCCGTACTCGGCGCACTCCTGCACCGCCACGGCTGGCTGCGCCACGGCGGAGCCACAGGCCGCTACACACGCTGGACCCCGCCCGGCCCGGCCGGCCGCGGCACCAGCCTCCTCGTACCGGACAGCCGGGCCTTCCCCGACAGCGAAGACCTGCTCGGCGAGGCCCTGGCCGCCCTCGCCCACAGCCCCGCACCCTCCGCCCGCGCCGTACTCGTCGGTCTCGCCGTGCCCAGCGACGAGATCCGCTGGTGGCGCGACATACCACCGGGCCCCTCCGGCGCCGCCTCCTGGACCGCCCAGGAACAGCTGCGCTCCGCCGCCCACCGCATGCTGCTCGCCGCCGCACTCGCCGTACGCGCACGCGCCGGCTACTACGGGGTACGCCACCGCAGGCAGGCACAGGCCTCACTCGAAGGCGTCCTCGTCGGACCCGCCCCCGGCGGACGCGAACTCACCGCCTTCGTACCCGTCGCCGACAGCCGCCCCGCCGTGCTTCGCCTCCACCACGCCCTGCACGCCGCCCGCGAAGCCGCCGACTACCGGCGCGCCACCGGCGGCATGGAAGCCTTCGACGCGGCCGTCCAGGCCGGCGTCAGCCGGGAACTCACCCAGGCCGTCGTCGCCCTCGTACGAGGCACCGAAGGCACCCGCATCGCCGTCGAGTGGTCACCCGCAGCCGGAGTACCGTCCGGCTGCGCCGGACGGCCCGAACCCGTCGAGTTCTCGCCCGGCGACCTGCCCGCACTGTGCGAGGCCGGCGAGCGCTACCGGAGGGACGAGCCGGCCGTGCCGGTACGCCTCACCGGCGCGGTGGTCCGTATGCGTCGCTCGGCACCCCGCGGATCCGGGACGGTACGGCTCCGCGTGCTGGCCGGCGCCGAGATCCCGCACGTCCGCGTCGAACTCGACGAGGAGGCGTACCGCATCGCGGGCCACGCCCATCTGGTCGGCCTCCCGATCAGGGTGCACGGCCGGCTGGAGAGCCGCGGCGGCTTCCGGCGCCTGACCGGGGCCTCGGAAGTGGTGCCGGTACAGGTCGACGAGGCCGAGCGGGACCGGCTTCTCAAAGCGCTCCAGGAGAATCTCGACTTCTTCGAAGAGGCATGCGGTACGGACTGACTCGGTAAACCGTTTCGCGATGGGGTCCGCGGGCTCGGTACGATTCACGCGCGAGCAGTGTCCGCTGCTTCATCCTTCATCAGGCAGGAGAGTCCGGTGTCAGACGTCCGTGTGATCATCCAACGCGATTCCGAGCGGGAAGAGCGCGTGGTGACGACGGGCACTACGGCCGCGGACCTCTTCCCCGGCGAGCGCACCGTCATCGCCGCGCGTGTCGGCGGTGAGCTGAAGGACCTGGAGTACGTCGTCGCCGAGGGCGACGAGGTCGAGCCCGTCGAGATCTCCTCCGAGGACGGCCTCAACATCCTGCGCCACTCCACCGCGCATGTGATGGCCCAGGCCGTGCAGGAGATCTTCCCCGAGGCCAAGCTGGGCATCGGCCCGCCGGTCAAGGACGGCTTCTACTACGACTTCGACGTCGCGAAGCCGTTCACCCCCGAGGATCTCAAGGCCATCGAGAAGAAGATGCAGGAGATCCAGAAGCGCGGGCAGAAGTTCTCCCGCCGTGTGGTGACCGACGAGGCGGCTCGCGAGGAGCTCGCCGACGAGCCGTACAAGCTGGAGCTCATCGGCATCAAGGGCTCCGCGTCGCACGACGACGGCGCGGACGTCGAGGTGGGCGTCGGCGAGCTGACCATCTACGACAACCTGGACGCGAAGACCGGCGAGCTGTGCTGGCGTGACCTGTGTCGAGGCCCGCACCTGCCGTCGACCCGCGCGATCCCGGCGTTCAAGCTCATGCGGAACGCCTCGGCGTACTGGCGCGGTGACGAGAAGAACAAGCAGCTCCAGCGCATCTACGGCACCGCGTGGCCGTCCAAGGACGAGCTGAAGGCGTACCTCGACTTCCTCGCCGAGGCCGAGAAGCGCGACCACCGCCGCCTCGGCACCGAGCTGGACCTGTTCTCCATCCCGGACGAGATCGGCTCCGGCCTCGCGGTCTTCCACCCGCGCGGTGGCATCATCCGCCGGGTCATGGAGGACTACTCGCGTCGGCGTCACGAAGAAGAAGGCTACGAGTTCGTCTACAGCCCGCACGCGACCAAGGGCGCTCTTTTCGAGAAGAGCGGCCACCTGGACTGGTACGCGGAGGGTATGTACCCCCCCATGCAGCTTGACGGTGGTACCGACTACTACCTCAAGCCCATGAACTGCCCGATGCACAACCTGATCTTCGACGCGCGCGGGCGCAGCTACCGCGAGCTGCCTTTGAGGTTGTTCGAGTTCGGGACCGTGTACCGGTACGAGAAGTCGGGCGTCGTGCACGGCCTGACCCGTGCCCGGGGCTTCACCCAGGACGACGCGCACATCTACTGCACCCGCGAGCAGATGGCGGAGGAGCTCGACAAGACGCTCACCTTCGTCCTGAACCTGCTGCGCGACTACGGTCTGAACGACTTCTACCTGGAGCTGTCCACCAAGGACCCGAAGAAGTACGTCGGCAGCGATGAGGCCTGGGAAGAGGCCACCGAGGTGCTGCGCCAGGTGGCCGAGAAGCAGGGCCTCCCGCTGACCCCGGACCCGGGTGGCGCGGCCTTCTACGGCCCGAAGATCTCCGTGCAGGCACGGGACGCGATCGGCCGTACCTGGCAGATGTCGACCGTGCAGTTGGACTTCAACCTCCCCGAACGTTTCGATCTTGAGTACACGGCGGCGGACGGCTCGCGCCAGCGCCCGGTCATGATCCACCGCGCACTGTTCGGTTCGATCGAGCGCTTCTTCGCGGTGCTCCTGGAGCACTACGCCGGCGCCATGCCGCCGTGGCTGGCCCCGGTTCAGGCAGTAGGTATCCCGATCGGTGACGCGCACGTCGAGTACCTGAGGGAGTTCGCTGCCGAGGCGAAGAAGAAGGGCCTGCGGGTCGAGGTGGACGCCTCGTCCGACCGGATGCAGAAGAAAATCCGCACCCACCAGAAGCTGAAGGCGCCGTTCATGATCATCGTCGGTGACGAGGACATGGCTGCAGGCACGGTCTCCTTCCGCTACCGCGACGGCTCGCAGAAGAATGGAATTCCGCGTGACTTCGCACTGCAGGAAATCGTTGATGCTGTGGAGCGTCGCATCCAGGTGTGACGCGGTCCCCGCCTACGTGGGGATGGTCCGCGCTCCGGCAGTGTGAAGTCGAGCTGGACGGTGTTGCACCCCGCATCCGCGGGGATAGGCCCCCGAGAAGCGATCCGCTTCCCGGGGGCCTTTTCCGCGTCCGTACGGGTGAAGCCATATGCTGCACAACATGACGACTGAGCCGGAGCAGCAGATCGGGGTCGGGGTCCAGGACGCGTTCCAGCGGCTGTGGACGCCCCATCGGATGGCGTACATCCAGGGTGAGAACAAGCCGACCGGCCCGGAGGCCGGGGACGGGTGTCCCTTCTGCTTCATCCCCGCAAAGTCCGATGAGGACGGGCTGATCGTCGCACGGGGCAAGAGCGTGTACGCGGTGCTGAATCTGTACCCCTACAACGGCGGGCACCTCATGATCGTCCCGTTCCGGCACGTGGCCGACTACACGGACCTCGACGCTGCCGAGACGGCCGAGCTCGCCGACCTCACCAAGCGCGCCATGGTCGCCCTCCGTACTGCGTCCGGTGCGCACGGTTTCAATATCGGCTTGAACCAGGGCGCGGCCGCAGGCGCCGGTATCGCCGCGCACCTGCACCAGCACATCGTGCCCCGCTGGGGTGGGGACACGAATTTCATGCCTGTCATTGGCCACACCAAAGTCTTGCCGCAACTGCTCGCCGACACCCGCGCCATGCTCGCCCAGGCCTGGCCCATGGACTGAGCAGAGCGACCTCTCACGCGTCGTAGACGTCGGCCTTCTTCGGCGCCGGGTCCTGGATCTGGCCGCTGAGGAAGCCGGCGCGGTTGCCGAAGTTCTCGGTGCTGACACCATGGTCCTCGAGGACCTTCAGGGCCGCCGCGTGGGCCGTGCGCAGGACGGGCGTGGCGGCGCGCATCGCGTCGTCGGCCATGAAGCGGTGGCGCCAGGGCTTGTCGGCCCAGGCGTGGCGGAGGCCGAAGGGTTCGGGAAGGACGATCTTGCCGCCGAGGTAGTCGAGGAGCGGCGGGTACAAGGTCAGGGGGGCGCGCACGGCGAGGCGTACGACTTCGGGGGCGTCGACGAGGGGGAGGGGGATTTCCTTCTTCTCCCAGAACTTGATGGTCTTGTCGACTTCCTTGGTCTTGGGCTTGGGCTTGGTGGTGAAGAGGGAGTGCACCGGTCCGAGGGCGTGTCCGGTGACTTCGATGCGCAGGGTTTCGTGGAGGACGGTGACGGTGATCAGCATGGTGATCACGAGCTGTCCGTCCCAGAGGGTGAACTGGATCCCCAGGTAGTGGCGGTTGCCGCTGCCGAACTGCTGCTCGTTGCAGATGCGCTGGATTTCGTGGGGCCTGACCTGGAAGCTTTCGACGTCTTCGCCGGTGGGGCGGGAGACTTCGGTGGCGCCTTCGCCGACGGGGGCCACGATCCAGTGCTTGATGTGGGGGGTGGGGAAGCCGCCGGTGTGGAGCGGTCCGCGTTCGAGCAGGCGCAGTCGGTCGTGGATGGCTCGTATGACGTCCCAGCTGCGGAAGGGGTGGATTTCGGTACCGGGCCGGGCCGGTACGAGTTCCTCGGCCATCTGCCAGCTGCCCCAGCGGGTGCCCATGCCGAGTATTCCCTTGGGGCCTGCGTAGAAGACGGTGTTGCTCTGCTGTTCGGCGGTGAGCTTGGCGAGGTTCTGGCGCAGGGCTTCGGCGGCGGTCTCGTTGGGGTTGCGGGGTACGGCTTCGGGGATCTTGGCGCCGATGCCGCCGCCCGCCAGCAGGCCGTCCCAGGCGGCGCGGAGGTTCTTGGCGGTGTTCTCGCAGACCTGCTTGGCCCAGTACCAGCCGATCACCGGGGCGATGATCATGGCGCGCAGGTAGATGCTCAGGAAGCCGGTGAAGGGCAGCCTGATCAGGAAGATCAGGGCGATGATGCCGACGCCGACGAGCAGTGCGGTGCCCAGGGCTCCGGCTCGTTTGTCGGCGGAGCCTGCCAGGGTGCGGCGCAGCTGGAAGAGGCCGAGCCAGAGCAGCAGTCCGGGGAGGAAGAGCAGTCCGCACAGGACCATGATCAGGGTGAGTTTCCGGTCGCGTTCCTTGCGGATCCGGGAGGCGGCCAGGCAGTGTTCGACGACGGTCTGGGGTTCCGTGCCGAAGGACTGGATGAGTGCCTTGCGGGAGCCGCCGAGCATGCGCTGCTGGACGGCCCGTGAGAAGGCTTCGCCGAGGTTGGGCTCGAAGAGGGAGAGTCTGCCCTCCTTGAACTTCGACTCGTGCCAGTCGCTGTTGGCCTTGAGGAGTTCCTCGGCGCTGCTGTCGCGGTATGCCGCAGAGGCGAGGGCATGCGTCGCCGCGGTCTGTCCCGCCGAGCCCTGGAGGGGGATCTGTGCCCCGGGTGAGAAGTCGAATACGTCGTCCGCCACTGCCGCCCCCATCGCCGCATCAACCACTGTTGCGGCCTTTTCCCAACTGCCGTGCTCGGCACACATGCTGAGCTGGTCCTACAGCGTATCCGGGGTGGTACACATCCGTCACGGACAGCGAAAAGCGTGCAGGTGGAACTGCCGCCCGCCGCGGTCGGTCCGGGCGGGCGGCTGTGGCGACCGGGTTCAGCCGGTGGCCTTTTCCTGTTCCTCGCGGACCTTGTCGGCCAGCTGGGGCGGCATCGGTTCGTGCCGTACGTAGGTGCGGCTGAAGCGGCCGGTGCCGTGGGAGAGGGAGCGCAGGTCGAGGGCGTACCGGCCGATTTCGATCTCGGGTACTTCGGCGCGGACGAGTGAGCGTCCCGGGCCTGCCTGTTCGGTGCCCTGGACACGGCCGCGGCGGCCAGAGAGGTCGCTCATGACCGCGCCGACGTATTCGTCGGAGACGAGTACCTGGATTTCGGCGACCGGTTCCAGCAGGTGGATCTTCGCTTCGGAGGCGGCCTCGCGCAGGGCGAGGGCGCCCGCGGTCTGGAAGGCGGCGTCGGAGGAGTCCACCGAGTGGGCCTTGCCGTCGAGCAGGGTGATGCGTACGTCCACGAGCGGGTGGCCGGCCGCGACTCCGCGTGCGGCCTGGGCTCGGACGCCTTTCTCGACGGACGGGATGAACTGGCGGGGGACGGCGCCGCCGACGACCTTGTCGACGAATTCGATGCCGGAGCCGGCCGGCAGCGGCTCGACCGCGATCTCGCAGATGGCGTACTGGCCGTGGCCGCCGGACTGCTTGACGTGCCGGCCGCGGCCGGCGGACCTGTCGCCGAAGGTCTCGCGCAGGGACACCTTGTGCGGGATGACGTCGACCTGGACGCCGTAGCGGGTGCGCAGCCGTTCGAGGGCGACATCCTTGTGGGCCTCCCCCAGGCACCACAGCACCAGCTGGTGGGTGTCGGGGTTCTGTTCGAGCCGCATGGTCGGGTCCTCGGCGACGAGCCGAGCGAGGCTGTGGGAGAGCTTGTCCTCGTCGGCCTTGCTGTGTGCCCGGATGGCGAGGGGCAGCAGTGGGTCGGGCATGTCCCAGGGGGCCATCAGCAGCGGGTCGTCCTTGGCGGAAATGGTGTCGCCGGTCTCGGCGCGGACGAGTTTGGCCACGCAGGCGATGTCTCCGGCGATGCAGCGGTTGAGGGTGCGCTGCTGTTTGCCGAAGGGGGAGGTGAGTGCGCCGATGCGTTCGTCGACGTCGTGGTCCTCGTGGCCGCGGTCCTCCAGGCCGTGCCCCGAGAGGTGCACGATCTCGTCGGGGCGCAGGGTGCCGGAGAAGACTCGTACGAGGCTGACGCGGCCGACATACGGGTCGGAGGAGGTTTTGATGACCTCTGCTGCGAGCGGGCCTTCGGGGTCGCAGGAGACGGCGGGGCGGGTCCGGCCCTGAGGGGTGGTGACGGCCGGTGCCTCGCGTTCCAGGGGGGTGGGGAAGCCGCCGGTGACGAGTTCCAGCAGTTCCACGGTGCCGATGCCCTGGCGGGCGCCTTCGGCGGCGGGTGCGGCGGCGAGTACGGGGTGGAAGGTGCCGCGGGCGACGGCGCGCTCGAGGTCCTCGACGAGGGTCTTGAGGTCGATGTCCTCTCCGCCGAGGTAGCGGTCCATGAGGGTTTCGTCCTCGCTCTCGGCGATGATTCCCTCGATGAGCCGGTCTCGGGCCTCCGCGACGAGTGGTGTCTGTTCGCCGTTGGGTGCGGATTCGCTGCGTTCGCCGGAGGAGTAGTCGAAGACCCGCTGGGTGAGCAGGCCCATCAGTCCGGTGACGGGTGCGTGTCCGTCGGGTCCGGTGGGGCCGTGCAGGGGCAGGTACAGGGGGAGTACGGCGTCGGGGTCGTCGCCGCCGAAGGTCTCGGCGCAGACCCGGGTCATTTCTTCGAAGCCTGCCCTGGCGGCTTCCAGATGCGTGATGACGATGGCGCGGGGCATTCCGACCGCTTCGCATTCGTCCCAGACCACGCGGGTGGCGCCGGTGATGCCTTCGGCGCCCTCGGCGGCCGAGACGATGAAGAGGGCGGCGTCCGCGGCGCGCAGGCCGGCCCGTAGTTCGCCGACGAAGTCGGCGTAGCCGGGGGTGTCCAGCAGATTGATCTTGCAGCCGTTCCATTCGACGGGGACGAGGGACAGTTGTACGGACCGTTCCTGGCGGTGTTCGATCTCGTCGTAGTCGGAGACGGTGGTGCCGTCCTCGACGCGGCCGGCGCGGTTCACGGCACCGGCGGTGAGTGCGAGGGCTTCGACCAGTGTGGTTTTGCCGGATCCCGTGTGGCCGACCAGCACCACGTTCCGTATGGACGAGGGGTGGTCGGCCGTTGTTGCACTGCCGGCGGCCCCGGGGTTCGTGTTCGCCTTGTCGCCCATGACCTTGCCTCCCGGTTTCTTGCACGGTGAGGAGAGAGCGCGCGGACCTAGGTCCTGTCCGGCCGATCATGCCGGGCTCGCGGCGTCCGGCACCGTGCCTCGCTGCGTTGTCGTCGGTCGCCGATGTCCCCCAGCGCTGCCGCTGGGAGGTGCCCCCACCGCATGGACTCCCTTCTCCGCCTTGCGATGCACGGCACCACCGGGACACCAGCCGCTCTGCGGCGGGCGCTCGCTGATCCGGCCTGATCAACCGGACAGGACCTAGCGGCCACCGGGGTTCCTCCGGACGTGGGCCGGTGGATGCTCGAGTGGAGCCCGCGGTCCTCTGAGCTTTCCACTCCCGTCACGGTGCGTCCATACGTCGTACGCCATCCCGCGAGCGTCGGGGGACCGGCACTGCGTCGTGGCGGTCGTGACTACGATGGGCCCGCCGGCAGCCATAGGGGCCGCTCGGCGCACCGACCCTCGGGAAGGCCATGCTGAACAAGTACGCGCGTGCATTCTTCACGCGTGTCCTCACACCGTTTGCCGCTCTGTTGCTCCGTCTGGGGGTGAGCCCGGATGCGGTGACCCTTGTGGGTACCGCTGGAGTGGTGGCGGGTGCGCTGGTCTTCTTTCCCCGGGGTGACTTCTTCTGGGGCACCGTCGTCATCACGCTCTTCGTCTTCTCCGATCTGGTCGACGGCAATATGGCGCGGCAGGCGGGGATCTCCAGTCGCTGGGGTGCCTTCCTGGACTCGACGCTCGACCGGGTCGCGGACGCGGCGATCTTCGGTGGTTTCGCGCTGTGGTACGCGGGCGTGGGCGACAACGAGCTGCTGTGCGCGGTGTCGATCTTCTGTCTGGCGAGCGGCCAGGTGGTGTCGTACACGAAGGCGCGTGGTGAGTCGATCGGGCTTCCGGTGGCGGTCAACGGTCTGGTGGAGCGGGCCGAGCGATTGGTGGTCTCGCTGGTCGCGGCGGGTCTTGCGGGGCTGCATGCGTTCGGTGTGCCCGGTATTGACATCCTGCTTCCCATCGCGCTGTGGATCGTCGCCGTCGGCAGTCTGATCACACTGGGTCAGCGTGTGGTGACCGTTCGCCGTGAGGCGGCGGAGGCCGACGCGGCCGCGTCCGGGTCGGCCGCGCAGGGGAGTGAGGCGGCCTCATGAGCGGTGCGAAGGAGCGGCTGACCGACGCGCTGTACGGGCTGGGCTGGAGCACGGTCAAGAAGCTGCCCGAGCCGGCGGCTGCCGCACTGGGGCGCACCATCGCGGACCAGGTGTGGAAGCGGCGGGGCCGGGGTGTGCTGCGGCTGGAGTCCAACCTTGCCCGGGTGGTGCCCGATGCCGGGCCGGAGCGCCTCGCCGCTCTCTCGCGGGCCGGCATGCGCTCGTACATGCGGTACTGGATGGAGTCCTTCCGGCTGCCGGCCTGGAGCGCGGACCGGATCAGGAACGGCTTCGATCCGAAGGGCATCGACTACCTCACCGAGGGCCTCGCGGCCGGCCGGGGTGTTGTCCTGGCGCTGCCGCACATGGCCAATTACGACCTGGCGGGCGCCTGGGTCACCACCAAGCTGAACGTGCCCTTCACCACGGTCGCCGAGCGGCTGAAGCCGGAGACCCTGTACGACCGGTTCGTCGCGTATCGCGAGGGTCTGGGCATGGAGGTGCTCCCGCATGTCGGTGCCGGCGCCTTCGGCACCCTCGCGCGGCGGCTGCGGGCGGGCGGTCTGGTCTGCCTCGTCGCCGACCGTGATCTGTCCGCGTCCGGTGTCGAGGTGAAGTTCTTCGGCGACACCACGCGGATGCCCGCCGGTCCGGCGATGCTCGCCCAGCAGACCGGGGCGCTGTTGCTGCCGGCGACGCTGTGGTACGACGGCACACCGGTCATGCGGGGGCAGATCCATCCGCCGGTCGAGGTGCCCGAGACAGGTACCCGGGCCGAAAGGGCGTCTGTGATGACGCAGGCGCTGGCGGACGTGTACGCCGCCGGCATCGCCGATCATCCGGAGGACTGGCACATGCTGCAGCGGCTCTGGCTCGCCGACCTCGAGGAGCGGCAGCCGTGAAGATCGGCATCGTATGCCCTTATTCGTGGGATGTGCCCGGCGGTGTCCAGTTCCACATCCGTGACCTCGCCGAACATCTGATCCGGCTCGGACACGAGGTGTCCGTGCTGGCCCCGGCCGACGACGAGACGCCGCTGCCGCCGTACGTCGTGTCGGCCGGCAGGGCCGTGCCGGTGCCGTACAACGGTTCGGTGGCGCGGCTGAACTTCGGTTTCCTGTCCGCCGCGCGGGTACGGCGCTGGCTGCACGACGGCACGTTCGACGTGATCCACATCCACGAGCCGGCCTCGCCCTCGCTCGGCCTGCTCGCGTGCTGGGCGGCGCAGGGGCCGATCGTGGCCACCTTCCACACGTCGAACCCGCGGTCCCGGGCCATGATCGCGGCGTATCCGATCCTGCAGCCTGCGCTCGAGAAGATCAGCGCCCGTATCGCGGTGAGCGAGTACGCCCGGCGCACGCTCGTCGAGCATCTCGGCGGTGACGCGGTCGTCATTCCCAACGGCGTCGACGTCGGCTTCTTCGCGGACGCCGAGCCGAAGGCCGAGTGGCAATCGGAAGGGGCGCGAAGCTCGGTTGAAGGTGGTGGCGGGGGACGGGCGGGCGGCACGCTCGGCTTCATCGGCCGTATCGACGAGCCCCGCAAGGGGCTGCCGGTGCTGATGCGGGCCTTCCCGAAGATCCTTGCGGCGTACCCCGACACCCGTCTGCTGGTCGCGGGGCGGGGTGACGAGGAGGAGGCGGTCGCCTCGCTGCCCGCGGAGATGCGCAAGCGGGTCGAGTTCCTCGGCATGGTGAGCGACGAGGACAAGGCGCGGCTGCTGCGCAGTGTCGACGTGTACGTGGCGCCCAATACGGGTGGCGAGAGTTTCGGCATCATCCTCGTCGAGGCGATGTCGGCGGGTGCGCCGGTGCTCGCCAGCGATCTGGACGCGTTCGCGCAGGTCCTTGACCAGGGCGCGGCGGGCGAGCTCTTCGCCAACGAGGACGCGGACGCGCTGGCCGCGGCGGCGGTCAGGCTTCTCGGCGACCCGGAACGCCGGGCGGAGCTGCGGGAGCGGGGCAGCGCGCATGTGCGCCGTTTCGACTGGTCGACGGTGGGCGCGGACATCCTCGCGGTGTACGAGACGGTGACGGACGGCGCGGCGTCGGTGGCCGCGGACGAACGTACGGGCCTGCGTGCCCGCCTGGGCTTCCCGGCGCGGCAGTAAGGGCCGCATCCGGCCCGTCCGGCGTGTCAGGACGTACGCTCCGGCCGACCGGGCGGAGCGCGGCGGCCCCGCATGCCCGCTCCGGGCCGGACGGGCGGCCGCCCCGCCCCGGTAGCATCGCGGGCCGTGAGCACTACCTTGATCTGGATCCTCGTCGGCCTCGTCGCCATCGGCATGTATCTGAGCTGGACCGCCGGACGCCTCGACCGTCTGCACGCGCGGATCGACGCCGCTCGTGCCGCCCTGGACGCGCAGCTCGTGCGCCGTGCCTCGGTCACCCAGGAGCTGGCCACCTCCGGGGTGCTGGATCCGGCCGCGTCGATCGTGCTGTACGAGGCCGCGCACGCGGCCCGTCAGGCGGACGAGGAGCATCGTGAGGTCGCGGAGAGCGAGCTGAGCCAGGCGTTGCGGGCCGTGTTCGGGGAGGCGGCCCAGGTGGAGGCCGTGCGGGAGGCGCCCGGCGGCGAGGAGGCGGCGGGGGAGCTGGCGGCCGCGGTGCGCCGGGTGCCGATGGCGCGGCGGTTCCACAATGACGCCGTGCGCGCCGCTCGGGCGCTGCGCCGGCACCGCAAGGTGAGGTGGTTCCGGCTGGCCGGGCACGCGCCGTTCCCGATGGCGTTCGAGATGGACGATGAGCCGCCGATGGCGCTGGCGGACCGCCCTGTGGCCTGAACCACTCTGCGAGCGCAAACCGCCGCGGGGCGCATTTGCCCCCATACACAAATCCACATCGCAAAAGTGCCCCAGCAGACAAATGAGCCACCGGCTGACCATTGGCCCTTGTGGTGGACTGGTCGGGAACGGTTTATTCATGCCGTGCGGCTGTCGTCAGCCGCACGTTCGCAACGTTTTCACCGAGTGAGGTCGATCCGTGTCCACGTCTTCCACCACCCCTCAGTCCCCCGAAATCGGCACCGCTCGCGTCAAGCGCGGCATGGCCGAGCAGCTCAAGGGCGGCGTGATCATGGACGTCGTCACGCCGGAGCAGGCGAAGATCGCTGAGGACGCGGGCGCCGTCGCGGTCATGGCCCTGGAACGCGTGCCGGCTGACATCCGCAAGGACGGCGGCGTGGCCCGTATGTCCGACCCGGACATGATCGAGGGCATCATCAACGCCGTCTCGATCCCGGTCATGGCCAAGTCGCGTATCGGCCACTTCGTCGAGGCCCAGGTCCTGCAGTCGCTCGGCGTCGACTACATCGACGAGTCCGAGGTGCTGACCCCGGCCGACGAGGTCAACCACTCCGACAAGTGGGCGTTCACCACGCCGTTCGTGTGCGGCGCCACCAACCTGGGCGAGGCCCTGCGCCGTATCGCCGAGGGTGCGGCCATGATCCGCTCGAAGGGTGAGGCCGGCACCGGCAACGTCGTCGAGGCCGTCCGCCACCTGCGCCAGATCAAGAACGAGATCGGCCACTTGCGTGCCCTGGACCACAACGAGCTGTACGCCGCCGCCAAGGAGCTGCGTGCCCCGTACGAGCTCGTCAAGGAGGTCGCCGAGCTCGGCAAGCTGCCGGTCGTGCTGTTCTCCGCCGGTGGTGTGGCCACCCCGGCCGACGCCGCCCTGATGCGTCAGCTGGGCGCCGAGGGTGTGTTCGTGGGCTCCGGCATCTTCAAGTCGGGCGACCCGGCCAAGCGTGCCGCCGCGATCGTGAAGGCCACCACCTTCTACGACGACCCGAAGGTCATCGCGGACGCGTCCCGCAACCTGGGCGAGGCCATGGTCGGCATCAACTGCGACACCCTCCCCGAGGCCGAGCGTTACGCGAAGCGTGGCTGGTAATCACTCATGAGTGACACCCCAGTGATCGGCGTCCTGGCTCTCCAGGGCGACGTACGGGAGCACCTGATCGCCCTGGCCGCGGCTGACGCCGTGGCCAGGCCGGTCCGGCGCCCCGAGGAGCTCGCCGAGGTCGACGGTCTGGTCATACCCGGCGGCGAGTCCACCACCATCTCCAAGCTGGCCATCCTGTTCGGCGTGATGGAGCCGCTGCGCGAGCGCGTACGGGCCGGCATGCCGGTCTACGGCACCTGCGCCGGCCTGATCATGCTCGCCGAGAAGATCCTCGACCCGCGTTCGGGCCAGGAGACCGTCGGCGGCATCGACATGATCGTCCGTCGCAACGCCTTCGGTCGTCAGAACGAATCCTTCGAGGCCGCCGTCGCGGTCGCCGGTGTCGAGGGCGGCCCGGTCGAGGGCGTCTTCATCCGCGCCCCGTGGGTGGAGTCGGTCGGCGCCGAGGTCGAGGTGCTCGCCGAGCACGAGGGCCACATCGTCGCCGTACGGCAGGGCAATGCGCTCGCCACCTCGTTCCACCCCGAGCTGACCGGTGATCATCGGATGCACGGCCTTTTTGTGGACATGGTGCGCGCGGTCCGCTGAACCGATCCCGGTAGGATCTCTGGCGAACGTTTCAGAAATTGGTTACGCGAAGGAGACAGGCGGATGTCCGGCCACTCTAAATGGGCTACGACGAAGCACAAGAAGGCCGTGATCGACGCCAAGCGTGGCAAGCTCTTCGCGAAGCTGATCAAGAACATCGAGGTCGCGGCCCGCACTGGCGGTGCCGACCCGGAAGGCAACCCGACGCTGTTCGACGCCATTCAGAAGGCGAAGAAGCAGTCGGTGCCGAACAAGAACATCGACTCCGCGGTCAAGCGCGGCTCCGGCCAGGAGGCCGGCGGCGCCGACTACGAGACCATCATGTACGAGGGTTACGGCCCGAACGGTGTCGCGGTGCTCATCGAGTGCCTCACCGACAACCGCAACCGTGCCGCCTCGGACGTGCGTGTCGCCATGACCCGCAACGGCGGCTCCATGGCCGACCCGGGCTCGGTGTCGTACCTGTTCAACCGCAAGGGTGTTGTCGTCCTGCCCAAGGGTGACCTGACCGAGGACGACGTCCTGGGTGCCGTCCTCGACGCGGGTGCCGAGGAAGTCAACGACCTCGGTGAGAACTTCGAGGTGATCAGCGAGGCCACCGACCTGGTCGCGGTGCGCACCGCGCTCCAGGAGGCGGGCATCGACTACGAGTCCGCGGAGGCCAGCTTCCTTCCCACGATGGAAGTGCAGCTCGACGAAGAGGGCGCGAAGAGGATCTTCAAGCTGATCGACGCGCTCGAGGACAGCGACGACGTGCAGAACGTCTTCGCGAACTTCGACATCAGCGACGAAATCATGGCGAGCGTCGACTGACGCTGAGTCAGTGGCGTCCGGCCCAGGCCGGACGAGGATCGCAACGATGTGCCTGATGACGTGATGGCAGTCGTCGACTGCACGGACGGGCCGACGGGACACGCTCCTGTCGGCCCGTCCGTGCGTTGTCAGTGGCACCGGCTAACCTGCAGGTCGGTTGGTCGAGAGCGGGAGGGGAGGGGTGCGCGGTGCGAGTGCTGGGTGTGGACCCGGGGCTGACCCGGTGCGGCGTCGGGGTCGTCGAGGGTATCCCGGGCCGTCCGCTGACCATGCTGGGCGTCGGTGTGGTGCGTACGCCCGCCGATGCCGAAACCGCTGACCGGCTGGTCGCCATCGAGCGCGGCATAGATGAGTGGCTGGATGCGCACCGGCCCGAATGCGTGGCCGTGGAGCGGGTGTTCAGCCAGCACAACGTCCGTACGGTCATGGGCACCGCCCAGGCCAGCGCGGTCGCCATGCTCTGCGCCGCCCGTCGTGGACTGCCCGTCGCCCTCCACACGCCCAGCGAGGTCAAGGCCGCGGTCACCGGCACCGGCCGCGCCGACAAGGCACAGGTGGGCGCCATGGTCACCCGGCTGCTACGGCTGGACGCGCCACCGAAACCGGCCGACGCGGCGGACGCACTGGCGCTCGCCATCTGCCACATCTGGCGTGCTCCCGCCCAGAACCGTCTTCAGCAAGCCGTCGCCGTCCATCGAGCCATGAAAGGCCGCACCGCATGATCGCCTTTGTTACGGGGCCGGTGGCCGCCCTCGCCCCGACCACGGCCGTGATCGAGATCGGTGGCATCGGCATGGCCGTCCAGTGCACGCCGAACACGCTCTCCGGGCTGAGGGTCGGTGAGGAGGCCAGACTGGCCACCTCCCTGGTCGTCCGGGAGGACTCGCTCACCCTCTACGGCTTCGCCGACGACGACGAGCGGCAGGTCTTCGAGTTGCTCCAGACCGCCAGCGGTGTCGGCCCGCGCCTGGCTCAGGCCATGCTCGCCGTGCACACCCCGGACGCGCTGCGTCTCGCGGTCTCGACCGGCGACGAGAAAGCGCTGACGGCTGTCCCCGGGATCGGCAAGAAGGGCGCGCAGAAGCTGCTGCTCGAGCTCAAGGACCGGCTGGGCGAGCCCACCGGAGCGCACATCGGCCGCCAGGGCGCGGCCGCCGTCGCCCCGGCCGCGTGGCACAACCAGCTCCACTCCGCGCTGATCGGCCTCGGTTATGCGCCGAGGGAGGCCGACGAAGCGGTGGCCGCGGTGACGCCGCAGGCCGAGTCCATGCCGGAGCCCAATGTCGGCGCGCTGCTGCGCGCGGCCTTGCAGACCCTGAACCGCACGCGATGAGCAGTTCCGGTTGTGCCCGAAAGTTCCCCCACCGCACAGAGAACGCGAGGCCGTAGTCGTGAACTGGGACGACACCGCAGCGATGACCGAGCACGCCGCGAGCGGGCGTCTTGTCGGCGGGGGCGCCGACGGCGAGGACCAGGCCGTCGAGGCGGCGCTGCGGCCGAAGGACCTGGGCGAGTTCATCGGGCAGGAGAAGGTCCGGGAGCAGCTCGACCTGGTCCTGCGAGCAGCCAGGGCGCGCGGGGCCACCGCCGACCATGTGCTGCTGTCGGGTGCGCCGGGGCTGGGCAAGACCACACTGTCGATGATCATCGCCGCGGAGATGGGCGCGCCCATCCGGATCACGAGCGGTCCCGCCATCCAGCACGCCGGGGACCTGGCGGCGATTCTCTCCTCGCTCCAGGAGGGCGAGGTGCTGTTCCTCGACGAGATCCACCGGATGTCCCGGCCCGCCGAGGAGATGCTCTACATGGCCATGGAGGACTTCCGGGTCGACGTCATCGTCGGCAAGGGCCCGGGTGCCACGGCCATCCCGCTGGAGCTGCCGCCGTTCACCCTGGTCGGGGCCACCACCCGGGCCGGGCTGCTGCCGCCGCCGCTGCGCGACCGTTTCGGGTTCACCGGGCACATGGAGTTCTACGAGCCGACCGAGCTGGAGCGGGTGGTGCACCGCTCGGCGGGGCTGCTCGACGTCGGCATAGAGGCCCGGGGGGCCGCCGAGATCGCCGGCCGCTCGCGCGGTACGCCCCGTATCGCCAACCGGCTGCTGCGCCGGGTCCGCGACTACGCCCAGGTCAAGGCGGACGGCGTCATCACCCGTGACATCGCCGCCGCGGCCCTGGCCGTGTACGAGGTCGACTCGCGCGGCCTGGACCGGCTGGACCGGGCCGTTCTGGAGGCGCTGCTCAAGCTGTTCGGCGGCGGGCCGGTCGGCCTGTCCACGCTGGCGGTGGCCGTCGGGGAGGAGCGCGAGACGGTCGAGGAGGTCGCGGAGCCGTTCCTCGTACGGGAAGGGCTGCTCGCCCGCACTCCGCGTGGCCGGATCGCGACGCCCGCGGCCTGGGCCCATCTCGGGATCACGCCGCCCGGGTCAGGAAGCGGACAACAGGGCCTGTTCGGGGCGTGAAGGCGCGGAAGGTCGCGAGGAAAGGAACACGGCTGCCATGCTGGGCGTTGTTCCCTGGGAGCGGATGCGCCTAGACTCCGCCGATGCCGACCCTTCCGGTCGGTGTACCCACACCCTGAAGATCAGGCTGCTCAGCAGGTGCGGCCGGTCGTACGAAGGAATTTCTGTCCCGTGAATCTCGTGACCCTCCTCCCCTTCATCGTGCTCATCGGGGCCATGTTCCTGATGACCCGGTCGGCCAAGAAGAAGCAGCAGCAGGCCGTGCAGATGCGTGACCAGATGCAGCCGGGCACCGGGATCCGGACCATCGGGGGCATGTACGCCACCGTCAAGGAGGTTCACGACGACACCGTGCTCCTCGAGGTCGCGCCCGGCGTTCACGCCGTGTACGCCAAGAACGCCGTCGGTGCCGTGCTCGAGGCCGACGAGTACAACCGCATCGTTCACGGTGACGGCGACCTCAAGAGCGACACCCCGGTCGTGCCGGACGACGCCTCTGAGCTGACCGAGGCCGCCGAAGATGTCAAGATCGACCTCGGTAAGAAGGACGACGCCGACGACGTCGAGGCGAAGGACGCCAAGGCCGAGGGCGACACCGAAGCGAAGTAGCCACGTACGGGGACCGCGCAGCGCCGATCGGTGTGACGCGGTCCCCGGTGCGTGCCCACTCATGCGGGGGATTCCCCACACCACTTCGTGGCCGCCTCGGCGCACAACCCGGCGCGTGGCGGTTGGACAGGGAGAAACGAGAAGGTGGCAGCACCGAAGAAAGGCCGAGGGCCAGCGGCGAGGGCACAGGGAAAGCCCGGGCGCGCCCTGGCCCTGATCCTGATCGTCATGGTCGCACTCGTCGGCGGGATGTTCTGGTCGGGTTCGCTGAGCCCGCGGCTGGGCATCGACCTGGCCGGCGGTACGAGCATCACGCTCAGCGCCGAGAACGAGCCCGGCAAGCCGAACGCCATCAACAAGACCAACATGGACACGGCAGTCAGCATCATCGAGCGCCGTGTCAATGGTATGGGCGTGTCGGAGGCCGAGGTCCAGCAGCAGGGCGATCGCAACATCATCGTCAACATCCCCAAGGCGACGGACTCGGAGCAGGCCCGGAAGCAGGTCGGCACGACCGCCCAGCTGTACTTCCGGCCCGTGCTGACTGTCGCCGGGGCCGCGCCGCTGCCGCAGCAGCCTGCCGCCAAGGGCTCCCCGAGCGCCTCGCCGAGCGGCAAGTCGTCGGCCAAGCCCTCGTCGAGCCCCACCACTCAGGGCCGTGCCGTCACCGAGGGCCTGGAGAAGGCCCCGTCGCCGACCGCGACCGCGACCGCGGCCGCCTCGGACAAGCCGAAGACCCCCGAGAGCCCCAAGCCCTCCGCCTCGGGTGACGCGGCCGCTGCCGCCGCGCTCGACAAGCAGTTCGCCGCGCTCGACTGCACCCCGGGCAAGAACCGCTCGAACCCCGCCCAGCACGCCAAGCCGACCGAGCCGACCGTCGCGTGCAGCTCCGAGGGCGATGCCAAGTACATCCTCGGCCCGGCCGAGGTCGAGGGCACCGACGTCGACGGCGCCAAGGCCGTGCTGGACCCCCAGCGTGGCATGTGGATCGTCACGATGGACTTCACCGACAAGGGCTCGAAGAAGTTCCAGACGATCACCGGCCGGCTCTCGCAGCAGCCGGAGCCGCAGAACCAGTTCGCCATCGTCCTCGACGGCGAGGTCGTCTCCGCCCCGCGCGTGAACCAGGCACTGGGCGGCAGCGCCGAGATCTCCGGCAACTTCACCCAGGAGTCCGCCACCGAACTGGCGAACATCCTGTCGTACGGTGCGCTCCCGCTCACCTTCCACGAGTCGAGCGTCACCAGCGTGACCGCCGCGCTCGGCGGCGAGCAGCTGCAGGCGGGCCTCATCGCCGGTGCGATCGGCATCGCCCTGGTCGTGATCTACCTGGTGGTCTACTACCGAGGTCTGTCCCTGATCGCGATCCTCAGCCTGATGGTCTCGGCGGTCCTGACCTACTCGTTGATGTCCCTGCTCGGTCCGGCCATCGGCTTCGCGCTGAACCTGCCGGCCGTCTGTGGTGCCATCGTCGCGATCGGTATCACCGCGGACTCGTTCATCGTGTACTTCGAACGCATCCGTGACGAGATCCGCGACGGCCGTACGCTGCGTCCGGCCGTCGAGCGGGCCTGGCCGCGTGCCCGGCGCACCATCCTGGTGTCGGACTTCGTGTCGTTCCTCGCCGCCGCGGTGCTCTTCGTCGTCACCGTCGGCAAGGTGCAGGGCTTCGCGTTCACCCTCGGTCTGACGACGCTCCTCGACGTCGTCGTGGTGTTCCTCTTCACCAAGCCGGTGATGACCCTGCTCGCGCGTACGAAGTTCTTCGGAAACGGCCATCCGTGGTCCGGACTGGACCCGAAGCGTCTCGGCGCCAAGCCGCCGCTGCGTCGCACCCGTCGTGTCTCCGCCACCATCGACCCGAAGGAGGCGTGAGATGTCGCGTCTCGGTAATATCGGCGCCCGGCTCTACCGCGGCGAGGTCGGCTACGACTTCGTGGGCAAGCGGAAGTTCTGGTACGGCATTTCGATCCTGATCACCATCACGGCCGCTCTCGGCCTGGCGATCCAGGGCCTCAACTTCGGCATCGAGTTCAAGGGCGGTGCGGTCTTCACCACCCCGAAGACGTCCGTCTCGGTCGCCCATGTCCAGGAGGCCGCGGAGCGTGTGTCCGGCCATGACGCGATCGTGCAGAAGCTGGGCAACGGTGGTCTGCGCATCCAGGTCAGCGGCCTGGACACCAAGAAGGCCAACGCGGTCAAGACGGACCTCGCGGCGGGGCTGAACGTCCCGGAGCAGGAGATCAACGCCGACCTGGTCGGTCCCAGCTGGGGTGAGCAGATCGCCAACAAGGCCTGGACCGGCCTCGGGATCTTCATGGTCCTGGTGGTGATCTACCTCGCGATCGCCTTCGAGTGGCGGATGGCCATCGCCGCGCTGATCGCACTGGTCCACGACCTCACCATCACCGTCGGCGTGTACGCCCTGGTCGGCTTCGAGGTCACCCCGGGCACCGTGATCGGTCTGCTGACCATCCTCGGTTACTCGCTCTACGACACGGTCGTCGTCTTCGACTCCCTGAAGGAGAGCTCGAAGGACATCACCAAGCAGACCCGCTGGACCTACAGCGAGGTCGCCAACCGCTCGATCAACGCCACGCTGGTGCGCTCCATCAACACCACCGCCGTCGCGCTGATGCCGGTGGCCGGTCTGCTCTTCATCGGCGGCGGATTCCTCGGCGCCGGCATGCTCAACGACATCTCGCTGTCGCTGTTCGTCGGCCTCGCGGCCGGCGCGTACTCGTCGATCTTCATCGCCACCCCGCTGGTCGCCGACCTCAAGGAGCTCGACCCGCAGATGAAGGCCCTGAAGAAGCGGGTGCTCGCCAAGCGGGCCGCCGCGGACGCCAAGGGCGAGCCGGAGACGGGCTTCGCCGCCGAGGACGCCGAGTCGCTCGACATGGAGCACGAGGACGTCGCGGCGGTCGTCGGTCAGCGCCGGTCGGGCGCCAGGGGCCGGGGGAAGCGCCGATGAAGACGACGAGGGAGCTGCTGCTCAGCCGGATCCGGGACGTACCCGACTATCCGAAGCCCGGTGTGGTCTTCAAGGACATCACGCCGCTGCTCGCGGACCCCGAGGCGTTCACGGCCCTCACCGAGGCCCTCGCCGAACTGTGCGTACGTTATGGCGCGACGAAGATCGTCGGCCTGGAGGCGCGCGGCTTCATCCTGGCCGCGCCGGTCGCCGTACGCGCCGGGCTGGGCTTCGTCCCGGTCCGGAAGGCGGGCAAGCTGCCCGGGGCCACGCTGTCCCAGGCGTACGCGCTGGAGTACGGCACGGCCGAGATCGAGGTCCATGCCGAGGACCTGGCCGCCGGTGACCGCGTCATGGTCATCGACGACGTCCTGGCCACCGGCGGCACGGCCGAGGCCTCGCTGGAGCTGATCCGACGGGCCGGCGCCGAGGTCGCGGGCGTCGCGGTCCTCATGGAACTCGCTTTCCTGTCCGGCCGCGACCGTCTGAAGACCGCACTGCGCGGCGCTCCGCTGGAGGCTCTGATCACCATCTGAGCCTGGCATCGCTGCGCCACGGCGGCGGGACGGGTGCACGGAGGAATCCGGCACCCGTCCCGTGCGTTTCAGCCCTGTGTACGGTATCGACATGCGGCTCCTCCGCAGGGGTCCCACCGGCCCAGGGAGAGCCCGGGGGCCCAGGATCGATACCATGGGTTCCCGGGCCTGACCGGGGGACCCGGATCCGCATGAGGAGCGCTCTTGCCCGACGAGCCCCAGCCACTCTCGCAGCCCGACCGGAAGGCCGCACAGGCTGCGACGCCTGCGGCTGCGCCCCAGAAGCAGCCCGCGGACCCGCCCAAGCCCGCGGCGTCGCAGCGGGACCGGAAGCCCGTGCCGGCCTCCGACCCCAAGCCGGCTCCGGTGCCCGTGCTGCGCCCCGGCGCGTCCTCCAATCGTGTCAGGGCCCGGCTCGCACGGCTCGGCGTGCAGCGCTCCAGCACGTACAACCCGGTGCTCGAGCCTCTGCTGCGGATAGTCCGCGGCAACGACCCCAAGATCGAGACGGCCACTCTGCGCCAGATCGAACGGGCCTACCAGGTCGCCGAGCGCTGGCACCGCGGCCAGAAGCGCAAGAGCGGCGACCCCTACATCACCCACCCGCTCGCTGTGACCACGATTCTCGCCGAGCTCGGCATGGACCCGGCGACGCTGATGGCGGGGCTGCTGCATGACACGGTCGAGGACACCGAGTACGGCCTGGACACCCTGCGCCGCGACTTCGGCGACCAGGTCGCGCTGCTCGTCGACGGCGTCACCAAGCTGGACAAGGTCAAGTTCGGTGAGGCCGCACAGGCCGAGACCGTGCGCAAGATGGTCGTCGCCATGGCCAAGGACCCGCGCGTCCTGGTCATCAAGCTGGCCGACCGCCTGCACAACATGCGCACCATGCGCTATCTCAAGCGGGAGAAGCAGGAGAAGAAGGCCCGCGAGACGCTGGAGATCTACGCTCCGCTGGCGCACCGGCTGGGCATGAACACCATCAAGTGGGAGCTGGAGGACCTCGCCTTCGCGATCCTCTACCCCAAGATGTACGACGAGATCGTGCGTCTCGTCGCCGAGCGGGCCCCCAAACGCGACGAGTACCTGGCCATAGTGACCGACGAGGTCCAGGCCGATCTGCGCGCCGCCCGGATCAAGGCCACCGTCACCGGCAGGCCCAAGCACTACTACAGCGTCTACCAGAAGATGATCGTCCGCGGCCGTGACTTCGCGGAGATCTACGACCTGGTGGGCATCCGTGTCCTCGTCGACACCGTCCGCGACTGCTACGCGGCACTCGGCACCGTCCACGCCCGGTGGAACCCGGTCCCGGGGCGGTTCAAGGACTACATCGCGATGCCCAAGTTCAACATGTACCAGTCGCTGCACACGACGGTCATCGGCCCCAACGGCAAGCCTGTCGAACTCCAGATCCGTACGTTCGACATGCACCGCCGCGCCGAGTACGGCATCGCCGCCCACTGGAAGTACAAGCAGGAGACCGTCGCCGGCGCCTCCAAGGTGCGCACCGATGTGCCCAAGGCGGCGAAGGGCAGCGCGGGCCAGGACACCGTCAACGACATGGCCTGGCTGCGGCAGTTGCTGGACTGGCAGAAGGAGACGGAGGACCCCGGCGAGTTCCTGGAGTCACTGCGCTTCGACCTGTCCCGCAACGAGGTCTTCGTCTTCACGCCCAAGGGCGATGTCATCGCGCTCCCCGCGGGTGCCACCCCGGTCGACTTTGCCTACGCCGTGCACACCGAGGTCGGCCACCGCACCATAGGGGCACGGGTCAACGGGCGGCTCGTACCGCTCGAATCCACCCTGGACAACGGCGACTTGGTGGAGGTCTTCACCTCCAAGGCGCCGGGCGCCGGTCCGTCCCGCGACTGGCTCGGCTTCGTCAAGTCGCCGCGGGCGCGCAACAAGATCCGTGCCTGGTTCTCCAAGGAGCGCCGCGACGAGGCGATCGAGCAGGGCAAGGACGCGATCGCGCGCGCCATGCGCAAGCAGAACCTGCCGATCCAGCGCATCCTCACCGGCGACTCGCTGGTGACGCTCGCGCACGAGATGCGCTATCCCGACATCTCGTCGCTGTATGCCGCGATCGGCGAGGGCCATGTGGCCGCGCAGGGTGTCGTGCAGAAGCTGGTGCAGGCCCTCGGCGGCGAGGAGGCCGCCACCGAGGACATCGCCGAGACGGCGCCGCCGGCCCGCGGCCGCGGTCGCAAGCGGCGCGCCAACGCCGACCCGGGTGTCGTCGTCAAGGGCGTCGACGACGTCTGGGTCAAGTTGGCCCGCTGCTGTACGCCGGTGCCGGGCGACCCCATCATCGGCTTCGTCACCCGCGGCAGCGGTGTCTCCGTGCACCGGGCGGACTGCGTCAACGTCGACTCGCTCTCGCAGCAGCCGGAACGGATCCTCGACGTCGAGTGGGCGCCCACCCAGTCCTCGGTCTTCCTGGTCGCCATCCAGGTCGAGGCGCTGGACCGGTCCCGGCTGCTGTCGGACGTCACGCGCGTCCTGTCCGACCAGCACGTCAACATCCTGTCCGCGGCCGTCCAGACGTCCCGCGACCGGGTCGCCACCTCGCGGTTCACCTTCGAGATGGGCGACCCCAAGCACCTGGGCCATGTGCTCAAGGCGGTACGGGGCGTGGAGGGCGTGTACGACGTGTACCGGGTGACGTCGGCACGCAGGCCGTAGCGGGGGTCGTTCCCCCGCCCTGCCCCTTCCCGAACCGGGACTGCGGGCCAAACCCCCTACGCCCTTCGGGCGTTGGCCTCAATCGCCGGACGGGCTCACACGACCCCGTCCGGCGATTGAGTCGCGGGCGCGGGCCCGGAAGACGTCAGCTTCGCAGCGCCGGTCAACTCCAGCCTGTCCGGCGATCGAGGACGGACACTCCGGCCCACCGCGTGGAGAGCACAGGCTTCCGGCCCGGCACCGGAACGCGGAAGGGGCTCCCGTACGACCCGTACGGGAGCCCCTTCACGGTCAGCCGCGCCGGCGGAGCATTGCTCAGCCGCCGAACTCCTCCAGGCCCTTCAGGGCCTGGTCCAGCAGGGCCTGCCGGCCCTCGAGCTCCTTCGCGAGCTTGTCCGCCTTCGCGTTGTTGCCCGCCGCGCGCGCCGCGTCGATCTGCTCACGCAGCTTGTCGACGGCTGCCTGGAGCTGGCCGGTCAGGCCCGCCGCCCGGGCACGGGCCTCCGGGTTGGTACGGCGCCACTCGGCCTCCTCGGCCTCCTGGATCGCCCGCTCGACGGCGTGCATCCGGCCCTCGACCTTCGGGCGCGCGTCACGCGGGACGTGTCCGATGACCTCCCAGCGCTCGTTGATGCCCCGGAACGCGGCACGGGCCGCCTTCAGGTCCGTCACCGGCACCAGCTGCTCGGCCTCGGCGGCGAGCTCCTCCTTGAGCTTGAGGTTCTCGGCCTGCTCGGCATCGCGCTCCTCGAAGACCTTGCCGCGCGCCGCGAAGAAGACGTCCTGGGCTCCGCGGAAGCGGTTCCACAGTTCGTCCTCGGCCTCGCGCTGGGCGCGGCCCGCGGCCTTCCACTCCGCCATCAGATCGCGGTAACGCGCGGCGGTCGGACCCCACTCGGTCGATCCGGACAGCGACTCGGCCTCGGCGACCAGCCGCTCCTTGATCTTGCGGGCATCCTCACGCTGTGCGTCCAGCGAGGCGAAGTGCGCCTTTCGGCGCTTGGAGAACGCGGAACGGGCGTGGGAGAAGCGGTGCCACAGCTCGTCGTCGGACTTCCGGTCGAGCCGGGGCAGGCCCTTCCAGATGTCCACCAGAGCGCGCAGCCGCTCGCCGGCGGCCCGCCACTGCTCGCTCCGTGCCAGCTCCTCTGCCTCGGCGACCAAAGCCTCCTTGGCGTGCTTCGCCTCGTCGGCCTGCTTCGCCTTCTGCGCCTTGCGCTCCTCGCGGCGCGACTCGACCGTCGCGACCAGCTCGTCGAGCCGCTTGCGCAGCGCGTCGAGGTCACCGACGGCATGGTGCTCGTCGACCTGAGTGCGCAGGTGCTCGATCGCGGTCAGGGCGTCCTTGGCCGACAGATCGGTGGTCTTCACCCGCCGCTCGAGGAGGCCGATCTCGACAACCAGGCCCTCGTACTTGCGCTCGAAGTAGGCCAGGGCCTCCTCGGGAGTGCCCGCCTGCCACGAGCCGACGACTTGCTCGCCATCGGCAGTACGCACATACACGGTGCCCGTCTCGTCGACACGGCCCCACGGGTCGCTGCTCACAGCGCCTCCTCCACCTGATGCCTGCGAGGGGGTTCGGCCCCTGGGCATCGTCCACAGTTTCCTCGGGCGGGCAGCGCCCGCCCTGCACAACGCCAATCTAGGCGACCGGCCGCCCGGCTGTCCGCACTCAGCGCGGCCGAACTTCGCCGGTTCACACCTTGCTGACTGCGGCCTTCTCGATGGTGACGGCCGTCTTGGGCGCGCCGTCCTGTCCGCCGCCCTCCACGCCGGCCTTGGCGACGTCCTGCACGGTCTTGAGGCCGGCGGCGTCGATGGTGCCGAAGGGGGTGTAGCCCGGGGGCAGCTTGCTGTCCTTGTAGACCAGGAAGAACTGGCTGCCGCCGGAGTGCGGCTGGCCGGTGTTCGCCATGGCCACGGTGCCGGTCGGGTAGGTCACCGTGCCGTCCGTGCCGGCCTTGCCGAGCCCGTCCAGGTTCTCGTCCGGGATGGTGTAGCCGGGGTCGCCGGTGCCGTCACCCTTCGGGTCGCCGCACTGGAGCACGAAGATGCCGGCGGTGGTGAGCCGGTGGCATTTCGTCCCGTCGAAGTACCCCTTGTCCGCGAGCGACTTGAAGGAGTTGACCGTGTGCGGGGTCTTCGCGGCGTCCATGGCGATGGAGATGGCACCGCGGTCGGTCGTGAGCGAGAAGGTGTACTTCGCCTTCTTGTCGATCGACATGGCCGGTTCGGCGCTGCCCTTGCTCGCGGACGGCGTGGGGTTCTGCGAGGCGGAGGCGTCGGAGCCCGAGTTGTCGTCGCTCAGAGCCACGGACGCGTAGACCGCGCCGCCCGCGGCCAGCACCACGGCCAGGCCCGACGCGATGATCGTGTTGCGGCGCCTCGCCTGGCGCCGGGCCTCCTCGCGGCGCTTCTGCTGACGCTCGAACTTCTCCCTGGCGAGCTGCCGCCGCCGCTGATCGCTCGTGACCACCGGGTCGTCTCCTTGTGCAGTGCTTCGAGGGTGTGCTTGGTGTGCCCCGTACCGTATACGGGTTCGCTGTGAGCGTCTCAGCGCCGGTAGGCTCTGATCTGCTGCAACACCCGTCGGACAAGAATTAAGGACGATCGTGCTCATTGCCGGGTTCCCCGCCGGGGCCTGGGGCACCAATTGTTACCTGGTCGCCCCCGCCGCTGGCGAGGAGTGCGTGATCATCGACCCGGGCCACCAGGC
Source organism: Streptomyces sannanensis (assembly GCF_039536205.1). Taxonomy (GTDB): domain Bacteria; phylum Actinomycetota; class Actinomycetes; order Streptomycetales; family Streptomycetaceae; genus Streptomyces; species Streptomyces sannanensis. The sequence continues at coordinate 1,195,463 of NZ_BAAAYL010000001.1, read as the reverse complement.
CACCCAGGGAGTCGAGGAAGCGCTCAGGAAGCATCGGCTCAAGCCCGTCGCTGTCGTTCTCACCCATGGCCACATCGACCATGTGGCATCCGTCGTTCCGGTGTGCGGAGCCCATGACGTACCGGCGTGGATCCACCCCGCCGACCGGTACATGATGAGCGACCCGGAGAAGGCCCTCGGCCGTTCCTTCGGGACCCAGCTCATGGGCGAGCTCACCGTCGGCGAACCGAGCGACGTGCATGAGCTGACCGACGGCGCCACGCTGAAGCTGGCCGGTCTCGAGCTGACCGTGTCGCATGCGCCCGGCCATACCAAGGGGTCGGTGACCTTCGGGCTGCCCGAGGCCGCGGCCACTCCACAGAATCAGGGGTGTCCGCCGCTTCTCTTCTCGGGCGACCTGCTCTTTGCCGGCTCCATCGGACGCACCGACCTTCCCGGCGGCGACATGGCCGAGATGCTCGAGTCGCTGGCACGCGTGTGCCTGCCGCTCGACGACTCGACCGTGGTGCTGCCCGGTCACAACGAGCACACGACCATCGGCCGTGAGCGCGCCACCAACCCGTATCTGCGGCAGGTGGCCGCCGGCCTCGGAGACGGCGCGAGCGCCGCTCCACGACGAGGAATGTGACGAGAGACTTCCGTGACTGCCTTCCAGGCCCCCAAGGGCACGTACGACCTGATTCCGCCGGACAGTGCCAAGTTCCTGGCCGTGCGCGACGCGATCTCCGCGCCGCTGAAGCGCTCCGGCTACGGCTACATCGAAACGCCCGGCTTCGAGAACGTCGAGCTGTTCGCGCGCGGTGTCGGTGAGTCCACCGACATCGTGACCAAGGAGATGTACACCCTCACCACCAAGGGCGGCGACGAGCTCGCGCTGCGCCCCGAGGGCACCGCGTCCGTGCTGCGCGCCGCGCTGGAGGCCAACCTCCACAAGGCCGGCAACCTCCCCGTCAAGCTGTGGTACTCCGGCTCGTACTACCGCTATGAGCGCCCGCAGAAGGGCCGCTACCGGCACTTCTCGCAGGTCGGCGCGGAGGCGATCGGCGCCGAGGATCCGGCGCTGGACGCCGAGCTGATCATCCTGGCCAATGACGCGTACCGCTCGCTGGGCCTGTCGGACTTCCGCATCCTGCTGAACTCGCTCGGAGACAAGGAGTGCCGCCCGGCCTACCGTGCCGCGCTCCAGGAGTTCCTGCGCGGGCTCGATCTGGACGAGGAGACCCGGCGCCGTATCGACATCAACCCGCTGCGGGTCCTCGACGACAAGCGCGCGGACGTCCAGAAGCAGCTCGTGGGCGCGCCGCTGCTGCGCGACCACCTGTGCGAGGCGTGTGCCGCCTACCACGCGGAGGTCCGTGAGCTGCTCACGGCCGAGGGCGTGGCCTTCGAGGACGACCCGAAGCTGGTCCGCGGCCTGGACTACTACACCCGTACGACCTTCGAGTTCGTCCACGACGGTCTGGGCTCGCAGTCCGCGGTCGGCGGCGGCGGCCGCTACGACGGCCTGTCGGAGATGATCGGCGGCCCGGCGCTGCCGTCGGTCGGCTGGGCGCTCGGCGTGGACCGTACGGTCCTGGCCCTGGAGGCCGAGGGCGTCGAGCTCGACATCCCCGCCGCGACCAGTGTCTTCGCGGTGCCGCTGGGTGACGAGGCGCGGCGTGTGCTGTTCACCAAGGTGACCGAGCTGCGCCGGGCGGGCATCGCCACGGACTTCTCCTACGGCGGCCGCGGTCTGAAGGGCGCGATGAAGTCGGCCAACCGCTCGGGTGCCCGGTACGCGGTCGTCGCGGGCGAGCGGGACTTGGCCGAGGGCGTGGTCCAGCTCAAGGACCTGGAGAGCGGAGAGCAGTCCCCGGTCGCTCTGGACGCGATCGTCAAGGAGCTGCGGGCACGGCTCGCCTGAGACCTGGACGGAGGGCCCGTACGCCATCACGTACGGGCCCTCCGGCTTGATTGTCCCCACCGGACGGCGGACCCGGAGGAAGGTGCGGCACAATGAGCCGCGTGATGACGGATACGACTCCCGTGGTTGACGACGACTCCCCCGACCGGGAGCAGGTGAGTACCGGAGGGACCGTCGGCGCGAGCCGCGCCTTCGCCTGGCTTCTGGTGATCACCGGCGCGGCGGGACTGTTCGCCGCATGGGTGATCACGCTCGACAAGTTCAAGCTGCTGGAGGACCCGAACTTCACGCCCGGGTGCAGCCTCAATCCCGTCGTGGCGTGCGGCAGCATCATGGAGAGCGAGCAGGCTTCGGCCTTCGGGTTCCCCAACCCGATGCTCGGCCTGGTGGCGTACGGCATCGTGATCTGCGTCGGCATGAGCCTGCTCGCCGGGGGGCGCTTCCGCCGCTGGTACTGGCTCACCTTCAACGCGGGCACGCTCTTCGGCGTCGGCTTCTGCACCTGGCTGCAGTTCCAGTCGCTGTACCGCATCAACGCCCTGTGCCTGTGGTGCTGCCTGGCCTGGGTCGCCACGATCATCATGTTCTGGTACGTGACTTCCTTCAACATCCGCAAGGGCCTGCTGCCCGCCCCGGCCGGGTTGCGCAGCCTGCTGGGGGAGTTCACCTGGGTGCTTCCGGTCGTGCACACCGGAATCATCGGCATGCTGATCCTGACCCGCTGGTGGGACTTCTGGACCGGCTGACGGGCCGGACGGCGTTGTCGGTGAGGTGCCCTAGGCTGCTTGCGTGGAGCCCGATCTGTTCACCGCAGCCGCAGAGGACCGCCAGGAGAAGGACCCGGCGAGCAGTCCGCTGGCCGTACGGATGCGTCCGCGCATCCTTGACGAGGTCGTCGGCCAGCGGCATCTGCTGAAGCCGGGGTCGCCCCTGCGCCGGCTCGTGGGCGAAGGCAGCGGCGGCCCGGCGGGGCCCTCCTCGGTGATCCTCTGGGGACCGCCCGGCATCGGCAAGACGACCCTGGCGTACGTGGTCAGCAAGGCCACCAACAAGCGCTTCGTCGAGCTCTCCGCGATCACCGCCGGGGTCAAGGAAGTGAGGGCCGTCATCGACGGCGCCCGCCGCGCCGCCGGCGGCTTCGGCAAGGAGACCGTTCTCTTCCTCGACGAGATCCATCGCTTCAGCAAGGCCCAGCAGGACTCCCTGCTGCCGGCCGTGGAGAACCGCTGGGTCACCCTCATCGCCGCGACCACCGAGAACCCGTACTTCTCGGTGATCTCCCCGCTGCTCTCCCGCTCGCTGCTGCTCACCCTGGAGCCGCTCACCGACCAGGACCTCAGCGGACTGCTGCGCCGCGCGCTCACGGAGGAGCGCGGGCTCGGCGGCGTGGTGACACTGCCCGAGGATGCCGAGGGGCATCTGCTGCGCATCGCGGGCGGGGACGCACGCCGGGCCCTGACCGCCCTGGAGGCGGCCGCGGGCGCGGCCCTCGCCAAGGGCGAGAAGGAGATCACCCTCGGCACCGTCGAGGAGACCGTCGACCGTGCGGCGGTGAAATACGACCGCGACGGCGACCAGCACTACGACGTGGCGAGCGCCCTGATCAAGTCAATCCGCGGCTCCGACGTGGACGCCGCGCTGCACTATCTGGCCCGCATGATCGAGGCGGGGGAGGACCCCCGCTTCATCGCCAGGCGGCTCATGATCTCCGCCAGTGAGGACATCGGTCTCGCCGACCCGACGGCCCTGCAGACCGCCGTCGCCGCCGCCCAGGCCGTCGCGCTGATCGGCTTCCCCGAGGCGGCCCTCACCCTCAGCCACGCCACCATCGCGCTCGCCCTGGCGCCCAAGTCCAATGCCGCCACCACAGCGATCTTCGCAGCGATGGAGGACGTGCGGAACGGCCTGGCCGGCCCGGTCCCGCCGCATTTGCGCGACGGCCACTACAAGGGCGCGGCCAAGCTCGGCCACGCCCAGGGCTATGTGTATCCGCACGACATACCCGAGGGCATCGCCGCCCAGCAGTACGCCCCGGAAGCCGTGCGGAACAAGCTCTACTACCACCCCACCCGTCACGGGGCCGAGGCCCGCTACGCCGACACCGTCGCCTGGACCAGGAAGCGCCTGGGCAGGGCCGGCGAGGAGCAGTCCTCCTGACCGGGTAGGATGAACCGAAGTGCTGAGTCCCGTGCCGGATCCGTCCGGCCCCACCAGAGCGGGACACCCAGCCGGAGCACCGTCCCCGGGCGGCCCGCTCCAGGAGCGTCGCGCACCGTTGAAGGTGTCGCGGGCCGCCCACCACCCGGCATCCCCGAGGTAGGTGGGCTGTTCGTGCGCTGCACATACGTGCCCAGATCAGGGGAGCGGCTGCTCGCCTCGTCCGAGCCCGCTCGGACAGTGGCGAGTTTCCCCGACTGCGAGTCAGCGACCTCCCTTAACCCTGGTGAAGCCGATACGAACGAGATGAGGTTTGGTTCATGGCGAACCAGTCCCGCCCCAAGGTCAAGAAGTCGCGTGCCCTCGGCATCGCGCTGACCCCGAAGGCCGTCAAGTACTTCGAGGCCCGCCCCTACCCGCCGGGTGAGCACGGCCGCGGCCGCAAGCAGAACTCGGACTACAAGGTCCGTCTGCTCGAGAAGCAGCGTCTGCGCGCACAGTACGACATCAGCGAGAAGCAGCTGGCCCGCGCCTACGACCGCGCGAAGAAGGTCACGGGCAAGACGGGCGAGGCGCTGGTCGTCGAGCTCGAGCGCCGTCTCGACGCCCTGGTTCTGCGTTCGGGCCTCGCCCGCACCATCTACCAGGCCCGCCAGATGGTCGTTCACGGCCACATCGAGGTCAACGGCAAGAAGGTCGACCGCCCGTCCTTCCGCGTCCGCCCCGACGACGTCGTGACGGTCCGCGAGCGCAGCCGCGACAAGCACCCCTTCCAGGTCGCCCGTGAGGGTGGCTACGCCGGCGAGGGCGAGACCCCGCGCTACCTGCAGGTCAACCTGAAGGCCCTGGCGTTCCGCCTGGACCGCGACCCGCAGCGCAAGGAGATCCCGGTGATCTGCGACGAGCAGCTCGTCGTCGAGTACTACGCCCGTTGATCCGGACGTAGTCCCGCACCAAGCGCTCAGCCCGTCGTCTTCCGCTCCGCACGGAGCGGAAGGCGGCGGGCTTCCGCGTTTCCGGCCCTTCCCGGCTCGGGGCTTTCTCCGAGCGCCTTTTCGAGGCTGATCACGCCAAATGCGGTACTGGGCGCCACCCGCGGCGCGATAGGGTCGGAGAACGACTTTCGAAGTGCAAGGAGCGGTGCGAAGTGTCCGGTGGAGAGGTGGCCGGCATCCTGGTGGCCGTCTTCTGGGCGATCCTGGTCTCCTTCCTCGCCGTGGTGCTGGTGAGGCTGGCCCAGATCCTCAGAGCCGCCACCAAGCTGGTGGCGGACGTGACCGAGCAGGCCGTGCCGCTGCTCGCCGACGCCTCCGCGACTGTGCGCTCCGCGCAGACCCAGCTGGACCGGGTCGACGCCATCGCCTCGGACGTCCAGGAGGTCACTTCCAACGCCTCCGCGCTCTCCACCACCGTGGCCTCGACCTTCGGCGGTCCGCTGATCAAGGTCGCGGCCTTCGGATACGGGGTGCGCCGGGCCATCGGCCGCAAGACGCCGCCCGAGCCGCCCCGCACCGTGATCGTCGGACGCACCCTGCCGTCTGCGCGGCGAGGGCGGAAGAAGGACTGACACTGCGATGTTCCGTCGTACGTTCTGGTTCACCGCGGGCGCCGCAGCCGGCGTGTGGGCCACCACCAAGGTCAACCGCAAGCTCAAGCAGCTGACCCCGGAGAGCCTCGCCGCCCAGGCCGCGAACAAGGCGATCGAGACCGGCCACCGGATCAAGGACCTCGCCCTGGACGTCAGGGCGGGCATGCTTCAGCGCGAGGCCGAACTGGGTGAGGCGCTGGGCCTGGAGGTGCCGGTCGACCACGATCCCGAACTTCCCGCGCAGCGGCGTCTCGCCGCTCTCCCCTACACCAAGTACTCGTACAACCGGAATGAGGACCACTGATGGAGTCGGCTGAAATCCGCCGCCGCTGGCTGAGCTTCTTCGAGGAGCGCGGGCACACCGTCGTGCCTTCGGCGTCGCTCATCGCGGACGACCCGACTCTGCTCCTGGTCCCGGCCGGCATGGTGCCGTTCAAGCCCTACTTCCTGGGCGAGGTCAAGCCGCCGTTCCCGCGTGCCGCCAGCGTGCAGAAGTGCGTCCGTACGCCGGACATCGAAGAGGTCGGCAAGACCACCCGCCATGGCACGTTCTTCCAGATGTGCGGCAACTTCTCGTTCGGCGACTACTTCAAGGAAGGCGCCATCAAGCTCGCCTGGGAGCTGCTGACCGCTCCGGTGGAGCACGGCGGCTACGGGCTGGAGGCGGAGAAGCTCTGGATCACGGTCTACCAAGACGATGATGACGCCGAGGCCATCTGGCGTGACGTCGTGGGCGTCCCCGCCGAGCGCATCCAGCGCCTGGGCAAGAAGGACAACTTCTGGTCCATGGGCGTCCCCGGCCCCTGCGGCCCCTGCTCCGAGATCAACTACGACCGCGGTCCCGACTTCGGCGTCGAGGGCGGCCCGGCCGTCAACGACGAGCGGTACGTGGAGATCTGGAACCTGGTCTTCATGCAGTTCGAGCGCGGCCAGGGCACCGGCAAGGAGGACTTCGAGATCCTCGGTGACCTGCCGAGCAAGAACATCGACACCGGTCTCGGCATGGAACGCCTGGCGATGATCCTCCAGGGCGTCCAGAACATGTACGAGACCGACACCCTCAAGGTCGTCATCGACAAGGCCACCGAGCTCACCGGTGTCGCCTACGGCAAGGCCCACGACAGCGACGTCTCGCTGCGCGTGGTCGCCGACCACATGCGTACGTCCGCGATGCTCATCGGTGACGGCGTCACCCCCGGCAACGAGGGCCGCGGCTACGTCCTGCGCCGCATCATGCGCCGCGCCATCCGCAACATGCGCATGCTCGGCGCCACCGGCCCGGTCGTCGGCGAGCTCGTCGACACCGTCATCAGGACGATGGGCGAGCAGTACCCGGAGCTGGAGACCGACCGCAAGCGCATCGAGACCGTCGCGCTCGCCGAGGAGGCCGCCTTCCTCAAGACGCTGAAGGCCGGCACCAACATCCTCGACACCGCCGTGACCGAGACCAAGGCCGGCGGCGGCAAGGTCCTCGCCGGCGACAAGGCGTTCCTGCTCCACGACACCTGGGGCTTCCCGATCGACCTCACCCTCGAGATGGCCGCCGAGCAGGGCCTGACCGTGGACGAGGAAGGCTTCCGCCGCCTGATGAAGGAGCAGCGGGAGCGCGCCAAGGCCGATGCCAAGGCCAAGAAGACCGGCCACGCCGATGTCTCCGCCTACCGCGAGATCGCCGACAGCTCCGGCGCCACCCAGTTCACCGGCTACACCAACACCGAGGGCGAATCCACGGTCGTCGGTCTGCTGGTCAACGGTGTCCCGTCGCCGGCCGCCTCCGAGGGCGACGAGGTCGAGGTCGTCCTCGACCGCACCCCGTTCTACGCCGAGGGCGGCGGTCAGCTGGCCGACCAGGGCCGTATCAAGCTGCACTCCGGCGCGGTCATCGAGATCCGTGACGTCCAGCAGCCGGTCCCGGGCGTGTCCGTCCACAAGGGCTCCGTCCAGGTCGGCGAGGTGACGGTCGGCTCCTCCGCCTACTCCACCATCGATGTCAGGCGCCGCCGCGCCATCGCCCGCGCCCACAGCGCAACCCACCTGACCCACCAGGCGCTGCGCGACGCGCTCGGCCCGACGGCCGCCCAGGCCGGCTCCGAGAACTCGCCCGGCCGCTTCCGCTTCGACTTCGGCTCCCCGAGCGCCGTGCCCGGCACGGTCCTCACCGACGTCGAGCAGAAGATCAACGAGGTGCTCTCGCGTGAGCTCGAGGTGCACGCCGAGGTCATGCCGATCGACGAGGCCAAGCGGCAGGGCGCCATCGCCGAGTTCGGTGAGAAGTACGGCGAGCAGGTCCGCGTCGTCACCATCGGCGACTTCTCCAAGGAGCTGTGCGGCGGTACGCACGTCCGCAACACCGCCCAGCTGGGTCTGGTGAAGCTGCTGGGCGAGTCGTCCATCGGTTCGGGTGTGCGCCGTATCGAGGCCCTGGTCGGCGTGGACGCCTACAACTTCCTCGCCAGGGAGCACACGGTCGTCGCCCAGCTCCAGGAGCTGGTCAAGGGCCGTCCCGAGGAGCTCCCCGAGAAGATCTCCGGCATGCTCGCCAAGCTGAAGGACGCCGAGAAGGAGATCGAGAAGTTCCGCGCGGAGAAGGTCCTCGCCGCGGCCGCCGGTCTCGCCGAGGGCGCCAAGGACGTGCGGGGCGTCGCACTTGTCACCGGCCAGGTGCCGGACGGCACCTCCGCCGACGACCTGCGCAAGCTGGTCCTGGACGTCCGTGGGCGCATCCCGGGGGACCGGGCCGCCGTCGTGGCCCTGTTCACCACGGCCAACGGCCGTCCGCTGACGGTCATCGCCACCAACGAGGCCGCCCGCGAGCGCGGCCTCAAGGCCGGCGAGCTGGTCCGCACCGCCGCCAAGACCCTCGGCGGCGGCGGTGGCGGCAAGCCCGACGTCGCCCAGGGCGGCGGCCAGAACCCGGACGCCATCGGCGACGCCATCGCCGCCGTCGAGCGTCTCGTCACCGAGACGGCCTGATGGTCATGCGCCGAGGACGTCGTCTCGCGATCGACGTCGGGGACGCCCGTATCGGGGTCGCCTCGTGCGACCCCGACGGGCTCCTTGCCACGCCGGTGGAGACCGTGCCGGGACGTGACATCCCGGCCGCCCACCGGCGCCTGCGGCAGATCGTCGAGGAGTACGAGCCCATCGAGGTCGTCGTGGGCCTTCCCCGCTCGCTGAGCGGGCGGGAGGGCCCGGCGGCCGCCAAGGTCCGCAAGTTCGCCCAGGAGCTCGCCCGCGGTATCGCACCGGTCCCGGTGCGGCTCGTCGACGAGCGCATGACCACGGTGACGGCCACTCAGGGCCTGCGCGCGTCCGGGGTGAAGTCCAAGAAGGGCCGGTCGGTCATCGACCAGGCAGCCGCTGTGATCATCCTTCAGAACGCTCTTGAGTCTGAACGGGTATCGGGTAATCCTCCCGGCGAGGGCGTCGAAGTGGTCATCTGATCGCGATACGGTAACGTTCCGCGCGATGCGGTGGCGCTCGAACGGCCGCCGTACAAGGAAGAGGCGGACCGACCGGATGCCTCGCGGCTCTAGGGGACCGATGACTGAGTATGGCCGGGGCGCAGGCCCCGAACCGTGGCATCCCGAGGACCCTCTCTACGGTGACGCCGGGGGTTGGGCCGCGCAGCAGCAGCCTCCGTACGACGGCCAGCAGCAGCCCGGGTACGGCCAGCAGCAGTACGACCCGTACCAGTACCAGCAGGGCCAGCCGCTGCAGCAGCCCCAGCAGCCCCAGCCGCAGCAGCACCCCCAGCAGCAGCCGCAGGAGCAGTACTACTGGGACACGGGTCAGCAGGTCGTGGCGGCGTACGACCCGTACGCCCAGCAGCCCCCGGTCGGTTACGACGGTCAGACACCGGACTACTACGGCACCCCGGAGGCCTATCCTCCGCCGCAGCCACCCGGCCATCGCATGGTCCCCGAGCAGGCCCACCCGGTGGAGGAGGAGCCGGAGGAGCACCCGTTCTTCTCCGACGGGGCCGAATCCGACGACGACGGCCATGACGAGGAGCCGCGCGGCTCCCGCCGGGGCGGAGGCGGTGGCCGCTCGAAGAAAAAGAAGAAGAGCCGCAACGGCGTCGCCTGCCTCTTCGTCTCCGTGGTCCTCGTCGGCGGCGTCAGCGGTGTCGGCTACTACGGTTACCAGTTCTACCAGGCGCGTTTCGGTGCCGCCCCCGATTACGAGGGAGCCGGCAGCGGCAAGGTCCAGGTCGAGATCCCCCAGGACGCCGGCGGCTACGAAATCGGCGACATCCTCGTCAAGAACGGTGTGGTCAAGAGCCGGGGCGCGTTCGTCGCGGCGCAGGAACAGAACCCCAACGGCAAGTCCATTCAGCCCGGTGTCTACATCCTGAAAAAGGGCATGTCCGCGGCCAACGCGGTCAAGATGATGCTCGACCCCTCCAGCCTGAGCGTGCTCATCATTCCTGAGGGAATGCGCAACGCGCAGGTGTACGCCGCCATCGACAAGAAGCTGGGCCTGTCGGCCGGAACGACCAAGGCGGCAGCCAAGGCGTCCGCCAACGACCTGGGCCTGCCGGCCTGGGCGAAAGGCCACCCGAACGTCAAGGACCCGCTGGAGGGCTTCCTGTTCCCCGCGCGCTACCCGGTCGCACTGGGGATGAAGCCCGAGGCAGTGCTCAAGCAGATGGTGGCGCGTGCCAACGAGGAGTACGAGGCGTTCGGCCTGGAGGACAAGGCGAAGGCCATGGGCCTCGAAGGCCCCTGGCAGTTGCTCACGCTCGCCAGCCTGGTGCAGGTCGAGGGCAAGACGCACGACGACTTCCGGAAGATGTCCGAGGTCATCTACAACCGACTCAAGCCCACCAACACGGAGACCAACCAGAAGCTCCAGTTCGACTCCGCCCTCAATTACCTCCTGGGCCAGAGCGAGATCAAGATCTCCGAGAAGGAAGCCAACAGCAACCAGGACCCGTACAACACCTACACCCAGAGGGGGCTGACCCCCGGGCCCATCAGTAACCCGGGCAACGAGGCTCTGACGGCGGCCGTGAACCCCACGGACGACGGCTGGATGTACTTCGTGGCGACCGACGGCATGAGCAAGACCGAGTTCGCCAAGACGTACGCCGAGTTCCAGACGCTGAAGGACAAGTTCAATGATCACCAGGGCATCAACTGAGTCCCGCAGGGCCGCGGTACTCGGCTCGCCCATCGCTCACTCGCTCTCCCCGGTGCTGCACCGCGCCGCATACGAGGCACTCGGCCTCGCCCACTGGTCCTACGACCGCTACGAGGTGGACGAGGCCGGGCTCCCCGGGTTCTTCGCGGGGCTCGACGACTCCTGGGCGGGGCTGTCGCTGACCATGCCGCTCAAGCGGGCGGTCATCCCGCTGCTCGACGAGATCAGCGACACCGCCGCCTCCGTCGAGGCGGTCAACACGGTCGTCCTCACCGAGGACGGCCGCCGCGTCGGCGACAACACCGACATCCCCGGCATGATCGCCGCGTTGGCCGAGCGCGGCGTGGAGAAGGCGGAGTCCGCGTCGATCCTCGGCGCGGGCGCCACCGCGTCCTCCGCGCTGGCCGCGCTGGCACGTATATGTACGGGCCCGGTCACCGCCTATGTGCGCAGCGAGGCCCGCGCCGCCGAGATGCGCGGCTGGGGCGAGCGGCTCGGCGTCGACGTCCGGACCGCGGACTGGGCGGACGCGGCCCAGGCCTTCGGGGCCCCGTTGGTCATCGCCACCACCCCGGTCGGCACCACGGACGCACTCGCCGAGGCGGTCCCGGACCGCCCGGGCACGCTGTTCGACGTGTTGTACGACCCCTGGCCGACCGCACTCGCCGCGGCCTGGTCCGAGCGCGACGGCAAGGTCGTCGGCGGCCTGGATCTCCTGGTGCACCAGGCGGTACTCCAGGTCGAGCAGATGACCGGCCGCAGCCCGGCCCCGCTCGCGGCGATGAGGGCCGCGGGAGAGCGGGCGCTGGCCGACCGATAGGTCCCGGTACACTCCCAGCTGCAACGATGCAGGGGGGACCGCCGTGAGCGGAATGTCGGAGCAGGTGTTGGCCGGGAAGTTCGACTTCGCCTGGGACATCGGCATGGTTGTCTGGGGGCTTGTCCGGATCGCCTTCGGTCATGCGCCTGGCTGGGTCAAATTCACCGTTTTCGGGCTGGTGGGCGCCATGTTCGCCTGGACCGGTATCCGCTGGGTGCTGCGCCGCGGGGCGGCCTCGCGTCTGCCCGTGGTGGAGCCCGCGGATGAGACGCCCGTCCGACAGCTGGACTGTCGGCGAGGCAGGCCCCTGGACGTGGGAGGATCGTAAAGAGGCGGGCCAGGCCGCGCACCCGGTCGCGCCGTCGCAGTAGCAGGCGCGAGCATGAGGAGCACCGTTGAGCAGGTTGCGCTGGCTGACCGCCGGGGAGTCACACGGACCCGCACTCGTCGCGACGCTGGAGGGTCTTCCCGCCGGCGTGCCGATCACCACGGAGATGGTGGCGGACGAGCTCGCGCGGCGGCGGCTCGGCTATGGCCGCGGTGCCCGGATGAAGTTCGAGAAGGACGAAGTCACCTTCCTCGGCGGCGTGCGCCACGGGCTCACCCTCGGCTCCCCGGTCGCGATCATGGTCGGGAACAGCGAGTGGCCCAAGTGGGAGAAGGTCATGGCGGCCGACCCGGTCGACCCCGCCGAGCTCGCCGAACTGGCCCGTAACGCCCCGCTGACCCGCCCGCGCCCGGGCCACGCGGACCTCGCGGGCATGCAGAAGTACGGCTTCGACGAGGCCCGGCCGATCCTGGAGCGCGCCAGCGCCCGTGAGACCGCGGCCCGTGTCGCGCTGGGCACGGTGGCCCGTTCCTACCTCAAGGAGACGGCCGGGATCGAGATCGTCTCGCATGTCGTCGAGCTGGCGGCGGCCAAGGCTCCGTACGGCGTGTACCCGACGCCCGCCGATGTCGAGCAGCTGGACGCCGACCCGGTGCGCTGCCTGGACGCGGACGCGAGCAAGGCGATGGTCGCCGAGATCGACCAGGCCCACAAGGACGGCGACACACTCGGAGGGGTCGTCGAGGTGCTGGCCTACGGCGTGCCGGTGGGCCTCGGCTCGCATGTGCACTGGGACCGGCGTCTGGACGCCCGGCTGGCCGCCGCGCTCATGGGCATCCAGGCCATCAAGGGCGTCGAGGTCGGTGACGGCTTCGAGCTGGCCCGGGTGCCCGGCTCGCAGGCGCACGACGAGATCGTGCCGACCGAGGACGGCATCAAGCGGACCTCGGGCCGTTCCGGCGGCACCGAGGGCGGTCTGACCACCGGCGAGCTGCTGCGTGTACGGGCCGCGATGAAGCCGATCGCGACCGTGCCGCGGGCGCTGAAGACGGTCGACGTGGTGACGGGCGAGCCCGCCGCCGCGCACCACCAGCGTTCCGACGTGTGCGCGGTGCCGGCCGCCGGTATCGTCGCCGAGGCGATGGTCGCCCTCGTCCTCGCGGACGCGGTCGCGGAGAAGTTCGGCGGCGACAGCGTCGCCGAGACGCGCCGCAACGTCGAGTCCTACCTCGAGAATCTGGCCATCCGATGAGCGGTCCGGGCAGTCCCGTCGTTGTACTTGTCGGCCCCATGGGTGTCGGCAAGTCCACGGTCGGCTCGCTGCTCGCGGAGCGGCTCGGCACGACGTACCGGGACACCGACGCCGACATCGTGGCGGCCGAGGGCAAGGAGATCTCGGACATCTTCGTCAACGACGGTGAGCCGCACTTCCGCGAGCTGGAGCGGCAGGCGGTACGGACCGCGGTCGCCGAGCACCGGGGCGTACTGGCGCTGGGCGGCGGCGCGATCCTCGACGCGGGGACCCGCGAGCTGCTGTCCGGGCTGCCCGTCGTCTATCTCTCGATGGACGTCGAGGAGGCGGTCAAGCGCACCGGCCTGAACGTCGCCCGCCCGCTGCTCGCCGTCAACCCGCGCAAGCAGTGGCGCGAGCTGATGGAGGCCCGCCGCCACCTGTACACCGAAGTCGCCCGGATCGTCGTCGCCACCGATGGACGTACCCCCGAAGAGGTCGCCGAGGCGGTCCTCGACTCACTGGAGCTGAAGGAAGCATGACTGACCAGGCAGTGACCCGTATCCAGATCGGCGGCTGGGGGCACCTCCCAGCGGTAGCTGGGGGAGCGGGCACCGACCCGTACGAGGTGCTGGTCGGCCGGCAGCTGCTGGGGGAGCTGGGCGGGCTGATCGGCCCCAAGTCCCGCCCGTCTCCCACCGCCACCCTCAACGGAGGCGCTTCGCGCCGCAGTGATGTTCAGCGTGTGGCGGTCATCCATCCCGAGGCGCTCGCCGGGACCGGTGACGCGATCCGCGACGACCTGGCCGGCCAGGGCTTCGAGGCCATCGCCATCCAGGTGCCGAACGCCGAGGAGGCCAAGACCGCCGAGGTCGCCGCCTACTGCTGGAAGGCGCTCGGTCAGTCCGGCTTCACCCGGACCGACGTGATCGTCGGCGTCGGCGGCGGTGCCACCACCGACCTGGCCGGTTTCGTGGCCGCGACCTGGCTGCGCGGGGTGCGCTGGATCGCCGTCCCCACCACCGTGCTCGCCATGGTCGACGCGGCGGTCGGCGGCAAGACCGGCATCAACACCGCCGAGGGCAAGAACCTCGTCGGCGCCTTCCACCCGCCCGCCGGGGTGCTCTGCGATCTGGCCGCGCTGGAGTCGCTGCCGGTCCACGACTACGTCAGCGGCCTGGCCGAGATCATCAAGGCGGGCTTCATCGCCGACCCGGTGATCCTCGACCTGATCGAGGCCGACCCGGCGGCCGCCCGCACCCCCGCGGGTCCGCACACCGCCGAGCTGATCGAGCGGTCCATCCGGGTCAAGGCCGAGGTCGTCTCCTCCGACCTCAAGGAGTCGGGCCGCCGCGAGATCCTCAACTACGGCCACACCCTGGCCCACGCGATCGAGAAGAACGAGCGCTACAAGTGGCGGCACGGCGCGGCCGTCTCCGTCGGCATGGTCTTCGCCGCCGAACTCGGCCGCCTGGCGGGTCGGTTGGACGACGCGACCGCGGACCGGCACCGCACCGTCCTCGAGTCCGTCGGACTGCCGCTGACCTACCGCGGCGACCAGTGGCCGAGGCTGCTGGAGACCATGAAGGTCGACAAGAAGTCCCGCGGCGATCTGCTGCGCTTCATCGTCCTGGACGGCCTCGCCAAGCCGACCGTCCTGGAGGGCCCGGACCCCGCGGTCCTGCTCGCGGCGTACGGGGAGGTCTCGGCGTGACGCAACGGGTGTTCGTCCTCAACGGCCCCAACCTCGGCCGGCTCGGCTCCCGTGAGCCCGATGTGTACGGCTCCACGTCGTACACCGGTCTGGTCACCGCCTGTCGGACGCTCGGCAAGGAGCTCGGCTTCGATGTCGAGGTCCGCGAGACCAACGACGAGGGCGAGATGGTCCGTTGGCTGCACGAGGCGGCGGACGGTTCGGTCCCGGTCGTTCTCAACCCCGGGGCGTTCACGCACTATTCGTACGCGATGCGGGACGCGGCCGCTCAGCGCACCGCCCCACTGATCGAGGTGCACATCTCGAACCCGTACGCCCGCGAGGAGTTCCGCCACACCTCGGTCGTGGCCGCGGTCTCGAGCGGCACGATCGCCGGCTTCGGTATCGGCTCGTACCGTCTCGCGCTGCGCGCCCTGGCCGAAGAACTCACCGGCTGACGCGGCACTTTGGACCGTCCCCCGCCGTTCACACCCTGACGGCTGGGGGCGGTACCGTTTCGACCAGCGCCAGTTGCCTGTAGGAGACGGAGTGCCATCGGATGCAGCATGCAGGGGGTTTTCCGCTGCCGCCGACGTACGGCCCGCCCGGATGGGCGCCGCCCTCGTCGCCGCGCGATGCGACCGGGCACATCCAGTTGCCACCCGGGGGCCCCGTACCGGTCCCGGCGGCGACGCCGCTCGGGGGGACCGGCATCACCACGCTGGCCGTCCTGCTGATCGGGCCCGCGGGTGCGGGCAAGACCACGGTCGCCCGGTACTGGGCGCAGCACCGCCGTGTCCCCACGGCGCACATCAGCCTCGATGACGTTCGCGAGTGGGTGTGCGCGGGCTTCGCGGATCCCCAGGCCGGGTGGAACGACCACTCCGAGGCGCAGTACCGGCTCGCCCGCCGCACCTGCGGCTTCGCCGCGCGGAACTTCCTGGCGAACGGGATCTCGTGCATCCTCGACGACGCGGTCTTCCCGGACCGCCCGGTCGTCGGGCTCGGCGGCTGGAAGCGCCACGTCGGCCCCGGCCTGCTCCCCGTCGTCCTCCTCCCGGGCCTGGACATCGTCCTGGAACGCAATGCCGAGCGCAGTGGGAACCGCCGACTGTCCGACGAGGAGGTCGCCGGCATCCACGGCAGGATGGCCGGCTGGTACGGCTCCGGACTGCCGATCATCGACAACTCCCAGATGGACGTGCCCACCACGGCTCACGTTCTCGACGAGGTGCTGGCCCGAGCGGTCACCAGCCCCCCGAGCTGGTAGCGGGGGCTACGCCTGTGCCCCCGGCGGTGTCCTCAAGCTCCCCCGGCGACCTCTCCCAGCGGTAGCCGGACACACCGGCCGACCCGGACGGGGCAGGGCACCCCGGGACCGCCCTCCCGGTCGGGTGCGCTCGCACAGCGGGATGCGCCATACGCTCGTAGGCTCGTTGCATGTCAGAGGTGTATGCGGCCCGTCGCGGTCGGCTGCGTGACCGGTACGCCGCCGCGGGCACCGCGGCTGCCCTGGTGACCCGGCCCGCCAATGTCCGCTATCTCACGGGCGCCGTCCCGCCCGGAGCTGCGCTCCTGCTCGGGCCCCAGGAGGACGTCCTTCTGTGTTCCCACGCGCCGACCGGCGAGCCCGCCGAGGGGCGCCTCGACGAGGACCTGCGTGTCACCGTGCTGCCCACTCCCGGCGGCGACCCCGCGGTCGCGGCCGCCGACCTGGCGGCCACGGCCGGTGTCGGCTCGCTCTCGGTGGAGGAGCACCATCTGACCGTCGCCCGGCATCGGGCCATGGGCTCCGTCGCACCCCAGGTGCAGCTCTCCGATCTGGCCGGCGCGGTCGAACAGCAGCGCATCGTCAAAGACGAGGACGAGATCGCCTGCCTGCGCATCGCGGCGGAGATCGCCGACCAGGCCCTTGGTGAACTGCTCGAATCGATCCTGGTGGGGCGTACGGAACGCCATCTCGCGCTGGAGCTGGAGCGCAGGCTGGTGGACCACGGCGCGGACGGCCCCGCTTTCCCGACCTCGGTCGGCACCGGGCCAAACTCCGGCAAGTCCGGGCACCGGCCCTCCGACCGGCGGGTCGAGGAGGGCGACTTCCTCTCCGTCTGTCTCGGCGCGAACTACCGCGGCTACTGCTGCGAGGTCGGACGTACCTTCGTCATCGGCACGACCCCGGCGGACTGGCAGATCGAGTTGTACGATCTTGTCTTCGCCGCCCAGCGGGCCGGCCGGCAGGCGCTGGCCCCCGGCGCCGAGTACCGGGACGTGGACCGGGCGGCCCGCCATGTCCTTGCCTCGGCGGGGCACGGGGAGGGTCTCTCACCGTCGACCGGGCACGGCGTCGGGCTGGAAATCGACGAGGACCCGCAGTTGGCACCGGAGTCCATGGGTAAACTGGATGTTTGTGTGCCGGTCACCGTCGAACCGGGAGTCCACCTCCCGGGACGGGGCGGAGTCCGGATCGATGACACGCTCGTCGTACGCCCCGAGGCGGACGGCGGACCCGAGCTACTCACCATCACGACCAAGGAGCTGCTCGCGCTCTAGCTCCGCTGTGGCGCGCACCCTCGGTCCCACCAGCTTCAGTCCAGGAGATTCCGCAACCGTGGCCACCACGAACGACCTCAAGAACGGCATGGTGCTCAAGCTCGACAACGACCAGCTCTGGTCCGTCGTCGAGTTCCAGCACGTGAAGCCCGGCAAGGGCCCGGCCTTTGTGCGCACCAAGCTCAAGAACGTGCTCTCGGGCAAGATCGTCGACAAGACGTTCAACGCCGGCGTCAAGGTCGAGACGGCCACCGTCGACCGCCGTGACATGCAGTTCTCGTACATGGACGGCGAGTACTTCGTCTTCATGGACATGCAGACCTATGACCAGCTGCACGTCGACCGCAAGTCCGTCGGCGTCGCCGCCAACTTCCTGATCGAGGGCTTCGAGGCCACCGTCGCCACCCACGAGGGCTCGGTGCTCTACGTCGAGCTCCCGGCCGCCGTCGAGCTGACCATCCAGCACACCGAGCCGGGTGTCCAGGGCGACCGCTCCACCGGTGGCTCCAAGCCCGCCACGCTGGAGACCGGCTACGAGATCCAGGTCCCGCTCTTCATCACCACGGGTGAGAAGATCAAGGTCGACACCCGTTCGGGTGACTACCTCGGCCGGGTGAGCAGCTAACCGTGGCTGCCCGCAACACGGCCCGTAAGCGGGCCTTCCAGATCCTGTTCGAGGCCGACCAGCGCGGAGCCTCCGTGCAGACGGTCCTCGCGGACTGGATCCGTCACTCCCGCAGTGACACCCGTCAGCCGCCGGTCAGCGAGTACACGATGCAGCTGGTCGAGGGCTACGCCGAGCATGCGGCCCGCATCGACGAACTGATCTCCACCTACGCGGTGGGCTGGACGCTCGACCGTATGCCGGTCGTCGACCGCAACATCCTGCGGCTCGGCGCGTACGAGCTGGTATGGGTCGACGAGACCCCGGACGCTGTGGTGATCGACGAGGCGGTGCAGCTCGCGAAGGAGTTCTCCACCGACGAGTCGCCGTCCTTCGTGAACGGCCTGCTGGCCCGTTTCAAGGACCTCAAGCCGAGTCTCCGCCGGGAGGCATAGCCCCTTTCGCCGGCAGACGCCACGAAGGGCCCGCGGCGCCACATGCTGCGGGCCCTTCGCATGGCCAGGCGGGCCTTGTGGCCCTGCCCCGGAACCCCGCTCCTCGATCGTCGGAGGGGCTTGGGGTCGCCGTCCCGGACGGGCTCGATTCGAGCCCGTCCGGCGATTGAGGACACCGCCTGAAGGGCGGTACGGGGCTTGCCCCGGTAGCGGGTGCAAAGAAATTCGCCGGGGTCTCCGGGAACACAGTGTTCCCGGAGACCCCGGCGGCACGTTTCTGCTGAGGTGACGTCAGGCGTCTTCGTGGGCGACCGCGCGGCGCGCGTCCGCGTCCAGGACGCCCCAGCTGATCAGCTGCTCGGTGAGAACCGAGGGCGACTGGTCGTAGATGACCGCGAGCGTGCGCAGGTCGTCCTGGCGGATGGACAGGACCTTGCCGTTGTAGTCGCCGCGCTGCGACTGGATCGTCGCGGCGTAACGCTGCAGCGGGCCGGCCTTCTCCGCCGGGACGTGGGCGAGGCGTTCCAGGTCGAGGACGAGCTTCGGCGGCGGCTCGGCGGCGCCACCCGGCGTGGTGCCCGGCAGCAGCTCCTGCACCGGGACGCCGTAGAAGTCCGCCAGCTCGGCGAGGCGCTGCACGGTCACGGCGCGGTCGCCGCGCTCGTACGAGCCGACCACGACGGCCTTCCAGCGGCCCTGGGACTTCTCCTCCACGCCGTGGAGGGAGAGACCCTGCTGGGTGCGGATGGCGCGGAGTTTGGCCCCGAGCTGTTTTGCGTATTCGCTGGACATAAGGCTCCCCGGACGCTGTATCGACGTGCGGCTCCGCCGCGCGGCTGGTAACTCACTGTGAGGTTACGCAGCGTGATTTGGATGCGTCAAGCCGAATGGTCCACACCCTCCCTCACTGGGGGGATGCAACCGGACTCGTGTGCCCCTGCTAACGTGGTTGGCGCAAATCCGACGTCCTTTAAGGTCCGTCCCGTGAGGCGGAGAAGGAGGTCCGTTTCGTATGGACGCAAAGACTGCCGATGCACGGCCGGTTCTCGAGGCCCCCGACATCGCGCGGGTGCTGACCCGCATCTCCCATGAGATCGTCGAGCGCGCCAAGGGCGCCGAGGACGTGGTGCTCCTGGGCATTCCGACCCGCGGAGTCTTCCTGGCCCGCCGGATCGCCGCCAAGCTCGAAGAGATCACCGGCCGCAAGATCCCGGTCGGCTCCCTCGACATCACCATGTACCGCGACGACCTGCGGCTGAAGCCCGCCCGCGCGCTGGGCCGCACCGAGATCCCGGGCGACGGCATCGACGGCCGCCTGGTGGTCCTCGTCGACGACGTGCTCTTCTCCGGCCGCACCATCCGCGCCGCACTCGACGCGCTCGGCGACATCGGCCGCCCGCGCGCCGTACAGCTCGCGGTCCTCGTCGACCGAGGCCACCGCGAACTCCCGATCCGCGCCGATTACGTCGGCAAGAACCTCCCCACGTCGCTGCGGGAGACGGTCAAGGTCCAGCTCGCCGAGGAGGACGGTCGCGACACCGTGCTGCTCGGTGTCAAGCCGACCGCCCCGGCCGGCGAGCAGTAGCGGCCCCGTACGACCTCGACCGTCGTACGGGCGCTCCTGCGTGCCCGCATGCCTGCACACCTCCACGAACCATGGAGTTCACCCAGATGAAGCGTCACCTCATCTCGGCCGCCGACCTCACCCGTGACGACGCCGTCCTCATCCTCGACACCGCCGAGGAGATGGCCCGGGTGGCCGACCGGCCGATCAAGAAGCTGCCCACCCTGCGCGGCCGTACGATCTGCAACCTCTTCTTCGAGGACTCGACCAGGACCCGGATCTCCTTCGAGGCCGCGGAGAAGCGTCTGTCCGCCGATGTCATCAACTTCGCAGCCAAGGGCTCCTCGGTCTCCAAGGGCGAGTCGCTCAAGGACACCGCCCAGACGCTGGAGGCGATGGGCGTCGACGCCGTCGTCATCCGGCACGGAGCCTCCGGCGCCCCCTATCGGCTCGCCACCTCCGGGTGGATCGACGCGCCCGTGATCAACGCGGGCGACGGGACCCACGAGCACCCCACCCAGGCCCTGCTGGACGCCTTCACCATGCGCCGCCGCCTGGTCGGCCATGACGCCGGGATCGGCAAAGGCCTCGACGGGCTCCGGATCACGATCGTCGGTGACGTCCTGCACAGCCGGGTCGCCCGCTCCAACGTCCACCTGCTGCACACCCTGGGCGCCCAGGTGACCCTGGTGGCCCCGCCCACGCTGATCCCGGTCGGCGCCGAGCCCTGGCCGTGCGAGGTCTCGTACGACCTCGACGAGGTGCTGCCGAAGTCCGACGCGGTGATGATGCTGCGTGTGCAGCGCGAGCGGATGAACGCCGCCTTCTTCCCGACCGAGCGCGAGTACTCGCGCCGGTACGGCCTGGACGCCGAGCGCATGGCGAAGATGCCTGAGCACGCCATCGTGATGCACCCCGGCCCGATGGTCCGCGGCATGGAGATCACCGCCGAGGTCGCCGACTCCGACCGCTGCACCGTCGTGGAGCAGGTCGCCAACGGAGTCTCCGCCCGTATGGCCGTCCTCTACCTGCTGCTCGGTGGCTCCGAGCCCGCCGTCACCACCACCAGCACGCCCCGCACCGAGGAGAGCAAGTAACCATGAGCAAGATCCTGATCCGTGGCGCCAAGGTGCTGGGCGGCGAGCCGCAGGACGTCCTGATCGACGGCGAGACCATCGACCGGGTCGGCACGGGCATCGAAGCGGGCGACGCCACCGTCGTCGAGGCCGAGGGCCAGATCCTGCTGCCGGGCCTGGTCGACCTGCACACCCATCTGCGCGAGCCGGGCCGTGAGGACTCCGAGACCGTCCTTACCGGCACTCGCGCCGCCGCCTCCGGCGGCTACACCGCCGTCTTCGCGATGGCCAACACCTTCCCGGTCGCGGACACCGCCGGTGTCGTCGAGCAGGTCTGGCGTCTGGGCAAGGAGCACGGTTACTGCGACGTCCAGCCCATCGGTGCCGTCACCGTCGGTCTGGAAGGCAAGCAGCTCGCGGAGCTCGGCGCGATGCACGACTCGGCCGCGAACGTGAAGGTCTTCTCCGACGACGGCAAGTGCGTCGACGACGCCCAGATCATGCGTCGCGCGCTGGAGTACGTGAAGGCCTTCGGCGGAGTCGTCGCGCAGCACGCCCAGGAGCCGCGGCTGACCGAGGGCGCCCAGATGAACGAGGGCGTCGTCTCCGCCGAGCTGGGCCTGGGCGGCTGGCCGGCCGTCGCCGAAGAGTCGATCATCGCCCGTGACGTTCTGCTCGCCGAGCACGTCGGCTCCCGCGTCCACATCTGCCACCTCTCCACCGCCGGCTCCGTCGAGATCGTCCGCTGGGCCAAGTCCCGCGGCATCGACGTCACCGCCGAGGTCACCCCGCACCACCTGCTCCTCACCGACGAGCTGGTGCGTACGTACAACCCGGTCTACAAGGTCAACCCGCCGCTGCGCACCGAGCGTGACGTCATGGCCCTGCGTGAGGCCCTGGCCGACGGCACGATCGACATCGTCGCCACCGACCACGCCCCGCACCCGCACGAGGACAAGGACTGCGAGTGGGCCGCGGCCGCCATGGGCATGGTGGGCCTGGAGACCGCGCTGTCCGTCGTCCAGCACACGATGGTCGACACCGGACTGCTCGACTGGGCCGGCGTCGCCGACCGGATGTCGTTCCGCCCGGCGCACATCGGCCGCCTCGACGGCCACGGCCGGCCCGTCTCGGCTGGTGAGCCCGCCAACCTCACGCTGCTCGATCCGGCATACCGTGGTGTCGTGAACCCCGCGGACTTCGCCTCCCGCAGCCGCAACACCCCGTACGAGGGCCTCGAGCTGCCGGGTCGCGTCACCCACACCTTCCTGCGGGGTCGGGCAACGGTCTTGGACGGGACGCTGGCGTGACATCTGCTGTATTCATCACACTCGCTGCCGAGCGGAAATCGGCCGAGCTGACCAACTGGGGACCCCGTATCGCCTGGGTGATCGGGCTGGTGGTGCTCGTCGTCTTCATCTACTGGCTGATGCGCCAGGGATGGAAGTTCCGCGGCAGCCTCCAGTCGGACATCCCCGCCCTGCCCACCCGCCCGTCTCCCCCCACCCTCAACGGAGGCGGCAAGCCGCCGCAGCCCGGAATGCCGGAGGCCCTCTCCGCGCCGAAACTCGCCCTGACCGGCCGCTACCACGGCTCGACCACCGCCGGACAGTGGCTTGACCGGATCGTCGCCCACGGACTGGGCACCCGCAGCCGGGTCGAGCTGACGCTCACCGACGAGGGCCTGGACGTCGTACGCCCCGGGGCGGCCGACTTCTTCGTCCCGACCGCCGCCCTGCGCGGCGCCCGGCTCGACAAGGGCATCGCGGGCAAGGTCCTCACCGAGGGCGGTCTGCTCGTCGTCACCTGGGCGCACGGCGACACGCTGATCGACTCCGGTTTCCGCTCCGACCACGCGGCGGAGCACGCCGCCTGGGTCGAGGCGATCAACTCCATGAACCAGAACACCACCACGACGGAAGGCGCCGAACGATGACGACCTCCACCAGGGGAGCCGCCAGGACTCCCGCCGTACTCGTCCTGGAGGACGGCCGCATCTTCCGCGGCCGCGCCTACGGGGCCGTGGGGGAGACCTTCGGCGAGGCCGTGTTCTCCACCGGCATGACCGGCTACCAGGAGACCCTCACCGACCCGTCGTACCACCGCCAGGTCGTCGTGATGACCGCCCCGCACGTCGGCAACACCGGCGTCAACGACGAGGACCCCGAGTCCTCCCGTATCTGGGTGTCCGGTTATGTCGTCCGCGACCCCGCACGCGTCCCCTCCAACTGGCGCGCCAAGCGCTCGCTGGACGAGGAGTTGCGGCACCAGGGCGTCGTCGGCATCCAGGGCATCGACACCCGCGCCCTCACCCGCCACCTGCGCGAGTGCGGCGCCATGCGCGTCGGCATCTTCTCCGGCAACGCACTGCCGGACGAGGGCACCATGCTCGCCGAGGTGCGCCAGCAGCCCGAGATGAAGGGCGCCGACCTCTCCGCCGAGGTCGCCACCAAGGAGACGTACGTCGTCCCCGCGATCGGTGAGAAGAAGTTCACCGTCGCCGCCGTCGACCTGGGCATCAAGGGCATGACCCCGCACCGGATGGCCGAGCGCGGCATCGAGGTGCACGTGCTCCCCGCCACCGCCACCGTCGAGGACATCTACGCGGTCGACCCCGACGGCGTGTTCTTCTCGAACGGCCCCGGCGACCCGGCCACCGCCGACCACCCGGTCTCGGTCATGAAGGGCGTGCTGGAGCGCAGGACGCCGCTGTTCGGCATCTGCTTCGGCAACCAGATCCTGGGCCGCGCGCTCGGCTTCGGCACGTACAAGCTGAAGTACGGCCATCGCGGCATCAACCAGCCGGTGCAGGACCGTACGACCGGCAAGGTCGAGGTCACCGCGCACAACCACGGCTTCGCCGTCGACGCCCCGCTCGACAAGGTCTCCGAGACCCCCTACGGCCGCGCCGAGGTCTCCCACGTCTGCCTGAACGACAACGTGGTGGAGGGCCTCCAACTGCTCGACCAGCCGGCCTTCAGCGTCCAGTACCACCCCGAGGCGGCCGCGGGCCCGCACGACGCCGCGTACCTGTTCGACCGCTTCGTTTCCCTGATGGAGGGCCAGCGTGCCTAAGCGCACCGATATCCAGTCCGTCCTGGTCATCGGCTCCGGCCCGATCGTCATCGGCCAGGCCGCCGAGTTCGACTACTCCGGCACCCAGGCGTGCCGTGTCCTCAAGTCCGAGGGCCTGCGCGTCATCCTGGTGAACTCCAACCCGGCGACGATCATGACCGACCCGGAGATCGCCGACGCCACCTACGTCGAGCCGATCACCCCCGAGTTCGTCGAGAAGATCATCGCCAAGGAGCGCCCCGACGCGCTGCTGCCCACCCTCGGCGGCCAGACCGCGCTGAACACCGCGATCTCCATGCACGAGCAGGGTGTGCTGGAGAAGTACGGCGTCGAGCTCATCGGCGCCAACGTCGAGGCGATCCACAAGGGCGAGGACCGCGACCTCTTCAAGGGTGTCGTCGAGGCCGTCAACGCCAAGATCGGCCACGGCGAGTCCGCCCGCTCGGTCATCTGTCACTCCATGGACGACGTCCTCAAGGGCGTCGAGACCCTCGGCGGCTACCCCGTCGTCGTCCGCCCCTCCTTCACCATGGGCGGCGCCGGCTCCGGCTTCGCGCACGACGAGGACGAGCTGCGCCGTATCGCCGGCCAGGGCCTCACGCTCTCCCCGACCACCGAGGTGCTCCTGGAGGAGTCCATCCTCGGCTGGAAGGAGTACGAGCTGGAGCTGATGCGCGACAAGCACGACAACGTCGTGGTCGTCTGCTCCATCGAGAACTTCGACCCGATGGGCGTGCACACCGGTGACTCGATCACCGTCGCCCCGGCGATGACCCTCACCGACCGCGAGTACCAGCGGCTGCGCGACATCGGCATCGCGATCATCCGCGAGGTCGGCGTCGACACCGGCGGCTGCAACATCCAGTTCGCCGTGAACCCTGTCGACGGCCGGATCATCGTCATCGAGATGAACCCGCGTGTCTCCCGTTCCTCGGCGCTCGCCTCCAAGGCCACCGGCTTCCCGATCGCCAAGATCGCCGCCAAGCTGGCCGTCGGCTACACGCTGGACGAGATCCCCAACGACATCACCGAGCAGACCCCGGCCTCCTTCGAGCCGACGCTCGACTACGTCGTGGTCAAGGCCCCCCGCTTCGCCTTCGAGAAGTTCCCGTCCGCCGATTCCACCCTCACCACCACCATGAAGTCGGTGGGCGAGGCCATGGCCATCGGCCGCAACTTCACCGAGGCGCTGCAGAAGGCGCTGCGCTCGCTGGAGAAGAAGGGCTCGCAGTTCACCTTCGTCGGCGAGCCGGGTGACAAATCGGAGCTGCTCGCGGCCGCCGTCCGCCCGACCGACGGCCGGATCAACACGGTCATGCAGGCCATCCGGGCCGGCGCCACCCCTGAGGAGGTCTTCGACGCCACGAAGATCGACCCGTGGTTCGTGGACCAGCTCTTTCTTATCAAGGAGATCGCCGACGAGCTCGCCGCCGCCGAGGAGCTCGACCCCGAGCTGCTCGCCGAGGCCAAGCGGCACGGCTTCTCCGACGTCCAGATCGCCGGGATCCGGGGCCTGCGCGAGGACATCGTCCGCGAGGTCCGGCACGCCCTCGGCGTCCGCCCGGTCTACAAGACGGTCGACACCTGCGCCGCCGAGTTCGCCGCGAAGACCCCGTACTTCTACTCCTCGTACGACGAGGAGAGCGAGGTCGCGCAGCGCCAGAAGCCCGCGGTGATCATCCTCGGCTCCGGCCCGAACCGCATCGGCCA
The DNA here is from genome assembly GCF_039536205.1 of Streptomyces sannanensis. GTDB lineage: Bacteria > Actinomycetota > Actinomycetes > Streptomycetales > Streptomycetaceae > Streptomyces > Streptomyces sannanensis. The sequence goes on along the minus strand of NZ_BAAAYL010000001.1, from coordinate 1,169,567 downwards.
GGGCATCGAGTTCGACTACTCCTGCGTGCACGCGTCCTTCGCGCTGTCCGACGCCGGGTACGAGACCGTGATGGTCAACTGCAACCCGGAGACCGTCTCCACCGACTACGACACCTCCGACCGGCTGTACTTCGAGCCGCTCACCCTGGAGGACGTGCTCGAGATCGTCCACGCCGAGTCCCTCGCGGGCCCGATCGCGGGCGTCATCGTGCAGCTCGGCGGCCAGACCCCGCTGGGTCTCGCCCAGGCGCTCAAGGACAATGGTGTGCCGGTCGTCGGCACTTCCCCCGAGGCGATCCACGCCGCCGAGGACCGCGGCGCGTTCGGCCGCGTCCTGAAGGAGGCCGGTCTGCCGGCCCCCAAGCACGGCACCGCCACCACCTTCGCCGAGGCCAAGGCCATCGCCGACGAGATCGGCTACCCGGTCCTCGTCCGTCCGTCGTACGTGCTCGGCGGCCGCGGCATGGAGATCGTGTACGAAGAGGCCCGCCTCGAGTCGTACATCGCCGAGTCCACCGAGATCAGCCCCACCCGGCCGGTCCTGGTCGACCGCTTCCTCGACGACGCGATCGAGATCGACGTCGACGCGCTCTACGACGGCACCGAGCTCTATCTCGGCGGCGTCATGGAGCACATCGAGGAGGCCGGTATCCACTCCGGCGACTCCGCCTGCGCCCTGCCCCCGATCACCCTCGGCGGCTTCGACATCAAGCGGCTGCGCGCCTCCACCGAGGCCATCGCCAAGGGTGTCGGCGTGCGCGGTCTGATCAACATCCAGTTCGCGATGGCCGGCGACATTCTGTACGTCCTGGAGGCCAACCCGCGCGCCTCCCGTACCGTCCCCTTCACCTCGAAGGCGACCGCCGTACCGCTGGCCAAGGCCGCCGCCCGCATCTCGCTGGGCGCGACCGTCGCCGAGCTGCGCGCCGAGGGCCTGCTGCCCAAGCAGGGCGACGGCGGCACCCTGCCGCTGGACGCGCCGATCTCCGTCAAGGAGGCCGTGATGCCGTGGAGCCGCTTCCGCGACACCTCCGGCCGCGGTGTGGACACCGTCCTCGGCCCGGAGATGCGCTCCACCGGCGAGGTCATGGGCATCGACTCGGTCTTCGGCACGGCGTACGCCAAGTCGCAGGCCGGGGCGTACGGCGCGCTGCCGACCAAGGGCCGTGCCTTCATCTCGGTCGCCAACCGTGACAAGCGCTCGATGATCTTCCCGGCGCGTGAGCTCGTCGCCCACGGCTTCGAGCTGCTGGCCACCTCCGGCACCGCCGAGGTCCTCAAGCGCAACGGCATCCACGCCACGGTCGTGCGCAAGCAGTCCGAGGGCGAGGGCCCCGACGGCGAGAAGACCATCGTCCAGCTCATCCACGACGGCCAGGTCGACCTCATCGTCAACACCCCGTACGGCACCGGCGGTCGCCTCGACGGCTACGACATCCGTACGGCGGCCGTGGCGCGCGGCGTCCCGTGCCTCACGACGGTCCAGGCGCTCGCCGCCGCCGTCCAGGGCATCGACGCCCTCGGCCGCGGAGACGTGGGCGTCCGCTCACTCCAGGAGCACGCGGAACACCTGACCGCGGCTCGCGAGGACTAGTGCTGTGGCCGGAAAGGTTCACCGGCTCGCGACGTCCGGCACGGCACCTCGCGGCGTTGTCGCATCGCGCGAGTACGGCCGAGTACGAGCTGCGATGCTCCGCCTTGCGATGCACCGCACCGGACGCCGCGAGCTTCCCGGCAAACCTTTCCGGCCACAGCACTAGCAGCCCAGGAGGGGGACACCGAAAGCGGTGTCCCCCTCTTCGTGAGGCACTTCCACGAGGAACACAGGGATGTACAAACTCTTCTTCAACCTCTTCTTCAAGCGGATGGACGCCGAGGAAGCCCACTACCTGGCCTTCCGCTGGATCCGGCTCGCCGTCCGCATCCCGGTGCTGCGTACGTTCGTCGCGGCCGTCCTCGCGCCCCGCTACAAGGAGCTGCGCACGGAGGCCCTGGGCCTGCGCATGCACGGCCCCTTCGGCCTCGCCGCCGGCTTCGACAAGAACGCAGTCGCGATCGACGGCATGGCGATGCTCGGCTTCGACCACATCGAGATCGGCACCGTCACCGCCCAGCCGCAGCCGGGCAACCCCAGGAAGCGGCTCTTCCGGCTCGTACCGGACCGTGCGCTGATCAATCGCATGGGCTTCAACAACGAGGGCTCGGCCGCCGTCGCCGCGCGCCTGGCGGCCCGCAATCCGGTCTTCAGGACGACCGTCGGCGTCAACATCGGCAAGACGAAGATCGTCCCGGAGGCGGAAGCCGTCGCCGACTACGTCACGTCGACCGAGCGGCTCGCCCGCCACGCCGACTACCTCGTCGTCAACGTCTCCTCCCCGAACACCCCCGGCCTGCGCAACCTCCAGGCCACCGAGGCCCTGCGGCCGCTGCTCAGCGCCGTCCGCGAGGCCGCCGACCGCACGGTCACCGGCCGGCGTGTCCCGCTGCTCGTCAAGATCGCGCCCGATCTCGCGGACGAGGACGTCGACGCCGTCGCCGATCTCGCCCTCGAGCTCGGCCTGGACGGCATCATCGCCACCAACACCACGATCGCGCGGGACGGCCTCGGGCTGAAGTCCGACCCGGCCGTCGTCAAGGAGACCGGCGGCCTGTCCGGCGCCCCGCTGAAGGAGCGCTCGCTGGAGGTCCTGCGCCGCCTGTACGCGCGCGTGGGCGACCGGATCACCCTCGTCGGTGTCGGCGGCATCGAGAACGCCGAGGACGCCTGGCAGCGCATCCTGGCCGGCGCCACGCTCGTCCAGGGCTACAGCGCCTTCATCTACGAGGGCCCGTTCTACGCCCGCGCGATCCACAAGGGCCTCGCCGCCCGCCTCGAGGCCAGCCCGTACGCCACCATCGCCGAAGCGGTCGGCGCCGAGACCCGGAAGGTTTCCCAGTGACCATCGAGCCCTTCGGCGCGCGTCTGCGCCGTGCCATGGACACCCGCGGTCCGCTGTGCGTCGGCATCGACCCGCATGCCTCGCTGCTCACCGACTGGGGCCTGAACGACGACATCGACGGCCTGGAGCGCTTCACGCGTACGACCGTCGAGGCCCTGGCCGACCGGGTCGCCGTCCTCAAGCCGCAGTCCGCGTTCTTCGAGCGCTTCGGCTCGCGCGGCATCGCCGTGCTGGAGAAGGCGGTCGAGGAGGCGCGGGCGGCCGGCGCGCTCGTCCTGATGGACGCCAAGCGGGGCGACATCGGCTCGACCATGGGCGCGTACGCCGCCGCCTTCCTCGACCCGCGCAGCCCGCTCTTCTCGGACGCCGTGACCGTCAGCCCCTACCTGGGCTTCGGCTCGCTGCGCCCGGCGCTGGACGCAGCCGTGGTGAACGGCTGCGGTGTCTTCGTTCTCGCCCTCACCTCCAACCCGGAGGGTGCCGAGGTGCAGCGGTCGACGGCCGCGAACGGCAAGTCCCTGGCGCAGTTGATGCTCGACCACATGCGCGCCGAGAACGAGGGCGCCGAACCGCTCGGCTCGGTCGGCGCGGTCGTCGGCGCGACCCTCGGTGACGCGGGTGTGGACCTGGACATCAACGGGCCACTGCTCGCCCCCGGCATCGGCGCGCAGGGCGCGACCCCGGCCGACCTGCCCGGAGTGTTCGGTACGGCCGTGCGCAACGTGGTCCCGAGCGTCAGCCGTGGCGTGCTGCGGCACGGTCCGGATGTGAAGGGATTGCGCGAGTCCGCCGCCCGTTTCGCGGACGAGGTGAGGGCAGCCGTCACCGGTTGACGCCTCACTGTCCCAAAAACAGGGGGAATTTGTCTGAAAAGTCCTGGTCGGCTGAGGCTGACCAGGACTTTTCCGCTGTTCTCGCTGACTGGAGCGGTCTTGCCCGCTAGTCTCCGACGAGAGCAGACGTGCAGCAGCATCGTTCGTTGTCCGTTGCTCGCCTGGTGTGGGGCGACTAGGTTCCTCACCGGTCCGTATCCGACAGTTCGACATCCGAGGTGACGTAGGCGTGGCTCTTCCGCCCCTTACCCCTGAACAGCGCGCAGCCGCGCTCGAAAAGGCCGCCGCGGCTCGCCGGGAGCGGGCCGAGGTCAAGAATCGACTCAAGCACTCCGGCGCCTCCCTCCACGAGGTCATCAAGCAGGGCCAGGAGAACGACGTCATCGGCAAGATGAAGGTCTCCGCCCTGCTCGAGTCCCTGCCGGGCGTGGGCAAGGTCCGCGCCAAGCAGATCATGGAGCGGCTCGGCATCTCCGAGAGCCGCCGCGTGCGTGGCCTCGGCTCGAACCAGATCGCCTCCCTGGAGCGCGAGTTCGGCGGCGGCGCCGCCTGATGGTTCCAGGCTTCCGGGGAGTGTTCCCGGGCACTCCCGGGAAGCTGGAATAATCGCCTCATGGCTGCAACACCCCGGGGGACGACCCCCGTACCCCCGGTCGTACGACCGCGGCTGACCGTGCTCTCCGGCCCCTCCGGGGTGGGCAAGAGCACGGTCGTCGCCCATATGCGCAAGGTTCACCCCGAGGTATGGCTCTCGGTGTCGGCCACGACCCGCAAGCCGCGCCCCGGCGAGCAGGACGGCGTCCATTACTTCTTCGTGGACGACGAGGAGTTCGAAAAGCTCATCGCCAATGGTGAGCTGCTGGAGTGGGCCGAATTCGCCGGCAACCGCTACGGCACCCCGCGCCGTGCGGTGGCCGAACGCCTCGAGGCCGGCGAGCCGGTGCTGCTGGAGATCGACCTCCAGGGCGCCCGGCAGGTCAAGGAGTCGATGCCGGACGCGCAGCTGGTCTTTCTCGCGCCGCCGAGCTGGGACGAGCTGGTCCGCCGGCTCACCGGACGGGGCACCGAGCCGCCCGAGGTCATCGAGCGCCGGCTGGAGACCGCCAAGGTGGAGCTGGCCGCCGAATCGGAGTTCGATGTCACTCTTGTCAACACCTCCGTCGAAGACGTGGCGCGCGAGCTGCTAACGTTGATGCAAGTTGTCTGATCTTTGAACTCTGTCCACTTTCTCGGAAGGTAGAGCGTGTCCTCTTCCATCACCGCGCCCGAGGGCATCATCAACCCGCCGATCGACGAGCTGCTCGAGGCCACGGACTCGAAGTACAGCCTCGTGATCTACGCGGCCAAGCGTGCGCGTCAGATCAACGCCTACTACTCCCAGCTCGGCGAGGGCCTGCTGGAGTACGTGGGTCCGCTGGTGGACACGCACGTCCACGAGAAGCCGCTGTCGATCGCGCTGCGCGAGATCAACGCGGGTCTGCTGACCTCCGAGGCCATCGAGGCCCCGGCGCAGTAAGTACCAGAAGCACATTCACCACAGGCCCGGCAGCGACACTGCCGGGCCTGTGGTGTGTCATAGACGCTGTAACGCATCTTCATGAGCCGGGAGACGTGGTGGACAAGCCGAAGGTCGTTCTTGGGGTCAGTGGTGGCATTGCCGCCTACAAGGCGTGCGAGCTGCTGCGGCGGCTGACCGAGTCCGGCCATGCCGTACGGGTCGTACCGACCGCATCGGCGCTCCAGTTCGTCGGAGCGCCCACCTGGTCCGCGCTGTCCGGGAACCCGGTCTCCACCCAGGTGTGGGACGACGTCCACGAGGTCCCGCACGTACGGATCGGCCAGGGCGCCGATCTGGTGGTCGTCGCGCCCGCCACCGCCGACCTGCTCGCCAAGGCCGCCCACGGCCTCGCCGACGACCTGCTGACGAACACGCTGCTCACCGCGCGCTGTCCGGTGGTGTTCGCGCCGGCCATGCACACCGAGATGTGGGAGCACCCCGCCACCCGGCAGAACGTCGCGACCCTGCGCGAACGTGGCGCCGTGGTCCTCGAGCCCGCCGTCGGCCGGCTCACGGGTGTCGACACCGGCAAGGGCCGGCTGCCCGAGCCGGAGGAGATCTTCGAGGTCTGCCGCCACGTCCTGAAGAGGCGCAGCCTGGCGCGCGGCGCCGCGACCGGGGACCTCGCGGGCCGCCATGTCGTCGTCAGCGCCGGCGGTACGCGCGAGCCGCTCGACCCCGTGCGCTACCTGGGCAACCGCTCCTCCGGCAAGCAGGGGTACGCCCTGGCCCGTACCGCCGTGGCGCGCGGCGCGCGGGTGACGCTCATCGAGGCCAACACCGGCATGCCCGACCCGGCGGGCGCGGACGTCGTCCATGTGGGCACCGCCGTGCAGCTGCGCGAGGCCGTGCTGAAGGCGGCCGCGGAGGCCGATGCGGTGGTGATGGCGGCCGCCGTGGCCGACTTCCGGCCGGCCGCGTACGCCACCGGGAAGATCAAGAAGAAGGAGGGCCAGGAGCCCGAGCCGATCGCCCTGGTCCGCAACCCCGACATCCTCGCCGAGATCTCCGCCGAGCGGGCCCGGCCGGACCAGGTGATCGTCGGCTTCGCCGCGGAGACCGACGACGTGCTCGCCAACGGCCGCGACAAACTCCGCCGCAAGGGCTGCGACCTGCTGGTCGTCAACGAGGTGGGGGAGCGCAAGACCTTCGGGGCCGAGGAGAACGAGGCCGTGGTGCTGGCCGCCGACGGCGGCGAGACCCCGGTTCCGTACGGGCCGAAGGAAGCCCTCGCCGACACGGTCTGGGACCTTGTCGCCCCCCGGCTCGGATGAATGTCACACTCGTTTTCCGCCAGATCGTCCAGAACAGCGTCCAGAACACCGTGCCGCAGGTCACAGGGCTCTCAATGAGCAAGACGTGGCCGGCGCGCACGGAGTGACCCGTAAACTGGTCTCGGAACGTCGCGGGGCGCAGCCCCCTGCCGGTCCGTCAATGATCAGCCAGCAGCCGCTGCAACCCCAGGGAGCATTGTGTCCCGTCGCCTGTTCACCTCGGAGTCCGTGACCGAAGGTCACCCCGACAAGATCGCTGACCAGATCAGCGACACCATCCTCGACGCGCTTCTCCGGGAGGACCCCGCTTCGCGTGTCGCCGTCGAGACGTTGATCACCACCGGCCTGGTCCATGTGGCCGGCGAGGTGACGACGAAGGCCTACGCCGACATCCCGACCCTCGTGCGCAACAAGATCCTGGAGATCGGCTACGACTCCTCGAAGAAGGGCTTCGACGGCGCCTCCTGCGGCGTGTCGGTGTCCATCGGCTCGCAGTCCCCGGACATCGCGCAGGGTGTCGACACGGCGTACGAGCACCGGGTCGAGGGCGACGAGGACGATCTCGACAGGCAGGGGGCGGGCGACCAGGGCCTGATGTTCGGCTACGCGTCCGACGAGACGCCCGAGCTGATGCCGCTGCCGATCTACCTCGCGCACCGGCTCTCCCGCCGTCTGTCCGAGGTCCGCAAGAACGGCACCATCCCCTACCTGCGTCCCGACGGCAAGACCCAGGTCACCATCGAGTACGACGGCGACAAGGCCGTCCGTCTCGACACGGTCGTGGTCTCCTCGCAGCACGCCTCCGACATCGACCTGGAGTCGCTGCTCGCGCCCGACATCCGCGAGTTCGTCGTCGAGTACGTCCTGAACCAGCTCGTCGAGGACGGCATCAAGCTGGAGACCGAGGGCTACCGGCTGCTGGTGAACCCGACCGGCCGCTTCGAGATCGGCGGTCCGATGGGTGACGCCGGCCTGACCGGCCGCAAGATCATCATCGACACGTACGGCGGCATGGCCCGCCACGGCGGCGGGGCCTTCTCCGGCAAGGACCCGTCGAAGGTGGACCGCTCGGCCGCATACGCGATGCGCTGGGTCGCCAAGAACGTCGTCGCGGCCGGCCTCGCCCGCCGCTGCGAGGTGCAGGTTGCCTACGCGATCGGCAAGGCCGAGCCGGTGGGCCTGTTCGTGGAGACCTTCGGTACCCACACGGTCGACGAGGAGAAGATCGCACAGGCCATCGCCCAGGTCTTCGACCTCCGCCCGGCCGCGATCATCCGCGACCTCGACCTGCTCCGCCCGATCTACGCCCAGACGGCGGCGTACGGCCACTTCGGCCGTGAGCTCCCCGACTTCACCTGGGAGCGCACCGACCGAGTGGACGCGCTGCGTGAGGCCGCGGGCCTGTAGGCGACACCGCTGAAGTGCGGGGACCCCAGACCGATAATCGGTCTGGGGTCCCCGCATATGCGCGCTACGCTGACGATCGCCCGGTGCGAAGGCGACGGTTACATCTGGAGCGAGGTCCTGTCCGGTCGGTCAGGCCGGATCAGTGAGCGCCCGCCGCAGAGCGGCTGGTGTCCCGGTGGTGCCGTGCATCGCAAGGCGGAGGAGGGAGTCCATGCGGTGGGGGCACCTCCCAGCGGTAGCTGGGGGACATCGGCGACCGACGACAACGCGGCGAGGTGCGGTGCCGGGCGTCGCGAGCCCGGCATGACCGGCCGGACGGGGCCTAGGCGCGAGCCTCGCAGTGAAGGGCCTCACCGCCGCCGATCCTGATCTCGGGCGGCACTCGCCCAGCCGCCACTGTCAGTGGCGTCTGGTAGGAATTTGGCTGTGAGCAGCGAGAACGAACACCCCGAGCGGTCCCAGGCGGGACCGCCGGAGCAGCTCGCGCTCATCCGGGAGACCGTGCGCACGACCAAGGTGCCCCGGGCCAAGCCGCGGACCTGGCGGGGCGCCGCCCTGGCCAAGGAGCTGCCCGTCGCGCGCGTCGTCGTGAACAAGGGCGTGCTGCATCTCGACCAGTTCTTCGACTACGCCGTGCCGGAGGAGCTGGACGCCGCTGCCCAGCCGGGTGTGCGGGTGCGGGTGCGGTTCGGGGCCGGGGCTCACCATGTGCGGGACGGGCGGCGCGAAGGCGGACGGCTGATCGACGGCTTCCTCGTCGAGCGCCGTGCCGAGTCCGACTACTCGGGCCCGCTGGCCGCGCTCGCCGATGTGGTCTCGCCCGAGCCGGTGCTCAGCGCCGAGCTGCTGGGGCTGGCGCGGGCCGTGGCCGACCGTTACGCGGGCAGCCTCGCCGATGTGCTCCAGCTCGCCGTTCCGCCGCGCAGCGCGAAGGCCGAGGCCAAGCCGTCCCCTGAGCCCCTGCCGCCGCCTGCCGCGCCCGAGCCGGGGACCTGGCAGCGGTACCCCAAGGGGGCCGCGTTCCTGCGGGCGCTGGCCGACGGAGGCTCGCCGCGGGCCGTGTGGACCGCGCTGCCCGGACCGCACTGGGCGGAGGAGACGGCCCGGGCAGTCGGCGCGACGCTCGCTTCCGGCCGGGGCGCCCTGGTCGTCGTACCCGACGGGCGGGCGGCGGCACGGGTGGACCACGCGCTCACTGCGCTGCTCGGCGAGGGCCGGCATGTGCTGCTGACGGCCGAGGCGGGGCCGGAGAAGAGATACCGGCAGTGGCTGGCCGTGCGGCGCGGCTCGGTACGGGCCGTCGTCGGGACCCGGGCTGCGATGTTCGCCCCCGTGCGCGACCTCGGCCTGGTGGTCATATGGGACGACGGGGACTCCAGCCACAGTGAGCCGCATGCCCCGTTGCCGCATGCGCGTGAGGTGTTGCTGCTGCGTGCCGCCCACGACAGGACCGGCTTCCTGCTGGGGAGTACGAGCTGCACGGTGGAGGCTGCGCAGCTCGTCGAGAGCGGCTGGGCACTGCCGCTCTCCGCCAACCGGGAGCAGGTGCGGATCGTGGCGCCGCTCGTCCGTACGGTCGGGGACGGCGATCTGGCCCGCGACGAGGCCGCCCGGGCGGCCAGGCTGCCCTCGCTGGCCTGGCAGACCGTGCGCGACGGGCTCAAGAGCGGCCCGGTGCTCGTACAGGTGCCGCGGAGGGGGTACGTACCGCGCCTGGCCTGCGAGCGGTGCCGTACTCCCGCGCGATGCGCGCACTGTGCGGGCCCCTTGGAGGCGCCCGACGAGCGGGAGCTGCACTGCGGGTGGTGCGGACGTTCCACGGACGGCTGGCACTGCGCGGAGTGCGGCTCCGCCCGGCTGCGGGCCCAGATCGTCGGTGCTCGCCGCACCGCGGAGGAGCTCGGCAGGGCTTTCCCGGCGGTGCCCGTGCGCACGTCCGGCCGCGACCATGTGCTGGACAGCGTGCCCGGGCGGCCGGCCCTGGTCGTCAGTACGCCGGGCGCCGAGCCCGTCGCCGACGGCGGGTACGCGGCCGCGCTGCTGCTCGACGGCTGGGCGATGCTCGGCCGCCCCGATCTGCGCGCGGGCGAGGAGGCGCTGCGCCGCTGGATGGGCGCCGCGTCCCTGGTCCGGGGCCAGGGCGAGGGTGGCACCGTGGTGGTCGTCGCCGAGCCGACGCTGCGGCCCGTGCAGGCGTTAGTGCGCTGGGACCCCGTCGGGCATGCTCTGCGCGAACTCGCGGAGCGCGCGGAGCTGGGCTTTCCGCCGGTCTCCCGGATGGCGGCGGTCACCGGACGGCCGGAGGCGGTGGCCGCGCTGCTGTCCGCCGCGGCACTGCCGGCCGACGCGGAGGTGCTCGGGCCGGTGCCGCTGCCGGCGCCGGACCCGGCCCGGCCGCGGCGGCCCGGCGAGCCTCCGGTGGGGGAGCAGTGGGAGCGCGCGCTGGTCCGCGTCCCGCCGGGCAGCGGGGCGGCGCTGGCCGCCGCGCTGAAGGCCGCGCAGGCGTCCCGCTTGGCGCGCGGCGCCGCGGAGCCGGTCCGGATCCGCGTCGACCCGCCGGACATCGGCTGACGGTGCGTGCCCGTGCGGTGGCGGTGTTGCCGGTCTCCGTCCTGGCTGGCCTTGGGGCACCCCCAGCGGTGGCTGGGGGGAAGTGGCTGGGGGAGTGTTCCTCAGGCGCCGGACGGGCTGGTGGGGGTTGCTGCCGGTTGCCGGGTGCGGCCCGGGGCTGCTGCCGTTGCCGGGTGCCGCTCCGGGAGTACGGTCCGGGCCGGGCATGATGTACGCCGCGCGATCGTGTGGTCCGTGGAGTTGACCTGGTCCTTCGCGCGTCACACATCACGTTTTACGGCCCGGCCGGCACCCCCTGCGCGGCCCCCTTCGGCTGCTGCCCGGTTGGGGGCAGTACCGGACCGCCGGCTGCACCCGAACGAGCCCGTCCGGCGTTTGAGGACGGACGCACCGGTCAAGTGCACGAAGCGCGGCAACCCCTGGGCCCGGCCGGCGCCTGCTGCGCGTCCCCCTTCGGCTGCTGCCCGGTCGTGGGCACTCGTTCCGCAGGGCCGACTACCGCCGGGAGACGCCTCACAGCGGTGGGGTGCCCGCGAGCGATGCCGGCCGGGGGTGACCCCCTCCGGATGTCAGCCGTGGCGGGGGCCTGGGAGGGTGCCTGCCGCAGTGACCGGGAGCGTGCGTGTCACCGTGCCCTCGGCCGGGCGTTCGGCCTCGGCCGTCGTGGCGCGGCGGGTGCCGTAACGGCGGTGCACCGCCTGCTTGGTGACCCCGAGCGCGGAGCCCACCGCGTCCCAGGAGAAGCCCAGGGAGCGGTCGAAGTCGACGGCCGCGGTCACCAAGGTCTCGATGCTGTCCCGCAGTTCCTGGGCGAGACGGACGGTGGGGGCCGGGGCCCGGCCGTAGACGACGAAGCCCGTGGACGGGCCGGAGCGCCGCGGCCGGTAGACGTTGCCCAGTTGGGCGGTGAGGGTGCGCAGTGCGTCCACCTGCCGGCGGACCCGCTCGATGTCCCGCACCAACAGGTGCAGGCTGGCCCTGGCTTGGGCGTCGTGGGTTGCGTGGTCGGCCATGAAACAAGCCTCTCGAACCGGCGTTGAAGGGGGGCCGCATCGTTCGTTCGCGGCCCGTCGGTCAATCTCTCTTGACCAAACGCGCCAGCCGCGAAAGTGGTCACGGTCCAGGGGCGTATGGGCATATGCGCAGGGCGCGCGGGTGCTCGTACGCCCCCTTCCGCGCGGGCCATAGACTGGTGCGCCGCAGCACATTCCCGGCCGGAGAGGCAGTCAGCACCCATGAAGCTCGTCTTCGCAGGCACCCCCGAGGTCGCCGTACCCGCCCTGGACGCCCTGATCGCCTCCGGCCGGCATGAGGTGGCCGCGGTCGTCACCCGGCCCGACGCGCCCGCGGGGCGTGGGCGGAGGCTGGTGGCCAGCCCGGTCGCGCAGCGGGCCGAGGAGGCCGGGATCGAGGTGCTCAAGCCCGCGAAGCCGAGGGACGAGGAGTTCCTGGCGCGGTTGCGGGAGATCGCCCCGGACTGCTGTCCGGTCGTCGCGTACGGTGCGCTGCTGCCCAAGGTGGCCTTGGACATCCCCGCGCACGGCTGGGTGAACCTGCACTTCTCGCTGCTGCCGGCCTGGCGCGGCGCCGCGCCCGTGCAGCACGCGGTCATGGCGGGCGACGAGATCACCGGCGCCTCGACCTTCCTGATCGAGGAGGGGCTGGACTCGGGTCCGGTGTACGGAACGGTCACCGAGCAGGTGCGGAACACCGACACCAGCGGTGACCTGCTGACCCGGCTCGCCTTCGCGGGCGCGGGGCTGCTCGCCGCGACGATGGACGGCATCGAGGACGGAACCCTCAAGGCTGTGCCGCAGCCCGCCGACGGCATCTCGCTCGCGCCGAAGATCACCGTCGAGGACGCCCAGATCGACTGGGCCGCCCCGGCCCTCCGGGTGGACCGGGTGGTGCGCGGCTGCACGCCCGCGCCGGGTGCCTGGACGGTCTTCCGCGGTGAGCGGCTGAAGCTCATCCAGGTCGCACCGGTGCCGGATCGCACGGAGCTGTTTCCCGGCGAGCTCTCGGCGGCGAAGAACAACGTGTACGCGGGCACCGGCTCGCACGCCGTCGAGCTGATGTGGGTCCAGCCGCAGGGCAAGAAGCCGATGCGCGGCGCGGACTGGGCGCGTGGTGTGCGTATTGCCCCGGGCGAGCGGCTGACCGTCGCGGACGTAGTCTGAAAGGGATCACCTTTCTTTCCTCTTCCGCGGAGCACCTTTGAACGACCAGGCTCGTCGCCGTCCCCACAAGCCGTACCGCCGCCCCCAGAAGGACCCGGTCCGGATCCTTGCCTTCGAGGCCCTGCGCGCCGTGGACGAGCGTGACGCGTACGCGAATCTCGTGTTGCCGCCGCTGCTGAGGAAGGCGCGTGAGAAGGAGGGCTTCGACGCCCGGGACGCGGCGTTCGCCACTGAGCTGGTGTACGGGACGCTGCGCCGGCAGGGCACCTACGACGCGATCGTCTCGGCATGCGTCGACCGCCCGCTGCGCGAGGTGGATCCGCCGGTACTGGACGTCCTCGGCCTCGGAGTGCACCAGCTGCTGGGCACGCGTATCCCCTCGCACGCGGCGGTGTCGGCCACGGTGGAGCTGGCCCGGGTGGTGCTGGGCGACGGACGGGCCAAGTTCGTCAACGCCGTCCTGCGCAAGGTCGCGCAGGACGATCTGGACGGCTGGCTGGAGCGCGTCGCGCCGCCGTACGACGAGGACCCCGAGGACCACCTCGCCGTCGTCCACTCGCATCCCCGCTGGGTCGTCTCGGCACTGTGGGACGCCCTCGGCGGCGGCCGGGCGGGCATCGAGGACCTGCTGGAGGCGGACAACGAGCGGCCCGAGGTGACGCTCGTGGCCCGGCCGGGCCGGTCCACCACGGAGGAACTGCTGACGATCGAGGCCACCGAGCCCGGCCGCTGGTCGCCGTACGCCGTGCGGCTGACCGAGGGCGGTGAGCCCGGCGCGCTGGAGGCGGTGCACGAGGGCCGTGCGGGCGTCCAGGACGAGGGAAGTCAGCTCGTCGCGATCGCCCTGGCCAACGCGCCGCTGGACGGCCCCGACAAGCGGTGGCTCGACGGCTGTGCCGGCCCCGGCGGCAAGGCAGCCCTGCTGGGCGCCATGGCCGCCGAGCGGGGCGCAGCGCTGCTGGCTTCCGAGAAGCAGCCGCACCGCGCCCGGCTGGTCGAGCGGGCGCTGCACGGCAACCCCGGCCCGTACCAGGTGATCGCGGCCGACGGCACCCGCCCGCCGTGGTATCCGGGCACCTTCGACCGGGTCCTGATGGACGTCCCGTGCTCGGGCCTGGGTGCGCTGCGACGGCGCCCGGAGGCACGCTGGCGGCGCCGCCCCGAGGATCTGGAGGGCTTCGCCCCGCTGCAGCGGGCGCTGCTGCGCGAGGCACTGAACGCGGTGCGGGTCGGCGGTGTCGTCGGCTACGCCACCTGCTCCCCGCATCTCGCGGAGACCCGGATCGTGGTGGAGGACGTGCTCAGGGGCCGCGGCGGCAGTCCGGTCGAGGCGGAGTGGATCGACGCCCGTCCGCTGATGCCCGGAGTCCCGGCGCTGGGTGACGGGCCCGACGTGCAGCTGTGGCCGCATCTGCACGGTACGGACGCGATGTATCTGGCGCTGCTGCGCCGTACGGCGTGAATCTCAGTCGCGCGGCCAGGGGTGTCCGTCCAGGCGCTCGTTGTCGCGGTTGAGGCGGCCGAGAAGCTCTGCGAGCTCGGCCGTCTCCTCGGGGGCGCAGTCCGCCATGACGCGCGCCAGGCCGCTGAGGTTCGCGGCGCGGTCGGCGTCCAGGCGGCGCTCGCCTTCGGCGGTCATGACGAACTCGCGGGCGATGCCCCGTCGGGGTCGGCGGCCCTGAGCATGGCGGCCGTCCGGCGGTTGAGGGTGCCGCACCCGCCGCCGGAATCCTCCGAGACGGGGGCAGCGGCTTGAACGGACTTCCGCGGGCCGCCGGGGGCCAAAGCTCCGTACCGGCCAACGGAGTGTCCGCGGGGCATGGCAGTCTTGGGGCATGGCCGTGCAGATCAACCCCAGCATCCTGTCCGCCGACTTCGCGCGGCTCGCCGACGAGGCCAAGGCCGTCGAGGGCGCCGACTGGCTCCATGTCGATGTCATGGACAACCACTTCGTGCCCAACCTCACCCTCGGCGTCCCGGTCGTGGAGTCCCTCAGCAGGGCGACGGACACCCCGCTGGACTGCCATCTGATGATCGAGAACCCGGACCGCTGGGCTCCGCAGTACGTCGAGGCGGGGGCCGGCTCGGTCACCTTCCATGTGGAGGCGGCCGCTGCCCCGGTGCGGCTGGCGCGCGAGATCCGGGCCAAGGGCGCGCGTGCCTCCATGGCGCTGCGGCCGGCGACGCCCATCGAGCCTTACGAGGACCTGCTCCCCGAGCTCGACATGCTCCTGATCATGACGGTGGAGCCGGGCTTCGGCGGCCAGGCGTTCCTGGACATCATGCTGCCCAAGATCCGCCGCACCCGGGAGCTCCTCACCAAGCACGGCCTCGAACTGTGGCTGCAGGTCGACGGAGGCGTCTCCGAGTCCACCATTGAACTGTGCGCGGACGCCGGCGCCGACGTCTTCGTCGCCGGATCCGCCGTGTACGGGGCCGAGGACCCGGCGCAGGCGGTGCGCGCACTGCGTGCGAAGGCCGAGCAGGCCACCGCCTCCGCGGCATGGGCCTGCGTCCACTGAGCCACAGCTCGATGAACGGAGCCCAACAGGGCTGATCAAGCACCTCTGGATCTGACAGGATGAAGTCGAGTCCAGGGTGTGAACCAGCACAGTGTGAACAGCAGTGAGGAGATCGCGGTGTCTGCAATGTCGGCGGGACGTCCAGCCCTGCGGATGGGACCCGCGGAGCTGGTGCAGGCGGCGGCCATGGCACGCCGCTTCTACCTCGAGGGCAAGTCCAAGATCCAGATCGCGGAGGAGTTCGGAGTCAGTCGCTTCAAGGTCGCGCGGGTACTGGAAACCGCTCTCGAGCGCGACCTCGTACGGATCGAGATCCGGGTCCCCGCCGAACTGGACGCGGAGCGCTCCGACGCGCTCCGGGCTCGCTACGGACTGCGGCACGCGGTCGTCGTCGAGGCCCCGGCCGATGCCGCGGAGGAATCACCGGACCCGGAGAACCTGGGCGCCGTCGCCGCCGATCTGCTCGGTGAACTGGTGAACGAGGGCGATGTGCTGGGCCTGGCCTGGGGCCGGTCCACCATCCATATGGCCGCCGCCCTCCACCGGCTGCCGCCGTGCACCGTCGTCCAGCTCACGGGCGTCTACGACGCGGGCACCGCGGAGCGCGGCTCGGTCGAGGCCGTGCGCCGTGCCGCCCAGGTGTCCGGGGGAGAGGCCCACCCCATCTACGCCCCGATGCTGCTGCCGGACCCGGCGACCGCCGCCGCCCTGCGCAACCAGACCGGTATCGCCCGGGCCTTCGAGTACTTCGACAAGGTCACGGTCGCGTGTGTGTCGATCGGCTCCTGGGAACCCGGCATCTCCACCGTGCACGACATGCTCACCGACGAGGAACGCGCCCATTACGCCTCGCTGGGCGTCGCCGCCGAGATGTCCGCCCACCTCTTCGACACCGAGGGCCGTCGGGTCGGACGTGACCTGGGCGAGCGCTGCATCACGGTCGAGGCCGACCGGCTGCGCCGTATCCCCGAGGTGGTCGCGATCGCCGGCGGCCACCGCAAGGCCGCGGCGATCGGGGCCGTACTGCGCTCCGGCCTGGTGACCAGCCTGGTCACGGACACGGCGGCCGCGGACTTCCTGCTGCACGAGACGGGCCCGGGTCCGCGTCCGGCCCTGGACCGCGCAGACCCGGACGGGGACTGACCGGCGAGTCTTCGGAGGATCGCACAAGCGCACCCCCTGTGACCTGGACGATTGTCCCCTGGGGTTCTGGGGTACGCCCATGGGAAAATGAAGTACGTGCGTTTTCCCCCGGCCGTACCCCCGGGGGTACCTCCGATTGACTGGGATGTTCTGCACGTGCGTTTCCTCAATGACATCAAGCCGCCGTACGACCTGACGTACGACGATGTGTTCATGGTGCCGAGCCGCTCCGCGGTCGGCTCCCGCCAGGGCGTGGACCTGGCGTCGCCCGACGGCACGGGCACGACCATCCCACTCGTCGTGGCGAACATGACCGCGATCGCGGGCCGCCGCATGGCCGAGACCGTGGCCCGCCGCGGCGGCCTCGTGGTCATCCCCCAGGACATCCCGATCGACGTCGTCACCGACGTCATCTCCTGGGTCAAGACCCGCCACCTGGTCCTCGACACCCCGATCGTGCTGACCCCGCACCAGACGGTCGCCGACGCGCTGTCGCTGCTGCCCAAGCGGGCACACAACGCGGGTGTCGTCGTCGACGGTGACCACCGCCCGGTCGGTGTCGTCACCGAGCACGACCTGTCGGGTGTGGACCGATTCACGCAGCTGTCCGAGGTCATGACCAAGGACCTGCTGCTCCTCGACGCGGACATCGAGCCGCGCGAGGCCTTCAACACGCTCGACAACGCCAACCGCAAGCTCGCGCCGGCCATCGACGAGGACGGCAAGCTCGTCGGCATCCTGACCCGCAAGGGCGCGCTGCGCGCGACGCTGTACAAGCCCGCCGTGGACGCCGGGGGCAGGCTGCGCATCGCCGCCGCCGTCGGCATCAACGGCGACTTCGTGGGCAAGGCCAAGCAGCTCCTCGACGCGGGCGTGGACACGCTCGTCATCGACACCGCGCACGGCCACCAGGAGTCGATGATCGCCGCGATCAAGGCGGTCCGCGGGCTCGACCCGCAGGTGCCGATCGTGGCGGGCAACGTCGTGGCCGCCGAGGGAGTCCGTGACCTCATCGAGGCCGGCGCGGACATCGTCAAGGTCGGTGTGGGCCCCGGCGCCATGTGCACCACCCGCATGATGACCGGCGTGGGCCGGCCACAGTTCTCCGCGGTGCTGGAGTGCGCGGCCGAGGCCAAGAAGTACGGCAAGCACGTCTGGGCGGACGGTGGTGTCCGTCACCCGCGTGATGTCGCCATGGCGCTCGCCGCCGGGGCGTCCAACGTCATGGTCGGCTCCTGGTTCGCCGGTACGTACGAGTCGCCCGGCGACCTTCAGCACACCGCCGACGGCCGCCCGTACAAGGAGTCCTTCGGCATGGCCTCCGCTCGTGCGGTGCAGAACCGCACCAGCGAGGAGTCGGCCTACGACCGTGCCCGCAAGGGCCTGTTCGAGGAGGGCATCTCCACCTCGCGGATGTTCCTGGACCCGGCCCGTCCGGGCGTGGAGGACCTGATCGACTCGATCATCGCGGGCGTCCGCTCCTCCTGCACGTACGCCGGCGCGAGCTCCCTGGCGGAGTTTGCGGAGAGGGCGATCGTCGGCATCCAGAGTGCCGCCGGATACGCCGAGGGCAAGCCGCTGCACGCCAGTTGGAGCTAGTGCTGCGGCCGGAAAGGTTTGCCGGGAAGCTCGCGGCTCCCCCAGCTACCTCCCCCAGCTACCTCCCCCAGCTACCTCCCCCAGCTACCTCCCCCAGCTACCGCTGGGGGTGCCCCCGGGGTGCCCCCAGAGGTGCCCCCAGGTGCGGTGCATCGCAAGGCGGAGGATCGCAGCTCGTACTTGGCCGTACTCGCGCGATTCGACAACGATGGGGGCCCCTCCCGTGCCCGAAGGGCTACGGGAGAAGTGCCGTGCCGGGGGTCGCGAGCTGGTGAACCTTTCCGGTTACAGCACTAGCTCGGTCCGCCCTTCCTGAAGGCCCCCGCGCACCGCGCGGGGGCCTTACGCGTACCCCCGTTCCGGACACGTCCGAAAGGGCCCCGACGCACTGATCGACCGGAGACGCGCAACAAATACCCATCCAGAGGATTTGCGTGCAATGATTGTTCGCTGATAAGCATGGTTGCTGCATTACGAGCGGGAACTGCAAGCCAACAAGGTTCTCGCCATACGTGGAGTGGCGGGACCGCCTGCTCGACGGTCCGCACCCTCAGGGCTCACCCATCCGCTGCCTGGAGGCGGGCCGTCGCGGTCGCCGTTTCGAGAGGCAGCGATAAGGAGCCTTTTAGTGCTGGACAGCAAGACCGCCCCGCCCTCCGTCGGAACGGAGTCGGCCGCCGTCACCCGGCCGAGCCTTGCGATCTTGCGTCGCAAGCCCGTGGAACGGCTGGTCGCGGAGGGTGGCCAGGGTGAGGGCGGCTCCCTTCGCCGCTCCCTGACCATGTGGCAGCTGACGATGATCAGCATCGGTGCGACCCTCGGCACCGGCATCTTCGTCGTCCTGGGTGAGGCCGCTCCGCTGGCCGGTCCGGCGGTCACCATCTCGTTCGTCATAGCGGGACTGACTGCTCTGTTCTCCGCTCTGTCGTACGCGGAGCTGGCCGGCTCCATCCCCGTTTCCGGCTCCTCGTACTCGTATGCGTACGCAACGATGGGTGAGCTCATCGCCTGGATCTGCGGCTGGTGCCTGGTCCTGGAGTACGCGGTGTCGGTCTCGGCCGTTGCGGTCGGCTGGGGCCAGTACCTGAACGAGTTGCTCGAGGGCACCATCGGGGTGACCATCCCGCAGGCGGTCTCCGCCCCACTCGGCGAAGGCGGATTCGTCAACCTCCCCGCCCTGATCGTGGTCCTGCTGGCCATGGTCTTCCTGATGGGCGGCGCGAAGGAGAGCGCGCGGATCAACACGATCATGGTCACGGTGAAGATCGTGACGTTGCTGCTCTTCATCGGCATCGGTTTCATGGGTATCAAGGCCGGCAACTACGCCCCGCTCGCCCCGCTCGGCGTCACCGGCATCAGCGCCGCCGCGGCCACACTGTTCTTCTCGTACATCGGCTTCGACGCTGCCTCCACCGCCGGCGAGGAGGCCAAGAACCCCAAGCGGGACCTGCCGCGCGCGATCATGCTGTCGCTGCTGATCGTCACGGTGCTGTACTGCGTGGTCGCGCTGGTCGCCGTCGGCGCCATGCCGTGGCAGGACTTCAAGGGCACCGAGGCCGCGCTCGCCCAGATCATGACGGACGTCACCGGCCAGAGCTTCTGGGGTGTCGTGCTTGCGGCCGGCGCGGTCGTGGCCATCGCCAGCGTCGTCTTCGCCGTGCTCTACGGCCAGACCCGCATCCTCTTCGCGATGTCCCGCGACGGCCTGATCCCGAAGGTCTTCGCGAAGGTCAACCCGAAGACCGGCGCACCGCGGGCCAACACCGTGATCGTCTCGCTCTTCTGCGGTACCCTCGCCGCGTTCATCCCGCTGGGCGAGCTGGCCAACGCCACCAGCATCGGCACGCTCTTCGCCTTCGCCCTGGTCAACGTCGCCGTCATCATCCTGCGCTACAAGCGACCCGAGATGAACCGCACCTTCAAGGTGATGCTCTTCCCGGTCACCCCGATCCTGGGCTTCGGCTTCTGCGCCTACCTGATGTACAGCCTTCCGGGCATCACCTGGCTGTGGTTCGCCGGCTGGATGGTCCTGGGTCTCGTGTTCTACTTCCTGTACGGCATCCGCCGCTCACGACTGGCCACCGAAGCCACTGCAGAAAAGTGATCCACCCCCCGTGCGACTGAACGATCTCGACGAACGCATCGTCCACGCCCTCGCCGAGGACGCCCGCCGCTCCTACGCCGACATCGGCTCCCTGGTCGGGCTCTCCGCTCCCGCGGTGAAGCGCCGGGTGGACCGGCTGCGGGCGGAGGGAGCCATCACCGGCTTCACCGTCCGCGTCGACCCCGCGGCGCTGGGCTGGGAGACCGAGGGGTACATCGAGATCTTCGCACGGAGCAACACCTCGCCCGAGACCATCCAGCGTGGCCTCGAGCGCTACCCGGAAGTCGCGTCCGCCTCCACTGTCACCGGCGAGGCGGACGCGATCGTCCAGATCTTCGCCTCCGACATGCGCCACTTCGAGCGTGTGCTGGAGCGCATCGCGGGCGAGCCGTTCGTGGAGCGCACCAAGTCCGTGCTGGTGCTCTCGCCGCTGCTGCGTCGCTTTTCGTCGGGGTCGCCGGCGTAGGGCGTCCTCCGCGAGGCCGGCCTGGGGGCTGCCGGTTGCCTGCCGGATGCGGGGTGCCGGCGCGCGTCACGCCCGAGCTGGTTGCCGGTCTCCGTGCGGGTTGGCCTGGGGGCACCTCTGGGGCACCCCCGGATGGGGATGGCCGGCCGTACGGCCGGGGTAGCAGACCGCGTGCCGCGCAATGAATCACCGCGGAGGCCCCGGGATGCGCAATGAATCGCGCGGCGCTGCGCAACGGTGGAATCTTGTCCGGGCAGATCCCGGGACCGTACGGTTTTAGCCGTCCCCCGAACCCCCTTCGCACCGCCGAGGTCTGCCCATGACGCCGCTCCGCACCGCCCTGCTCCAGAGCTCCGGCCGTCCGGGCGATGTCGCCGAGAACCTCAAGGTGCTGGACGAGGCCGCGGGCCGTGCGGCGGCGGCGGGGGCCGGGCTGCTGGTCACCTCGGAGATGTTCCTGACCGGTTACGCCATCGGCGAGGGCGTGCACCGGCTGGCCGAGGCGGCGGACGGCCCATCCGCGCAGGCAGTCGCCGAGATCGCGGTACGCCATGGGCTGGCGGTGCTCTACGCCTACCCGGAGCGTGGCGGCGAGCGAAGCGAGATGGGGGTCCCCCCGGCCGAAGGCCGGGGGATGGTCTACAACGCGGCCCAGCTGATCGGCGCGGACGGGGCGCGTCTGGCGAACTACCGCAAGACGCACCTCTTCGGCGGCTTCGAGCGCGAGTGGTTCACGCCGGGCGACCAGCCGGTCGTCCAGGCCGAGCTGAACGGCCTCCGTGTCGGGATCATGATCTGCTACGACGTGGAATTCCCGGAGAACGTCCGGGCGCACGCCCTCGCGGGTACGGACCTGCTGCTGGTGCCCACCGCCCAGATGCATCCGTTCCAGTTCGTCGCCGAGTCCCTCGTCCCGGTCCGGGCCGTCGAGAGCCAGATGTACATCGCGTACGTCAACCGGACCGGACCCGAGGGCGAGTTCGAATTCGTCGGGCTGAGCTGCCTGGCAGGGCCGGACGGCACCGTCCGCGCCCGGGCCGGCCGTGGTGAGGAGCTGGTGTTCGGCGAGGCCGACCCGGCCTTCCTCAGCGCCTCGCGGGAGAACTACCCGTATCTGCAGGACCGCCGCTCCGAGCTCTACTCCTCCCTGAGCTGAGCGCCCGCCTCTCCCGCCACCCCCCTTCTTTTTCTTTTCCGTGCAAGGAGTCCGTACCCCATGACGTCCACGGTGCCCACCGCTGTCCAGCACACCGATGAGCAGCAGCCGCCGATCACCATGTTCGGTCCGGACTTCCCCTTCGCGTACGACGACTACCTCGCCCACCCGGCGGGTCTCGGTCAGATACCCGCGACCGAGCACGGTGAGGAGGTCGCGGTCATCGGCGGCGGCCTGTCCGGCATCATCGCGGCGTACGAGCTGATGAAGATGGGCCTCAAGCCCGTCGTCTACGAGGCCGACCAGATCGGCGGACGGTTGCGCACGGTGGGCTTCGAGGGCTGCGCCGCCGCAGGTGACGAAGGTGAGCTGAACTGCGAGCTGGGCGCGATGCGCTTCCCGCCCTCGTCGACCGCCTTCCAGCACTACATCGACCTGGCGGACCTGGAGACGAGGCCGTTCCCCAACCCCCTTGCCGAGTCCACCCCGTCGACCGTCATCGACCTCAAGGGCGAGTCGCACTACGCCGAGACGGTCGATGACCTGCCGCAGGTCTACCGCGATGTCGCGGCGGCCTGGAACGCCTGCCTGGACGAGGGCGCCGACTTCTCCGACATGAACCGCGCCATCCGCGAGCGCGACGTCCCGCGCATCCGCGAGATCTGGGCCAGGCTCGTCGAGAAGCTCGACAACCAGACCTTTTACGGCTTCCTCTGCGAGTCGGAGGCCTTCAAGTCCTTCCGCCACCGCGAGATCTTCGGCCAGGTCGGCTTCGGCACGGGCGGCTGGGACACCGACTTCCCCAACTCCATCCTGGAGATCCTCCGCGTCGTCTACACCGAGGCCGACGACCACCACCGCGGCATCGTCGGCGGCTCCCAGCAGCTGCCGCTGCGCCTGTGGGAGCGCGAGCCGCAGAAGATGGTCCACTGGCCGCTGGGTACATCGCTGAAGTCCCTGCACGACGGGGAGCCGAAGCCCGCCGTGACCCGGCTGCACCGCACTGCGGGCAACCGCATCACGGTCACCGACGCCTCCGGGGACATCCGCACCTACCGTGCGGCGGTCTTCACCGCTCAGTCGTGGATGCTGCTCTCCAAGATCGCGTGCGACGACTCGCTCTTCCCGATCGACCACTGGACCGCGATCGAGCGCACCCACTACATGGAGTCGAGCAAGCTCTTCGTTCCCGTCGACCGGCCGTTCTGGCTGGACAAGGACGAGGCAACCGGCCGTGACGTGATGTCGATGACGCTCACCGACCGGATGACCCGTGGCACGTACCTGCTGGACAACGGCCCGGACAAGCCGGCCGTCATCTGCCTGTCGTACACCTGGTGCGACGACAGCCTCAAGTGGCTGCCGCTGTCGGCGACCGAGCGCATGGAGGTCATGCTCAAGTCGCTCGGCGAGATCTACCCGAAGGTCGACATCCGGAAGCACATCATCGGCAACCCGGTGACGGTCTCCTGGGAGAACGAGCCCTACTTCATGGGCGCGTTCAAGGCCAACCTGCCGGGCCACTACCGCTACCAGCGGCGTCTGTTCACCCACTTCATGCAGGACCGCCTGCCGGAGGACAAGCGCGGCATCTTCCTCGCCGGTGACGACATCTCCTGGACGGCCGGCTGGGCCGAGGGTGCCGTCCAGACCGCGCTCAACGCGGTCTGGGGCGTCATGAACCACTTCGGCGGAGGCACGGACGCCACCAACCCCGGCCCGGGCGACGTCTACGACGAGATCGCCCCGGTGGAACTCCCCGAGGACTGAGTTTCACCGGTACCCAGGAGGCCCGGTCCGCGGAGGCGGGCCCCCGGGACCAGCAGTTACCAACCCCCGTCGCCGACCGTGATCCGGCCGGTCCCGGGTGGTCGTAACAGCCGCCGCAGGCCGGTGACCCCGGTCTGCGGCGGCTTCGTTCTTCCGTTCAGATGCCCGCTGCCCGCGCGGCCGCGTACACCTCGGCCGCGACGTCGATGAGCTCCTCCGCGTCACGCGGAGTGCTCTGGAGCTCGAGGAGGATCTCCCCGACCCCCGTCTCGGCGTGCGCCGCCACATCCTCGACGATCTGGGCGACACTGCCCTGGAACGGCATCCGGCCCGCACCTTCGTACGGCTTCGGCATGTACGCGACGTTCGCCCGCATGCACACCTCCAGCGACCGCTCCCGGTCCGCCGCCGCGTCCTGGACCCGGCGCCAGTCGGCCGCCAGGTTCGAGGCGCCCATGCCGACCGGCATCCAGCCGTCGGCCCGTTCCACCAGCCGCCGCAGCGCGCGCGGGCTCGAGGCCGGCAGATACACGGGGATGGGCCTGGCCGGCTTCGGGCCGACCACGGACGGCGCGATGGTGGTCAGCTCGCCTTCGTACGACACCGGGTCCGGGCCCCGAGGCGGCTACGAGGACAACGTGCTATGCAGCGGTCTCCCCTCCGGCAGCCCCGAGGAATGCCTGGACTGCGCCTGCGGCCTCTACCTCGACGGCCCCGCGGCCCGACCCCTCCACGAACTTCTGCGGCGCAGCACTGGCATGTGCCACAAGGCACAAGGGTGTTGAGAAATCATGGCCAAGGAGTGAGCAGACAGCGGCCGACCAGACCCACGCCGGCGTCCATCCGGTCCCTGAACTCCTCGGCGACATCGGGGAGGTACTTGAGCCCCCACAGCACGCGCGCCGCCGACCAGGCGGCGTCCCTGGCGCGCTCAAGGCTCCAGGAGCCGAGCAGATGGGTGAGCGGATCGGCGATCTCGAGCAGATCGGGCCCGGGCATCAGATCCTCGCGGATGTGTTCCTCCAGAGCGACCAGCATGTCGCCCACCCGGTCGAAGTCCCCTTCCAGGGAGGCGGGTTGGCAGCCGAGTGCATGGCAGGTGTCGACGACCGCGAGGGCCAGGTCGTGCCCGATGTGCGCATTGATCCCGGCCAGTGCGAACTGCAGCGGCCGTACTCCCGGATGGCGCCGGTACTGGAACAGAGGCCGCCAGCACGCGGGCGGACGCAGCCCCGCGGCCGCCGTGTCCACGGCCGACAGATAGCGCTCGGCGAACAGCACGTCCAGGGTCGCCGCGGCCCGCGGATCGGGGAATCCGCCGTCGTCGATGCGTCGGCCGATCTCCTCGGTGACCTTCAGATAGACGCGGTTGAAGACCGCCACCCCGTCCGCGGCCGGCCAGGCGGAGCGGAGCGCGCGCATCCGCTCCAGCACCGTGCCGATCGGCGATCGGGCACACACGCTCGGAGCCGCGAACTGTTCGATCTGCGCCATGGGGGCAGGGTCCCAGCCCTAGGGTGGTTCGGGTGCCGACGAGCCGGGGCTTCCCCGGAAGGGGTGAACCAGCGTGCCCTGCCGGCATTCCGTCCGAGGGGGAAAGATCCACATGCCAGGTTTACGCTCCCAGCGACGGCTGGAGCGGTTGGAGCGCGGCCGGGCCAGGCGCCGCAACGCCATGGCCGCCCTGGCCTCCACCGTGGTGGCCGTCGCCACCGTCACGGGAATGGTGTCCGGACTCGGGGACGGCAAGGGGGAGCGGGACACGGCGAGGCCCGAGGTGTCGGGGAAGCCGACACTCCAGCCGCTGCCCGCCCTGCCCAGCCCCACCGCGTCGTCCGCGAGTCCGTCCGCCTCGCCCACGGGCTCGCCGAAGCCCGCCACGAAGTCCGCGAAATCCACGAAGTCCGCGAAATCCGCGAATTCCAAGGCAGAACAGGCAGGTCCGGGGCGCCGTGGTGCGGTTTCCGGTGACCTCTACCGCCATCCTGACTCCCAGGTCCTCGATTGGGTCCGTGCGAACCCCGACGACCCGAAGCGTGTGCTCATCGAGTCACGCATCGCGGCGCAGCCGGCAGCCGTCTGGTTCGCCGACTACAGCCCGGACACCATCACCCGCCGGGTCCGCGCCGTGACATCCGGGGCGGCTGCGGCCGGCCGGGTGCCGGTGCTCGTGCCGTACGCCATCCCCGACCGGGACTGCGGCGGGGCCTCCGAGGGCGGGGCTCCCGACCTGGCGGCGTACGACGCCTGGATCCGCGCGTTCGCCGCAGGGCTGGGCAGTGGCCCGGTGATCGTGATCCTGGAGCCCGACTCCATCGCCCAGTCGGACTGCCTGTCCGACAAGGAGCGCGCCGGCCGCTATGCCTCGCTGGCCCGGGCCGGACGTACCCTGCGCGCTGCGGACCCCAGGGCCAGGGTCTACTTCGACGCGGGCCACTCGGGCTGGCACGGCGCCGAGAAACAGGCGACGGAGCTGCGCAAGGCGGGCGCAGCGACCAGCGGCGACGGGATCTTCACCAATGTGTCGAACTTCCGTCGCACAGCGGACGAAGTCGCCTATGCGCGCCGGGTCCTGGCTGCACTCGGCGGCTCCGAGAACCTGGGAGCGGTGATCGACACCAGCCGCAACGGCAATGGCGCGCCACCGGCGGGCGAGTGGTGCGACCCGGCGGGCCGGGCGCTGGGGCGCCCTCCGACGACTCGGACCGGAGAGGCCCGGATCGACGCCTATCTGTGGGTCAAACTCCCGGGGGAGTCGGACGGTTGCAAGGGATCGGCGGGCGCCTTCGCGCCGTCGTACGCCTATGAACTGGCCGGCGGCTGAGCGGGTCGTCCGCGATCGAGTCACCCGGACGATCGAGCGCGCCGCGTGGAGGCCCGTACCACCACCGTGCAGGGCACCATCACATCGCGTGCCGGACGTCCGTCGAGCACGTCGATCAGCAGACCCACCGCCTCCGAGCCGAGTTGCCGGGCGTCCAGGCTGAGCGTGGTCAGGGGCACGTCCCAGTCCTCCGCTGCGCCCGACTGGTCGGTCTCGCGCATCACGCTGACCAGGAGATCGTGCGGGATGGCCAGGCCCAGTCGGCGGGCCGCGGCCAGCAGGGCCTGGCCGTAGGTCTCGTTGAGGCCGTGGACGGCATCCGGGCGGTCGGGGCGCGACAGCAGGCGCAGCGCCGCTTCGAGCGGCTCCTCCGAGGGGGCCGGGGATTCGATCAGCGGATCCTGGCCGGCTGTCGCGCACCATTCGCGGTAGAGCTGCTCGCTGTCCTGGGTGTACGCGTCCGGCTGGGGCCCGGAGAGCAGTCCGACACGGCGTGCGCCGACGTCCCGCAGATGCCCGAGGATGTCGGCCATCCCGCGGTTCAGATCGCTCTCGACGGTCGGTACATGCCCGTAACCGGGGTCGATGGGGCGCCCGTCGGTGACCACGGGCAGGCCGCGGCGCGCGCAGTCGGCCAGCAGCGGATCGTCGCGCACCGGGTCGACGATGATCAGGCCGTCCATCGGGACCCGCGCCCACAGCCCGGAGACCGGGTCGCCGGGGACGACGACGAGCGCGTAGTCGCGTTCGACGGCGGCCATGGAGGCTCCTGACGAGAGCGCCGCGTAGTACGGCCGGTAGGTGGCCTCCCAGGGTCTGTCGGTCATATGGCCGACGGCCAGACCGAGGATGCCGGTGCGTCCCGAGACCAGTCCGCGGGCGACCGGATCCGGTCGGTAGCCGAGCTCTTCGGCAGCGCGCAGCACCCGGTCGCGGGTGGCGCCGGCGATCTTCCCCTTGCCGCTGAGGGCGTGGGAGACGGTGGTGATGGACAGGCCGGTTGCGCGGGCCACATCGCGGATTCCGGTCCGCCGTCCGGCCGGACCTCGTGCCGTTCCCCCGCTGCTCATCAGGTGCCGTTCCCTCCGTGCCGTCCGCTGTTCGAGGTCAAGGCTGGCAGAAGGGAGCCCCTGGTCCAAGCCCTCTCAACAAAAACGTTTTGGTTTCTTTGAGGTGCGGGTATTGACGTGCCCAAAACGTTTTGGGCACTGTTGCGCACACCCCAGGACAACAACCCCCGAGGAGCGCTCCATGCGCAGCTTTCGCCTGCCCGCAGTGCCCGCACTCGCCGCCTTGCTGACGGCGACTCTCACCGCCTGCGGTGGTGGCGGAGGCGGTGACTCCACCACCCACACCACCGACTCCAAGGGCTCGGGGACCTACGGCGACTGCAAGGTGACCGGCAAGAGAGGCTCCATCAAGCTCGACACCGTCCAGGACGGCACTCTCACCGTGGTCGGCGACCTGCCCAGCCGCGGCTGGTGGAACGGCGACACGGTCCGGCAGATCGACAGCGGCTACGAGTACTGCATGGCCGCGAACATCGCCCACCGCGCCGGCCTCGACAAGCTCACTGTCCGCAACGTCTCCTTCGACGCGCTGGTCTCGGGCAAGTCGCAGGACTTCGACATCGCGCTTGCCGAGATCTCCATCACCGACGAGCGTCGCAAGGTGGTGGAGTTCTCCGCCCCCTACTTCGCCTCCAACATCGGCGTCCTGGTGAAGGCCGGAGCGGACGTCACCGCGGACAACATCGACGTCAAGCGGCTCGGCGTCAAGCAGGGCACCACCGGCGCCGACTTCGTACGCGACACCCTCGAGCCGGCGCAGACCCCCAGGGTCTTCGCCGGTG
Source organism: Streptomyces sannanensis (assembly GCF_039536205.1). Classification (GTDB taxonomy): domain Bacteria; phylum Actinomycetota; class Actinomycetes; order Streptomycetales; family Streptomycetaceae; genus Streptomyces; species Streptomyces sannanensis. Next base: position 1,141,369 of record NZ_BAAAYL010000001.1, on the reverse strand, counting down.
ACGTCGAGCTCCAGGCGGCACTCCAGGCCGGCCAGATCGACGCCGCCCTCACCGATGTCGCCATCGTGCTCGGCAAGGCCAGGGAGTCCAAGGGCTCGCTCGCCGTCGTCGGCCAGTACGCCACGGGTGAGTCGTACGGTGCGCTCTACCCCAAGGGCAGCAAGAACGCCACGGCCATCAACGGCGCCATCGCCGAGATGCAGAAGGACGGCACGCTGAACGCCCTTTCCACCACCTATCTGTCCAAGGCATTCGGCGGCGACCCGGCCGTGATCCCCGAGTGGAGTGCCAAGTGAGCCTCGCTTCCGACCTGTTGACACCCAAGCGGACCGCGGCGGCGATCGGCCCGACGCCGCCCCCGCCGTCCCTGCCCCTCGCATGGGCCGCGACGGCCGGCGTCCTCGCCGTCGTCGCCCTCACCGCGGCCACCGCCTGGTCCGTACGCGACGCCCTGCCCGGAACCGGGACCACGGCCGTCGCCGGGGCGCTGGCCATCACGGCCGCCGTACTGCCCCTGCTGCGTCCCGCTGTGCGCGCACTGCGCTCGTCACGCGCGGCCGCGGCCGCCTGGACCGAGGAGCGCCGGGCCGACGCGCGACGCCACTCCTCCGAGGCCCGCGAGGACGCCTGGACCGTGCTCGGCTGGTGCCTGGTCGCGGTCTGCGTGCTCGGCGCGGTGTGGTTCGTACTGGCCAACGACCGGGCCGTGCAGCGGACCTTCTTCGACGGCGAGGTGATCGGCCTCAGCATCTCGGAGATCGCCTCGGCCTTCGGCACCAACCTCTTCATCGCCGTGGTCGCACAGTTGCTGATCCTGGCCTGGGGACTGGCGCTCGCGCTGGCCCGGATGGCACCGGGCCGCGCCGGCCGCCCGCTGCGGATGCTCGCCACCGCCTACATCGACGGCTTCCGGGCCGTACCGGCGATCATCATCATCTATCTGATCGGCTTCGGACTTCCGCTGGTCGAGGTGCCGCTGCTCAGCTCGCTCAGCCCGGTCTGGTTCGCGATCCTCGCACTGACTCTGACGTACGGGGCGTACGTTGCCGAGGTCTTCCGGGCCGGCATCGAGTCCATCGCGCCCGGACAGTCCGCCGCCGCCCGCTCGCTCGGCCTCTCGCGGGGCGCCACCCTGCGTCATGTGGTGCTGCCGCAGGCCACCCGCCGTGTCGTGCCGCCGCTGCTCAACGACTTCATCAGCCTGCAGAAGGACACCGCGCTGGTGAACGTCATCGGCACGATCGACGCCTTCAACCAGTCGAAGATCTACGCGGCCAACCACTTCAACCTCTCCTCGGTGACCGTGGTCGCGCTGCTCTTCGTCGTCATCACCATCCCGCAGGCCCGGCTGGTCGACCGGCTTGTGGCCCGTGAGCACCGCCGCGGCAAGGGAGCCTGACATGCCGTTCATCGAAATAGACGCCGTGCACAAGAGCTACGGGGGAAACCCTGTCCTCCGCGGCATCTCCCTCGACGTCGAACAGCACCAGGTGGTGACCCTGATCGGCGCGTCCGGCAGCGGCAAGTCCACCCTGCTGCGTTGCATCAATGCCCTCGAGGACATCGACGGCGGCGAGATCCGGGTGGCCGGCGAAGTCTCCTCCGGGCGCGGCACCGACGTGGACCGGCTGCGTCGCGACGTCGGCATGGTCTTCCAGCACTTCAACCTCTTCCCGCACATGAGCGTGCTGCGCAACGTCGCGCTCGCCCCCATGAGGGTCGGCGGCGTACCGCGCGAAGAGGCCGAGGAACAGGCCCGTGCCCTGCTGGCCCGGGTCGGCCTCGCCGACAAGGCGGACAGCCTGCCGGACCGGCTCTCCGGCGGACAGCAGCAGCGCGTCGCCATCGTCCGCGCCCTCGCCACCGGGCCGCGCGCCCTGCTGCTCGACGAGATCACCTCGGCGCTCGACCCCGAACTCGTCGCCGAAGTCCTGGCCATCGTCCGGGAACTCGCAGAAGGAGGCATGACCATGCTGCTGGCCACCCACGAGATGGGCTTCGCACGGGAGGTGTCGAGCAAGGTGTGCTTCCTCCACCAGGGTGTGCTCCTGGAAGAAGGGCCGCCGGAACAGATCTTCGGCGAACCGCAGGAGGAACGGACGCGGGCCTTCCTGCGCCGCATCGTCGAGGCGGGACGCCTGTGAGCGCCCCGGTGGTCCTGGTCGTCGAGCACGAGGACGGCACCGGACCCGCGATGGTGGGAGAGCGGCTCGTACAGGCGGGGCTGCGGCTCGATCTCCGCCGCCCCTGGCAGGGCGACCCGCTGCCCGGCAGCCTGGACGACCACGACGGACTGCTGGTCCTGGGCGGGTCCATGGGCCCGTACGACGACGAACGGGCGCCCTGGCTGCCGCAGGTACGGGAACTGCTCCGGCAGGCTGTCGCCCGTGACCTTCCCACGCTGGGGATCTGCCTCGGCATGGAACTGCTCACCGTGGCCTGCGGTGGAAAGGTCGGACACGCCCTCCGTCCCGAGGTCGGCCTCGTGGACCTGACGCCACTTCAGGAGGGCGCGGACGATGTCCTGTTCGGCGCACTGGGGGAACGCCCGCGAGCCGTGCAGTGGCACTGGGAGGAGACGGAGAACCTCCCGGCCGGTGCGGTCCGGCTCCTCACCAGCGAGCGCTGCGCCCACCAGGCGTACCGGCTGGGCAACCACATCTGGGGCGTGCAGTTCCACCCCGAGGTGCTGGCGTCCGACATCAGCCACTGGGGGCGGGCCGACGACACCCCGGTCCGCGCGCTGGGGCTCGAACCGGACGACGTGGTGCGCAAGGTCGACCACGACGAGCCGGCGCTGCGCGCGGTGTGGGGTGGGATGACCGACCGCTGGGCGCGGGTGGTCGCGTCCTGCGTCGCTCCGGCCGACTGAGTCGGTGACGCTCTCCGTTCGGGCTGGCCGGTGTGCCCGCTGGAGCGCGTCACCCGGCCCGGGCGTGGCGTGCGTCAGCGTCCCGCACCCGGCTAACGGCAGCAACCTCCAAGCCTGTCCTGGGGCACTTCTGGGGGCACCCCCAGTGGCAGCTGGGGGAGGTAGCTGGGGAGTTGAGGACGGACACGCCGGTCGGCCACGCGGCGCGCGGCAACCTCACTCCACCGGGGCGGCGGAGAGCCGACGCACGGCGCTGCCCGCACGTAGCACCTTCGCCCCCGCGATCAGGCCCGACGCGAGCAGCGTCACCAGGCCGAACGACACCACCAGTGACGTCAGATCGGCGATCCCGCCGATTGCCGAGGGAGCGATCAGGCCCGAGGTATACGTGATGGTCGCGACGCCTGCGATCGCCTGGCTCGGGTTGGGGCCGCTGCGGCCCGCCGCTGCGAAGGCCAGGGGGATGACCACCGCGACGCCCAGGCCGATCAGCCCGAAGCCGGTCATCGCGACGCCCGGGTGGGGCGCGGTCACGACCAGCAGGCCGCCGGCCGTGGCGAGCACCCCGCCCGCGCGTACGGTCCGTACCGCGCCGAAGCGGTCGACGACCCGGTCGCCCGCGAACCGCGCCACGGCCATCGTCAGCGCGAAGGCCGTGGTGGAGGCGGCGGCCACACCCGGCGAGGTGTCCAGTACGTCCCGTAGATAGACCGCCGACCAGTCCAGGCTCGCCCCCTCCGCGAAGACGGCGCAGAAGCCGATCGCGCCGATGAGCAGCGCGGGCCTGGGCGGCAGCGCGAAGCGCGGCGGGGGCTGCTCGTCGGGCGTGCTGCGCAGGTCGAGTACGCCCTGGCAGGCGAGCAGGCCCAGTACGGTCAGCACCCCGGCCGCCAGGCAGTGGTGCAGCCGGGCGTCGACCTCGGCGTGCGCGGCGACCGTGCCCGCGGCGGAGCCGATCAGTGCGCCCGCGCTCCACATGCCGTGCAGGCCGGACATGATCGACCGGCCGAGGCGGTTTTCGACCTCGACGCCCAGCGCGTTCATCGCCACGTCCGACATGCCCGAGGTGGCGCCGTACACGAAGAGCGCGAGGCACAGGGTGAGCAGATCGGGGGCGAAGGCGGGCAGAGCGAGGGAGAGCGTCCACAGCGCCAGCAGTCCGCGCAGGGCGATGCGGGAGCCGAAGCGGTGGGTGATCGCGCCGGACAGCGGCATCAGCAGCGAGGATCCGATCGCCGGGAAGGCCAGCGCGAGGCCCAGCTGGCCGGCGGAGACTCCGGCGTGGTCCTGGATCCAGGGGATCCTGGTGGCGAAGCTGCCGGTGACCGTGCCGTGTACGCAGAAGACGGCAGCCACGGCGTAGCGGGCCCGCCTCACGTCGGTCAACATGCGCCGTAAACTATCAGGAACCCTTCATGATAGTTAGAACTCGTCGTGTGGATCTGGAAGGATGCCCGGCATGCCCGCATCACCGAGCACTGCCCGGGCCATCAACGACCGGCTGGCCCTGCAGCTTCTCCAGCAGGAAGGCCCGTTGACGGCAGGGCAGTTGAAGACCCTCACCGGACTCTCCCGGCCCACCGTCGCAGGCCTGGTGGAACGCCTCCAGAGTTCCGGCCTGGTCCAGGTCGTCGGTGAGGCGGGCGCCGAGCGGCGCGGCCCCAACGCCCGGCTGTACGGGATCGTCGCCGACCGTGCCCACCTCGCCGCCCTCGACGTACGCACCCACAGCGTCACTGTCGTCGTCGCCGACCTGCTCGGCACCACCCTTGCCGAGGCCGCCCTGCCCATCGGCCGCCACACCGGCACCGGGCAGGCCGTCGAACAGGCCGCCGCTCTGCTGGAACGCACCGCGCGCGAGGCCGGTGCCGAGCGGCTGCACAGCGTCGGCATCGGTGCGCCCGGTCTGATCGACCCCGTCACCGGCGAACTGCGCGAATCCACCGGGCTGCCCGAATGGCACCGTGCTCTTGTCGCCGCCCTCCAGCAGCGCCTTTCCGCGTCCGTACTGGTCGAGAACGAGACCAACCTGGCCGCGGTTGCCGAGCAGCGCCTCGGCGCCGCCCGTGGTGTGGACGACTTCGTGCTCTTCTGGCTCGGCCAGGGAGTGGGTGCGGCCGTCGTCCTGGGCGGAAAGGTGCGCCGGGGCGCGTCGGGCGGTGCGGGCGAGGTCGGCTTCCTGCCGGTGCCGGGCACGGGCGCGCTGCCCTCGGCCACTGGGTGCGACGGCGGTTTCCACTCGCTGGCCGGCGCGGCCGCGGTACGCGAACTCGCCGCACGATACGGGGTGGAGGGCGACACCGAGGACGCCGTACGGTCCGCCGATCCCGAGTTTCTGGGCGCTCTCGCCGAGCGACTCGCTGTGGGCGCCGCGGCGGTGACCGCCGTGCTCGACCCGGGCTGCGTCGTCCTCGGCGGCGAGATCGGCCACGCGGGCGGCGAGGCCCTCGCCGCCCGCGTCGAGGCCCGCCTCGCATCTCTTTCCCCGCTCCGCACAGAGGTCCGCGCGGCCGCGCTGGGCGGGGAGGCGGTGTTGCGCGGCGCCCTCTTCGCGGCGCGGGACGCGGCGCAGGAGGAGCTGTTCGCACCGGGTGCCTGACCCGGCTGCACTGAGATTGATCTCTATCTACCGGGGCAGCCGATGGCTTTGAGGGTCTCGGACGCTGTTCTCAAGCGAGGTGGCTTTGGTGGAACGGAGCTCGCGCGATGGGTAGTGTTCAGGTGCCCGGGGTACCGGATACCCGTTCGGTCACGTGCCAGTGAGGGCATACAGAATGCGTCCATGATTGACGATTACCGGCCCGGTGATGTGCTGATGCTGGAGTGCCCGTTCACCGAGACCACGGTCACCGAGGTCTCCCGCTACTACGTCTCCGTACGGTGGCCGTGGCTGGAGGTGGACCCGCAGGCCAAGAACATCAGGTGGAACGGCCAGCGGGCGCTTCCAACGCCTGAGGCCCACGAGTGGGAAATCTTCCGAACGGAACCGGCGGAGAACGTACTGAAGCCGGGTGGCACATGCCTGGTAGGCATCCCCACGACTGTGGTGCACGTGTTGGCGGTCTATCACTTCGATCCGCCTCAGGTAACCGGCATGCTGCCGCGGCCCGCGTCCTACCTCGATCTCCTACGACAGGGTGACACCTATGACCCCGAGCAGGAGGACCAGGCCTACGCGCTTGATCCGGTCGGCGGTGAACCGATCCGCATCGAACTGCTCTTCCGCCCGTACGCATTCCTCGAACCAGGCGATGAGGTCGCCGATCGGAACGGGCGCGCCTGGCGATTCGGCGCGGCCTGGGACTGGTACCCCTTTGACGGTGAGCGGCCGGGCACCCCGGCCTGGCCGTTGGCTCTGCTCTCCCGCAATGGTGAGCCAACGCCCGAGGAAGCCTCGGCGGTCGCCCAGGCGACGGCGGTCGGCAGCCACGCGGAGGAACTTGATCGGTGGACCGGACTCACTCTCGCGCAACCAGCCGCCCATCAGTAGTGACCTCGCCGGGATCGACAAGATCAGATGGCCAGAGCACCATCAGCGGCCAATGTCCCGTCTCTTCGACCAGGCCGGCCCCGTGATCGAGAAGCGGATGGCACCTGAAACAGCGGCGAGGTATCGAGACCCGCTACGAGAAGACCGCGACCATCTACCTGGCCGGACTCCACGTCGCCGGCATCTTCCCCTGGTCAGCGAGGTGATCCAAACGAAAGCCTCCAGCCCTCGACGGGACGTGTTCCTGAAGCCGATCACGCGGCCTCGCCAAGGCGGGGCTGGCGGAACTCACGCCGGCCGTCGAACGGCTCGCACTACTGGCTATGCACCCACCGGGACTGCGAGGGGTCACAACCCTACCGAAGAGGGCCACAGAAGGGATGGTCCCCCAATGAGCTCGTGGACGATCGCGTTGGGCGAAATGGCTGGTATTACTGGTGCATGCACGAGGAGACCGCTCAATCCGCGATCGATACGTTCATCTCCGCTTTCAATGCCTCAGATGACAGCTATGTGACGGCTCTGTTGTCCCAAGCCCTGACCTCGGATGTGATCTTCTGGGGACCGTTGGGGCGCAGTGAGGGGATCGAGGCCGTCGAGCGCTTTGTGCTGGACATCCGGCACCACCCGGCAGGAAGTGGCACGATGGTCCGCTGTTCGGGGGTGGATGCGCCGGATGAGTGGGCCCGGTATCAGTGGGTTTTCACAACACCGGACGAGGGCCCTCGTCTGGCGGGGATGGACGTCGTCCACCTGCGGCGAAACCTCATCGATCAGATCGTCGTCTTCGCAGGAGAGATCCTGCCTTCCTCCTGAGCTTCCTGCCCCGGCACCCCAACAGAGGGCACCGTCGGTCGGCCGGCCGGCTCGGCGGGACCTTCACAGACGGGCCATCACTCGCAGCAGGTCGACGCGCAGCCAGCGTGCGGGCGGGTGCCGTTCCAGGTAGCGGCCGCGCCCCATACCGATTGTCTCCTGGAGCTGCGAGGGCAGGACGGGGGAGCTGCGTACGAGGTACGGGAACTCGTCGATCACGATGGTGACCGGCCGCTCTGCCGCCAGACCGATGACAAGCTCCAGGGCCTCGTCCCAGCGTGCGGGGCGGTGCGGGGCAGCGGTCCCCGTATAGTCGGCGATCGCCTCGCCCAGCATGTGGAGGGACTCGGCCTCGGACGCTTCGGCGGCGGCGAAGTAGAAGCCCCCCGTGGCCTCGGCAAGCGCCTGGAGCAGAAAGCTCTTGCCCTGGCGCCGCCTGCCGGAGACCACCCCGAGCCGGGGCCCCACCCCCTCGCCGGTCGCGAAGGCGGTGAGTTCGCTCCACTCCCAGTCCCGGTCGAACATGTCCGGCGGCTTGGGCAGGTACTGGGCCGGTTGGCGCGCCATGGTCTCCCTCGTACTTGGAGGCGTACTTCCTACGAGTACACCTGCAAGAGCGAGGAAGCGTACGTCCGGACACGACGTGGTCCCGGCCCGGGGTTACGGACCGCTGATTTCCGTGCCCCCGGCGGCCACATCTTGGGGATCGCCCAGTGACTACGACACTGGCTGTCGTTCAATTGGACCTGGTGCCGCCGGATGTGAAGGCGGTGACGAAGGGCAGCCAGATTGGCCGGGGGAACACCAGGGCGGGGCCGTGGGGATTCTTGCTGTCGCGGACGGGGACGCCGGCGGGGTAAGTGGTGCTGATTTCAAGGCAGTTGCCGACACTGTCCCCGCTGTAGCCGGACTTCTGCCATCCGGACAGTGCTGAGGCGTCGGGGATGACCATGTGCTCAGTGCCGTGCATGCTCGTATTCCTCTGCGACAGACCTGATCAGATTCAGGGACTTGCGGTGCGACAGTGCGTCGCCCAGGGCCTGATCGTAGGCTGACTGGCACTGTCGCACTACGGCAGGAATTTCCCAAACCTTGCCGGTTTTCAGGCCTTCCATGTAGGCCACGGGTGGCAGGTCCTCGAACCACATGAGCTTGACCGGGCCCTCCAGTAGCGCGTGATATCCCGACACATAGGGGAGTACGTGCACACGCATACGGCGACGCGACCCCAACTCGGCGATATGGGCGAGTTGTTCCGCCATCACTCCTGGACTCCCGATCGGGCGCCGCAACGCCGCCTCGTCGAGGAGGACCCACACCACGGGCGAGTCGAAGTCGTCGAGGATACGGGCACGTTCGAGACGTGTGGCGAGCAACCGGTCACGTTCCTTGTCGTTCCTGGCCGGGAAGCCTGAGCTGAGCACTTCACGCGCGTACGCCTCCGTCTGAAGGAATCCGGGCACCAGTGTGCAGGCGTATTCATGGATCACGGTTGCCTGGCCTTCCAACTCCGCCGCCGCCTCGAAGTGTTCGGCGACCTTGCGGCCGTCCGGCGTCGGCGGGAAGCGCTCGAAGACGCCGCCCGTCTGCAGCACCTGGTCGAGCCGGCGTGCGTCGTCCAGTGCCGGTCTGCGCCGGCCCGCCTCTATGTGGGCGATGTGCGTGCGCGACATGATCGCGCGTTGGCTCAGTTCCTCCTGGGTGAGCTTGGCACCCTCGCGCCGTCGTCGCAGCTCCTCGCCGTAACCGGTACGGGATCCAGGGTTGTCCTCGATTGCCATAAGCAACTCCCTGAGGCGCCGGATGAGTTGTCACTCCGTTGGTGAGCTTACCCGCGATGACTTCTTTCTGTGTGGGATTCGATACGGAGGGTGAGTGTCGTGAAATCCCGAGGCGTGACTGTTTCGTCGCCGTGCGTTGTGAGGCAGCCCACAGGTATACCCCCGCATGGCCGGCGATCAGGCGTGGCACACTGACCCTGTACCAGCAGCAGCGCACTCCGGGGTCGGTGTAATTCCGAACCGGCGGTTACAGTCCGCGACCCGTCCGCATCCAGCGGCCGGTTGACCAGGTGAAATTCCTGGACCGACGGTTAAAGTCCGGATGGGAGGCAGTGCGCGGCGGGCGACCCTTGGGGTGCGTCGGCCGTCTGCCGGTCGTCGTTCGTGGCGGCCGGTGTTTTCGGCCTTCGGTGTTTCCCGTGAGGTCTGTCCGCTCTTCTGTCGTCATCGACAGCCCCGGAGTCCGTGCCCGAAGAGGCAGGAGGACCCGGTGGCCACCGCAGCCGACGCATACGCCATGCGCCGAGCGATTGAGCTCGCCGCGCGCGGACTCGGCTCCACCAGCCCCAATCCGGTCGTCGGGTGCGTGATCCTCGACGCCTCCGGTGAGCGCGTGGGGGAGGGGTACCACCAGCGCGCCGGCGGCCCGCATGCCGAGGTCCACGCTCTGCGTCGGGCGGGCGTGCCGGCCTGCGGCGGCACCGCATTCGTCACTCTGGAGCCCTGCAACCACACCGGCCGCACCGGCCCCTGCTCGCAGGCGTTGATCGACGCCGGGATCGCCCGCGTCGTGTATGCCGTCTCCGATCCGAACCTTCAGGCCACGGGCGGTGCGGAGGCTCTGCGCGCGGCGGGGGTCCAGGTGGAGCACGGCCTCCTCGCCGAGGAGGCCGAAGCGGTCAACGCCGCCTGGCTGACCTCCGTACGCCTCGGCCGTCCGTATGTCGTGTGGAAGTACGCCGCCACGCTGGACGGCCGGATCGCCGCGGCTGACGGCTCCAGCCGCTGGATCACCTCGGCCGAGTCACGCGCCGACGTCCACCGGCTGCGCGCCGAGGCCGACGCGGTCGTGGTCGGCTCCGGTACGGCCCGTGCGGACGACCCGCATCTCGCCGTGCGTGGCATCGCGGGTGCCGCACAGCCGCTGCGGGTCGTCGTCGACACCAACGGCACCGCCGTGAAGCCCGGTGCCCGGGTGCTGGACGACGCGGCGCCGACCCTCGTCGCCGTCGCGGAGGATGTGGAGTGCGACCTGCCGGCCGAGGTCGTACGCCTGCCGCGTACGGCGAAGGGCATCGACATTCCCGCGCTGCTGGCTGTCCTGCACGAGCGGAACGTCCGTTCCGTACTCCTTGAGGGCGGCCCGACCCTAGCCGCCGCCTTCGTCGCCGCGGGCGCCGTCGACAAGGTCGTCGGCTACCTCGCTCCGGCCTTCCTCGGCGGGGGCCCCTCGGCCCTCGCCGACGCCGGAATCACCAGCATCACCGAAGCGTTGCGGCTCGACATCACCGAGGCCGTACGCATCGGACCCGATCTGCGTATCACCGCCCACCCGATTCCGGCTTCCGTCGACACAGGCGGCGCCTTGTCGGGCCCCTGGCGGGGGTCCGGGGATCGTCCCCCGGGCAAGCACAGCCCTGCCGTCTCCACCGAAGCCCCCAAGGAGCACTGAGTGTTCACCGGAATCGTCGAAGAACTGGGCGAGGTCACCGCCGTCGAGCAGCTCGCGGACGCGTCCCGCTTCCGTTTGCGCGGACCCGTCGTCACCGAAGGCGCGAAGCACGGCGATTCGATCGCTGTCAACGGCGTCTGCCTGACGGTGGTCGACACCGAGGACGGCCAGTTCACCGCCGATGTGATGGCCGAGACACTGAAGCGTTCCAGCCTCGGTGCGCTCACCGTCGGCTCGCGGGTCAACCTGGAGCGCCCGATGGCCGTCGGCGGCCGCCTGGGCGGGCACATCGTGCAGGGCCATGTGGACGGCACCGGCACGATCCTGGCGCGCACGCCCTCCGAGAACTGGGAGATCGTCAAGATCTCGCTCCCGGCCGAACTCACCCGTTACGTCGTCGAGAAGGGGTCCATTACTGTCGACGGTGTCTCTCTCACGGTCGTCGACGCGGGACGGGAGCACTTCACCGTCAGCCTCATCCCCACCACCCTCGCGCTGACCACGCTCGGCATCAAGCAGCCCGGCGACCCCGTCAACCTCGAGGTCGACGTCATCGCCAAGTACGTCGAGCGGCTGCTCGGCGTCACGGGTGAGGAGTCCGCGAAGTGAGCGCTGTGACCTGGCTCAACTCCGAGGCCTTCACGGTCTTCGACCAGCACATCAAGTGGTCCGACATGGTCGGCAACACGATGGGGCTGTTCGCCCTCGCCCTCGGCTGGCGGCGCTCCATATGGACCTGGCCCACCCAGTTCCTGTCGGGCGTGATTCTCTTCGTGGCCTTCGCGGCGGGCCATCTGTCGGGCAGTGCCGGCAAGCAGGTCGTGGTCATGGTCGTGGCCCTGTGGGGCTGGGCGAAGTGGACGCGCGGCAAGCGGCAGGCCCAGGACGGCTCCCTCGCCGTCCGGTTCGCCACCTGGCGTGAACGCGGCTTTCTGCTGGGCGGTGCCGCGCTCGGCACCCTGGCGGTCGGCGCACTGTTCACCGCCTTCCCGACCCTGTCGTGGGATCCGTGGCCGGACGCGTACGTGTTCGTCGGCACGGTCGTCGCCATGTACGCCCAGGCCCGGGGCATGGTCGAGTTCTGGTTCGCCTGGCTCCTGGTCGACGTGGTGGGCGTGCCCCTCGCCTTCACCAACGGCTACGCCTTCTCCGGCCTCGTCTATGTCATCTACGGCGCGCTCGTCCTGTGGGGCGCTCACGACTGGTACCAGCGCTCTCGTACCAGCGCGAAGCCCGCTCTGGAAGGAGCCATGCTGTGAGCGACGCACGCGCGGCCGCCGGGCCGCAGATGACAACGATGGCCGCACCTCTGCGCCGCGCGGGCGGAGATGAGGGCATCCCCAGGCCGAAGGCTCTGGGGGAGAACGAAAGGGGGATGGCATGACCGCCCTGCCCACCACCTGGTACGACACCGACAACGTCGAGGACTTCGCCCTCGACCCCGTCGAGCAGGCCATCCGTGACATCGCCGCCGGCCGGCCCGTCGTGGTCGTCGACGACGAGGACCGCGAGAACGAGGGCGACCTCGTCATCGCTGCGGAGAAGGCCACGCCCGAGATCGTCGCCTTCATGATGAGCGAGTGCCGCGGCCTGATCTGCGCGCCCATGGAGGGCGAGGAGCTCGACCGGCTCCGGCTGCCGCAGATGGTCGAGCACAACACCGAGTCGATGCGTACGGCCTTCACCGTCTCCGTCGACGCGACCGCCGCGCACGGGGTGTCCACCGGCATCTCCGCCGCCGACCGGGCCACCACCCTCCAGCTGCTGGCGAGCGGCGAGGCGGAGCCGGGCGACTTCGTACGGCCGGGCCATGTCTTCCCGCTGCGCGCCAAGTCCGGTGGCGTCCTCGTCCGCAACGGCCACACCGAGGCCGCCGTGGACCTGGCCAGGCTCGCGGGACTGCGTCCGGCCGGCGCGATCGTGGAGATCGCCGGTGAGGACGGCGTGATGATGCGGCTGCCCGAACTGATCCCGTTCGCCCGCAAGCACGGCCTGACGATCATCTCCATCGAGGACCTGATCGCCTACCGCCGCAGCTCCGAGCCCACCGTCCGCCGCGAGGCCGAGGTCAACCTCCCCACCGCACACGGCGAGTTCACCGCCTATGGCTACCGCTCCACCGTGGACGGCGTCGAGCATGTCGCCCTGGTCCACGGCGAGATCGGCGACGGCGAGGAGGTGCTGGTCCGCGTCCACTCCGAATGTCTGACCGGCGACATCTTCCACTCGCTGCGCTGCGACTGCGGCCCTCAGCTGCGGGCCTCCATGGAGCGGGTCACCGCCGAGGGGCGTGGAGTGATCGTCTATCTGCGCGGCCACGAGGGGCGCGGCATCGGCCTGATGTCCAAGTTGCGCGCGTACGAACTCCAGGAGCGCGGCCACGACACCCTGGACGCCAATCTGGAGCTCGGTCTGCCCGCCGACGCCCGGGACTACGGCGCAGGTGCGCAGATCCTCGCCGACCTGGGCGTGCACAGCCTGCGGCTGATGACCAACAACCCCGACAAGATCACCGCACTCGTCCGGCACGGCCTGAAGGTCACCGAGCGGGAGCCCATGCCCGTCAAGGCGGGCGAGCACAATCTCCGGTACCTGCGCACCAAGCGGGACCGGATGGGACACGACCTGCCCTGGCTCGACGCGTCCACCGCGTCCGCCTGCGGCAACCAGTGAGCAGAGAGACCTCGAGGAGAAACGTGAGCGGCAAGGGCGCACCCGAACTGTCCGTACGCAACTGCGGAGACCTGCGCGTCGCGGTGATCGCGGCGCAGTGGCACGAGAAGGTCATGGACGGCCTCGTCGACGGCGCGCTGCGCGCGCTGCACGAGCTCGGCATCGACGAGCCGACCCTGCTGCGGGTCCCCGGCAGTTTCGAGCTCCCGGTGGTCGCCAAGGTCCTGGCCGGTCGCGGCTACGACGCGATCGTCGCACTCGGCGTGGTCATCCGCGGCGGCACCCCGCATTTCGACTACGTGTGCCAGGGCGTCACCAACGGACTCACCCGGGTCTCCGTGGAGACCGGTGTTCCGGTCGGCTTCGGCGTACTGACCTGCGACAACGAGGAGCAGGCGCTGGACCGGGCCGGACTGGAGGGCTCCAGCGAGGACAAGGGCCACGAGGCCGTGACCGCCGCGGTCGCCACCGCGGCCACGCTGCGCACGGTCAGCGAACCCTGGCGCTGAGAAGATCTTGGTCCGTGAACGTCGGCGCGGGGAGCGCAGCGGGACCCCGTACTCTTGGATCCATCATGGCCAACAAAACCTTCGAAGAGCTCTTCACCGAGCTCCAGTACAAGGCCGCCAACGGCGACCCCTCGACCTCCCGCACCGCCGAGCTGGTGGGCAAGGGCGTCCATGCCATCGGCAAGAAGGTCGTCGAGGAGGCCGCCGAGGTGTGGATGGCCGCCGAGTACGAGGGCAAGGAAGCCGCCGCCGAGGAAATCTCCCAGCTGCTCTACCACGTACAACTCATGATGGTCGCGCGTGGAATCTCCCTCGACGACGTCTACGCCCACCTCTGATCCCCCCAGTCAGCACGCAACACACACTCCCCACGCGAAACGAAGGAAGCCGATCTCATGCTGCGCATCGCCGTCCCCAACAAGGGTTCCCTGTCCGGACCTGCGTCGGCGATACTCCATGAGGCCGGCTACGCCCAGCGCAAGGAGTCCAAGGAGCTCGTCCTGGTCGACCCCGACAACGAGGTCGAGTTCTTCTACCTGCGCCCGCGCGACATCGCGATCTATGTGAGCTCCGGCCGCCTCGACATCGGCATCACCGGCCGTGACCTGCTGCTGGACTCCGGCGCCAATGCCGAGGAGATCCTCCCGCTCGGCTTCGCGCGGTCCACCTTCCGCTACGCCACCAAGCCCGGCACGGCGAAGGGCCCCGAGGACTTCACCGGAATGACGATCGCCACCTCCTACGAGGGAATCGTCGCCAAGCACCTCGCCGACCAGGGGATCGACGCCTCCGTCGTCCACCTGGACGGCGCCGTCGAGACGGCCATCCAGCTGGGCGTCGCCGAGATCATCGCCGATGTGGTGGAGACCGGCACCAGCCTGCGCAACGCCGGCCTGGAGGTCGTCGGCGAGCCGATCCTCACGTCGGAGGCCGTCGTCATCCGCCGCACCGGCGCGAGCAACGAGGACCCCAAGGTCCAGCAGTTCCTGCGCCGCCTCCAGGGCGTCCTCGTGGCCCGTACATACGTGATGATGGACTACGACATCCGCGCCGAGCACCTGGAGCGGGCCGTCGCCCTCACCCCGGGCCTGGAGTCGCCGACGGTCTCCCCGCTGCACAACGAGGGCTGGGTCGCCGTCCGCGCCATGGTCCCGGCCCGCGAGGCCCAGCGGATCATGGACGACCTGTACGACCTGGGCGCCCGTGCGATCCTCACCACGGAGATCCACGCCTGCCGCCTCTGACCGACCGCGCCAACTGAAGAGAAGACGACGAAGCACATGGCCGCCCCCGCGCCCCAGCCCGAACTTCCGCACCTGCCGGTTACGTTCCGGCCGACCCTGACCCGGGCCGTACTGCTCACCGTGGGGACGGCCATGTTCGTCGTCATCACCGCGGTCGCCCTGCTGCTGGAGAACCTCAGCCCGGGGGAGCGGCTCAGCTTCGTCTTCACCGCGCTGTTGTTCTCCGCCGTACTGGTGCTGCTCAGCCGGCCCAAGGTGGTCGCGGACGACGCCGGGGTCACCGTGGTGAACCTCACCTCCAAGCGTCGGCTGGCCTGGGCGGAGATCCTGAGGGTCAATCTGCGCCCGGGCGACCCCTGGGTCTTCCTCGACCTCAGCGACGGCACCAGCCTGCCCGCGCTGGGTATCCAGCCCGGCATCGCCAGGGCGCAGGCCGTCCGCGACGCCCGGGCCCTGCGCGCCCTCGCCGAGACCCACGGCACGGGCAGCGACAACACCTGATGGGTCCGGTCGGCGAGCAGGAGATTGCGGAGGCGATCTCAATAGTTACTCTGGTGGACGGGGTGCGCCTCGCACCCCGCCCCGCAGCACACCGGCCGCACGGCCCGCGGGGTTCCCTGCGACCAGAGGAGTGACTCCCTCCGGCAATGGACGGACCGTCCGGTAGTACCTGCGCCGCCCCCTCACAGGAGGCGGCGGAATGACCATCCCCCTACTGCTGCTTGCCGCAGCTTTCTTTCTGATCCTCGCCAACGGCTTCTTCGTGGCCGCCGAATTCGGCCTGGTCACCGTGGAGCGGCCGGACGCGGAGCGCGCCGCCGCCGAGGGCGACCGGCGGGCCCGTACGGTCGTCGAAGCCCTCCGGGAGCTGTCCTTCCAGCTCTCCGGCACCCAGCTCGGCATCACCATCACCTCGCTCGTCGTCGGCATGCTCGCCGAGCCCGCGCTCGCCCAGCTGCTGGACGGGCCGCTCACCGCGACCGGAATGCCCGCCGGGGCCGTGTCCGGTGTGTCCGTCGTGATCGGGATGCTGCTCGCCTCCGCCCTGCAGATGGTGATCGGCGAGCTCGTCCCCAAGAACTGGGCGGTCTCCCGGCCGCTGCAGGTCGCCCGGTTCGTCGCCGGGCCGCAGCGCGCCTTCTCACAGGCCTTCCGGCCGGTGATCGCGCTGCTGAACACCGTCGCCAACCGGCTGGTCCGGGCGCTGGGCGTGGAGCCCACCGACGAGCTGGCCTCCGCCCGTACCCCCGGCGAACTGGTCTCCCTGGCCCGTCACTCGGCCCGGGCCGGTGCCCTGGAGCAGGACACCGCGGACCTTTTCGTACGGACCCTGTCGCTCGGCCATCTCACCGCGCAGCACGTCATGACGCCGCGGGTGAAGGTCAGCGCCCTTCAGTCCTCCGCCACCGCGGCGGACGTCCTCAACCTCACCCGGGCCACCGGCCTTTCCCGGTTCCCCGTCTACCGGGACCGCATCGACGAGGTCGTCGGCATGGTCCACCTCAAGGACGCCCTCGCGGTGCCCCTCCACGAGCGCTCGCGCACCCCGGCCGCCCGGATCGCGGTCGCGCCGCTGCTGGTGCCGGAGACCCTGCCCGTACAGCAGCTGCTGGAGCGGCTGCGCAGCGAGCAGCCGATCGCCGTTGTCGTCGACGAGTACGGCGGTACGGCCGGTGTCGTCACCCTGGAGGACATCGTCGAGGAACTCGTCGGCGAGGTCCGCGACGAGCACGACGACGAGGTTGCCGGGCGGCCGGAACTCGCCGCGGTCGCGGCGGAGGACGGAAATCCCGCCTGGGAGGCCGACGGCAGCTGCCGTGTGCTCACCCTCCGGCGCATAGGACTCGACGTGCCGGACGGTCCCTACGAGACCGTGGCCGGCCTCGTCGCCGACCTGCTGGGCCGCATCCCCGCGCCCGGCGACCGCGGCGAGCTGCCCGGCTGGCGGATCTCGGTCCGCCAGGTGGAGCGCTACCGCGCCGAGCGGGTGCGTTTCGTGCGTACCGCCGATGTGGCGGAGGCCGTGCGATGAGCGTGCTGCAACTCCTCTTCGCCCTCCTCCTGGTGGTGGCGAACGGTTTTTTCGTGGGCGCCGAGTTCGCGCTGGTGTCCGTACGCCGCAGCCAGATCGAGCCCTTGGCCGCCGGCTCGGCACGGGCCCGGCAGGTGCTGCACGGGCTGGAACATCTGCCGAGAATGATGGCCGCCGCGCAGTTCGGCATCACCGTCTGCTCGCTGACGCTGGGCGCGGTCGCGGAGCCGACCGTCGCGCATCTGCTGGAACCCGTCTTCCACGCGGTGCATGTCCCCGAGGGCCTCATCCACCCCCTCGGCTATGTGATCGCGCTCGCCGCGGTCGTCTTCCTGCATCTCGTGATCGGTGAGATGGTCCCGAAGAACCTGGCCATGGCTGCCCCGGAGAAGACCGCGCTGTGGCTCGGCCCCGGCCTGGTCGGCTTCGCCCGGCTGTGCCGACCGGTCACCACCGCGCTCGGCGCCTGCGCCCGGGTGGTGCTGAAGCTCTTCCGGGTCGAGCCCAAGGACGAGGTGGAGGCCGTTTTCACCAGCGAGCAGCTGAACCGGCTGGTCGAGGACGCGGGCCAGGCCGGTCTGCTGGAGCCGGAGGAGCAGGAGCGTCTCGAGGACGCGCTGGAGCTGGGCAGCCGCCCGGTCACCGATGTGCTCCTGCGCCGCTCCTCGCTGGTCACAGTCCGCCCCTCGGTCACCCCGAGGGAGGTCGAGGAGCTGACCGTACGCACCGGCTACTCGCGCTTTCCGGTCTGTGCGGAGGGCGGGGCCTTCATGGGCTTCGTCCATGTGAAGGACGTGCTCGAGCTGGAGGAACGGGAGCGTGCGGTTCCGCAGCATGTCTGGCGTCCGCTGGGCGCGCTGCGGGCCGAGCTGCCGCTGGACGACGCCCTGGCCGTGATGCGCCGCTCCGCGGCCCATCTGGCCCAGGTCGCGGACTCCTCGGGCCGGGTGCTCGGCCTGGTCGCCCTGGAGGACGTGCTGGAGATGCTGGTCGGCGAGGTCCGCGACCCGGCCCACCGGGACGTCGCCCCGGTGCCGGTCCCGCTCCCGGCGACCCCGGCCCCGGCACAGGCCCTGGCCCGCTGACCTGGTCCCGCCGGGCGGTGCCGCCGTGCATCGTCCGGCGGGCGCGGAGTTGCCGGTCATCGCGGAGTGCTGACGCGACCCACGCCTGGGCTGGTTGCCGTGCTCCGTCCGGGCGGCCGGTGTGTCCGTCCTCAAGCTCCCCCGGCTACCTCCCCCAGCTACCTCCCCCAGCTACCTCCCCCAGCTACCTCCCCCAGCTACCGCTGGGGGTGCTCCCAGGGTGCCCTCAGGGTGCCCCCAGGGTGCCCTCAGGGTGCCCCCAGAGGTGCCCCCAGGACGGGCTGGGTGGTTGCTGCCGGTTGCCGGTTGCCGTTCCGGGGATACCGTCCGGGCCGGGCATGCCGTGTTTTCCGGGGCGTGACATCAGCGGCTGCGCCGCGGACCCCGGACCCCCGTACGCCGCGCGATCTCGTGGTCCGTATTGATCACCCGGCACGTTCGCGCGTCACACATCACGTTTTACGGCCCGGACAGCACCCCTTGCACGGCCCCCTTCACACGCCGCGGGAGTAGACGGTCGCCCCCTGGTTGTGGGCAGTCGGTTCTCCCCAGCTGACACCGCCCGCAGGGCGCAGCTTTCCACCGTGCTCAGAGCTGCGGCGGGGTCTGGGGCCCGCGGCCCGAGAGGACTTCACCGTAGGCCTGCATCAGGTCGGGCAGGCGCAGCGTCGCGAGATCGTCGCGGGTGGGCTGCGTCGCGTACGTGGACAGACGCAGATCCCGGTACGCGCAGCTCTTCTCGTACAGCGTGCGCAGGAAGCGGCCATTGCCCAGCTCGTCGATCCAGCCCTGCTCGACGACATGCCCGCTGATGCTGCGCAGCTCCTCCAGCGCCTCCTCGTCCCAGGTGTCGCCGTTCTCGGCGGCCAGCACCTCGCCTATGGAGGTCAGTTCCAGCGGCCGGTACGAGGGGAAGTCCACCCGGGTGGTGAAGCGGGAGGAAAGGCCCGGGTTGGCGGCGAGCAGCCGGTCCATGCCCTCCGGGTAGCCGGCCAGGATGACGACCAGATGGTCGCGGTTGTCCTCGGCGCGTTTGAGGAGGACCTGGAGGGCCTCGTCGCCGTAGGCGTCGCCCTTGCTGTAGCCGGTGTTGGAGAGGCTGTACGCCTCGTCGACGAAGAGCACCCCGCCGAGCGCCGAGTCGATGAGCTCATTGGCCTTGACCGCGGTCTGCCCCAGGAACTCGCCGACGAGATCGGCTCGCTGGGCCTCGACCAGATGGTCGCCGCCGAGCAGCCCCAGGGCGTAGAACACCCGGCCGAGAATCCTGGCGACCGTGGTCTTGCCGGTCCCGGAAGGGCCGGAGAAGACGAAATGACGTTTGGGCGGCTGTACGGGCATGCCCTGATCGGCTCGTAGCCGGGCCATGTTCAGCTGTGCGGAGAGCGCCTTGACCTGACGTTTCACCGGCTCCAGGCCGACCATCCGCTCCAGTTCTGCCAGCGCCTCGGCGAGCAGTTCGGGATCGGTGGGCCCGGCGGGGAACTGCGGGGGGCCCGGCTGCACGGGGAAGACCGCCTTCTCCCGTACGGAGTCGGCCGGCCCTGCGGGGACGACGGGCGGGATCAGGGTCTCGCCGATGGTCCGCGGATCGCGGCCGTCCGCCGGGTCGGGCCAGAAGAGCGGGTCGGCTTCGCCGTTCTGCGCCTCGGCCGTGTCCTGGCCGAACCCGTTCAGGGAGACCGCGGCCAGGTCGGTGGGGTCGTCGAATCCGTCGATCTCGGCGATGGCGGCGAGCCGTGCCGCGGTGTCCATGAAGGAGGGGTCGACGCGGTGCACCGCACGGTACAGCGGCAGCGCGGCCGCGGTGCGGCCGGTGCCATCGAGGGCACGGGCGAGCCAGTAGCGCAGCTCTTTGCGCTGGGGCTGCTCGCTGCGGCACCGCATCAGCGCGGCAGTCAGCAGCGGCTCGGCCTGCCCGTACATCTCGAGCCGTACCCGGGCCATCCCGCCGAACAGCCCGGCCTCGATGCCCAGCAGCGGGTCGTCGACGATCGGCTCGGTGTGGCGTACGAGCTGCTCCCAGTCCTTGACCAGATAGGCCCGGCAGGCGTGCAGGAAGCGGACCTGTTGGTCGGTGTCGACGGGCGGCAGGCCGGCGAGGGCCCGGTCGAGCTCCGGGACATGGCGTCCGTCGAGCCAGTGCGAGGCATGGGCGAGCAGCAGATCGCGCGGGCTCTCCAGGACCGGCTGGACCCACCACCCCAGCCAGTACCAGGAGTTCAGGGTCCGTCGGTGGCGGGTGCGCTGCTCGCCGAAGCGGTCGCGGTGCCGGTACATGCGCAGCAGCGCGGTCGTCGTGTCGACGCGCAGCGCATGGAGGCCGAGCCAGGCGTCGGCCATGCCCGGGTCGATACGTACGGCGGCCTTGAACTCGTCCTCGGCCTGCGGATAGGCGCCCATGGTGTAGGCGTCCAGCCCGCGCAGCCAGGCGAGATCGGCCGGGGCCTGTGTGCCCGGCGTGCCGAAGTCCCTCACGTCCCCCACCAACCGTGCCCCCCATGCCGTGCCGCCGGGTGCGCACCCTGCGGCGGCTTGCTGAACCGCCTTGTCGCGGACGGGATTTGACCGATCTCGTTGCATCGTACCCGCGGGGGGTGGCGGACCGAAGGGTGCGTGAAAGGGACCGCGGGATGTGGCGGGGCCGGTGATCCGTGACCCAGGGTGAGCGAGAGGCGGCGCGTCGCACTCGGGAAAGAGGGGGGAGGCAGAACGAAGCCCCCGATCACGGGGGAACAACCGGGGGCTCCGCGTCTGCGGCGGCTCCGTAAAGCCGCACATTGAGAACGTAAGACCTGTACGCCCCCTGGGTCAAGCGCAGTTGAGGGACTCGAGCGGGCGGTTTTCCGACCGTTCAGTGTGGTTGCGAAAGCCGGTAACGCTCCGTGAGGAATTGGTGCGAGCCTGCTGTCACGGAAGGCCCCGGAAGCCACTCATACCCCCCCTGGCACTGGCGCACCAAGGTGTCGGCGAAGGGGCGCGAGGGGTCGTCGGCGAAGTGCCGGAGTTCCTCGGCGGTCCACTCGTCCCAGAAGGCGGACAGTGCCGGGCCGTCCCTGTGCCGGCCGCGCGCCCAGGACATGTCCGCGTCCATTTCCATCCACAGCAGCCGCGCGAGCAGCGGCCGCAGCGTGCGGCGGCCGGCACCCACTCCCTCGATCAGTACGACGGGCTCCGGTTCCAGCGGGAGTCGCGGCCCGAACCGGCGCAGATACCAGTCGTACGGGGCGTAGTGCGCGGTCTCACCGCGGGACAGGGGCCTGGTCACCTGTTCGCGCAGCCGTTCCGTCCACGCGAAGAACTCGTCGTGCGTGGCCAGGTCGTCCAGGTGCAGCACGGGCGCGCCGCCCAGGGTGTCGGCCAGCCTGCCCGCGAAGGTGCTCTTGCCCGAGCCCGCGTGGCCGTCGACAGCGATCAGCCGCACGGGACCGCAGGAGGGCGGGAGCGTGCGCAGCTCCGCCGCGAGCCGGTGGAGGTCGTTCATGCGCCCACCCTAAGCGGGCGGTCTCCGGGGCTTGGCGCGGCACCGCAGGTCATGCCAGTGGTCGAGACCAATATTCGTTTACATGACGCGAGCCGAATCAGTGGCAGAGACGTGCCGTCACCCGCGATAGTGGGGCCCGCTTCATGCATCTGTGATCTTTGCGTCCCGTCCTCATCATCCGTCTGGGGGTCCATGAACATGACCGGAAGCACTCCGCGCAGAACCGTGCTGGCCGCCGCGCTCGCCATGGCGGGCGCGGCCGCGACGTCCACCGCACCCGTGGCGGCGGCCACACGTGACAAGGCCACGGACGCCCCGCTGATCGACAACCGCTCCTGGGCGAAGTACGCGGACTGGCGCGGCGGCACCGCGGCGGGCACCCGGGCCCGCCCGGGCAGCCGCCCGGGCCTGGTCATCGACGCTCCCACGGGCCTCACCGAATATGCCGACCCGCACACCGGCACCACGACCTCCTGGGAGTACGCCACCTGGACATCGCCCGTGCACCGGCCGTCCGTGCCCGCGACGGAGGTCATCGCCTCCTGGAACGCCGACACCCCCGCAGGCACCTGGCTCCAGGCCGAGCTGCGCGGCGGCTACTCGGACGGCACCGCGACGCCCTGGTACGTCATGGGCCGCTGGGCGTCGGGCGACGGTGACATCCGCCGTACCTCCGTCGACGACCAGACGGACGGCAGGAGCAGCATCTGGACCGACACCTTCTCCATCGACTCTCCCGCGAGCGGGCTGCGCCTGGTCTCGTACGAGCTGCGGCTGACCCTGTTCCGCCGGCCGGGCAGCGGGCTCACGCCCGTCGTGTGGCGGCTCGGCGCGATGGCCTCGGACATCCCGGACCGGTTCACCGTACCGGCGTCCGTGCCCGGCGTGGCCGGGGAACTGCCCGTACCGCGCTACTCGCAGAACACGCACGTCGGCCAGTACCCGGAGTACGACAACGGCGGTGAGGCCTGGTGCAGCCCCACCTCGTCGCAGATGATCCTCGAGTACTGGGGCCGCCGGCCCAGCGCCGAGGACCTGGCCTGGGTCGATCCGGCCTTCGCCGACCCGCAGGTCTGCCATGCCGCCCGGTTCACCTACGACTACCAGTACCAGGGCTGCGGCAACTGGCCGTTCAACGCGGCCTACGCGGCCACGTACCCGGGCATGAGCGCGGCCGTCACCCGACTCCGGTCGCTGACCGACCTGGAGAGGCTGATCCGCGCGGGCATCCCGGTCATAACGTCCCAGTCGTTCCGCAAGGAGGAGCTGACCGGGGCGGGCTACGGCACCTCGGGTCATCTGATGACGGTGATCGGCTTCACCGCCGAAGGCGATGTGATCGCAAACGACCCCGCCTCACCGAGCAACGACGCCGTACGCCGCGTCTACCGGCGCCGTGAGTTCGAGAACATCTGGCTCAGGACCAAGCGGTACAACGCCACCGGCAAGGTCGTCTCGGGCACCGGCGGGGTCTGCTATGTCTACTGGCCCGCCAAGCCCACAGGCTCCCAGAAGCAGGCCCTCGCCGCCGTTGGTATCAGCTGACCCAAGGATCTGAATCCCTTCCTCGGCCCCTGGTACCGTGTTCTGGCCCCGCAAGGGGCCGGTTCGGGCTGGACCGCAACCTTCGGGTTGGAAGCCCGCGCTTCAGGCGTGGGTGGAGTTGCACTGCGGAGATCCTGTGACGGTTGCAGAGACCGAGGTCAAACTTGAGCAGCAGTCAACAAAGCTTCGCGTCGGCCGGGCGGTCCCAGGACCGCCGGGCCGAACTCATGGCGATCGGCCGGAAGTTGTTCGCCGACACCTCCTACGACACGCTGTCGATGGACGACATCGCCAAGCATGCCGGGGTGGCCAAGGGCCTGATCTACTACTACTTCAAGAGCAAACGCGGCTACTACCTCGCGATCGTCGAGGACTCGGTCGCCCAGCTGGTCGCCCGGGCCGCCTCCGGCACCGAACTGCCGCCCGCCGAGCGCGTGCACCGCACCGTCGACGGCTATCTGCGCTACGCCCAGAGCCACCAGGCCGCCTACCGCACCATCGTCACCGGCGGCGTCGGCTTCGACACCCAGGTCCAGGCGATACGCGACACCGTGCGCGAGGAGTTGATCGCCACCATCGCCGAGGGCGCCTACGGCCGCCGGACGATCCCGCTGATCGCCCGTCTCGCCCTGCTCGGCTGGCTCACCAGCGTCGAGTACGTCACCCTGGACTGGCTGGGCCATCAAGAGCTGGGCCGGGACACCGTGCGCGATCTCCTGGTCCGCATGCTAGGCGGCACTCTCCGTACGATCGAGGAGTTCGAACCGGGCTGCCCGGCCCGGGAAGTGGGCTGACGAGGAAAGACAGAAAATCACCCCGTGACGGGGGCCTTCCGATCGGGCATACTCAACCCGCCACAGCCACTGACGTGCCCCTTCCGTGATCCGGGAGGGCGGCACCGGCTGGGCAGTTCGACCCCGGCGGCGCCGCCACACCCTGCGCCGGCGACCGCCGCAGCGCCCGAAAGGGAGGAGAGCGCCGCAATGCCCGAGCACGCCCCGCAACCGGTGGAGAGAGAGCTGCCCACCGAGGAGTCCCGCGACCTCATCGCGCTGGTGCGCGACATCGTGGAGCGCGAGATCGCGCCCAGGGCCGCCGACGAGGAGGCCGAGGGCCGCTTCCCGCGGGAGATCTTCTCGCTGCTCTCGGAAGCCGGGCTGCTCGGCCTTCCGTACGACTCCGAGTACGGCGGCGGAGACCAGCCGTACGAGGTCTACCTGCAGGTACTCGAAGAGCTTGCCGCCGCCCGCCTCACCGTCGGCCTCGGTGTCAGCGTCCACTCGCTCGCCTGCCACGCCCTGGCCGGGTACGGAACCAAGGACCAGCAGGGCGAGCACCTGTCCGCGATGCTGGGCGGCGGCCTCCTCGGCGCGTACTGCCTCTCCGAGCCCGCCTCCGGCTCCGACGCCGCCTCGCTGCGCACCAAGGCCGTGCGCGACGGCGACGACTGGATCATCACCGGCACCAAGGCCTGGATCACCCACGGTGGTGTCGCCGACTTCTACACCGTCCTGGCCCGCACCGGCGGCGCGGGCCCCAAGGGCATCACGGCCTTCCTCGTGCCCGGCGACGCGGAGGGCCTGAGCGCCGCGGCGCCCGAGAAGAAGATGGGCATGAAGGGCTCGCCCACCGCCCAGGTGCACTTCGACGATGTCCGGGTGTCCGACGCCCGCCGCCTCGGCGAGGAGGGCCAGGGCTTCTCCATCGCGCTCGCCGCGCTGGACGCCGGCCGGCTCGGTATAGCCGCCTGCTCCATGGGCGTCGCCCAGGCCGCACTGGACGCGGCCCTCGGGTACGCCCTGGAGCGCAAGCAGTTCGGCCGGCCGATCTCGGACTTCCAGGGCCTGCGCTTCATGCTCGCCGACATGGCCACCCAGATCGAGGCGGGCCGCTCGCTGTACCTCGCGGCCGCGCGGCTGCGGGACGCCGGCAAGCCGTTCTCCAAGCAGGCCGCCATGGCCAAGCTCTTCTGCACGGACGCCGCGATGCGGGTCACCACGGACGCGGTCCAGGTCCTCGGCGGCTACGGCTACACGCAGGACTTCCCGGTCGAGCGCTATATGCGTGAGGCCAAGGTGCTGCAGATCGTCGAGGGCACCAACCAGATTCAGCGCATGGTCATCGGCCGCCATCTCGCGGGCCCTGAGACCCGCTGACCCGCCCCGGCCACGCGGGTGACGCCGTGAGCCGGGTCCACTCCTGGTCCCGGCGTCCCGGCACGGTTCTGCCGAGCTTCGCCCAACGGCGCACGAGCTCCCGGTAGATGGGCGGGTCGGAGGGACGCGGAACCGATTCTTCAGGAAGAGGCGCCACGCGGCGGCGCTTCGGGCCGGACACGGAATACAGCAGGCTCATGCCCGGCCAACGCCAGGTGCCCGTCTCCGGTCACGTTCGACCGTTCGTTCAGGGCATCCGGCCTGCGGTGGTTCCGGAGCCCCGGCCCGGCCGGGGCTCCGCCCCAGCCTCCGGTCCTCAACCGCCGGACGGACGGAAGCAGGCCCGTCCGGCGACATGACCTCGGCCGGATATCCGACGTACTGTCAGGCGGCTTGACGCCGCATCTGCGGCATCTTGATGGGACGCGAGCCCGGACCGCCGACGTGCGAGAAGGGCTGCGTCCGCCAGTCGAGTCCCTGGGGGAGCGTCAACAGCAGTGCGGTGTCCTGCTCCTGGAGCCCCAGCGCCTCGTCCGCGGGGCGAGCATCGGCCGCGGACCGGCCGGTGCCGGTGCACACGGTGAGCACGAACGGGTTCCACGGAGTGGGGCACAACGCGTGCTCCGGCAGGACGTCCTCGTCCGCCAGCAGCGCGATCGGCTGTGCGCAGTCCGGGCAGATCACCCGGTACATCTCGAAGGTGTCGTAGGCGTCGAGACCGTCGTCGTCCACGGACTCGAGGAAATCGGCAGGCTCCGGTTCGGTACGGCTGCCGCGCTCAAGACTCTGCATGGAGATACTCCCCCTTGGGTGGGCCGACCTGGCAGGTGCGCCCTCGGCCACAGCAAGCACTTCCCGCCACGCGTGCGGGGTAACCCGCGTTTCCCTCCGGACACTTCCGCGCGCCTGTGGTGTTCGTCACATGTGCCCCGCGGGTGCCCGCATGCCGACCCCGGCTGTGCCGGAGGGGCCTCGGGGCAATAGGTTGATCGGCTATGGAGGACCTGGATC
Organism: Streptomyces sannanensis; assembly: GCF_039536205.1. GTDB lineage: Bacteria > Actinomycetota > Actinomycetes > Streptomycetales > Streptomycetaceae > Streptomyces > Streptomyces sannanensis. The sequence continues at coordinate 1,114,999 of NZ_BAAAYL010000001.1, read as the reverse complement.
GTCAGATCGTCGATCTGCTCGTCAAGGACGGGCGGATGAGCTACACCGACCTGGGCAAGGCCACGGGCCTGTCCACATCGGCCGTGCACCAGCGGGTACGCCGCCTGGAACAACGCGGGGTGATCCGCGGGTACCGGGCCGTCGTCGACCCCGAGGCGTTGGGACTGCCGCTGACCGCTTTCATCTCGGTGAAACCCTTCGACCCCAGCGCGCCCGACGACACCGCCGAGCGGCTGGCCGGGGTCGAGGAGATCGAGGCCTGCCACAGCGTCGCGGGGGACGAGAACTACATCCTCAAGGTCCGCGTCGCCAGCCCGGCGGAGCTGGAGAACCTGCTCACCCGCATCCGTTCCGCGGCCGGTGTCTCGACCCGTACTACCGTGGTCCTCTCCACCCCGTACGAGGCACGCCCGCCCCGCGTGCAGTGAGCGGGGCCGCAGGGGCGAAACTGGTGCTCATGACCGAGAGCACTGCCCCACAGACTCCACCGGGCGAACCCCGGACCGTGCTGCTGCGCGGTGGAGACGTCCACAGCCCCGCCGACCCCTTCGCCACCGCGATGGTCGTGGAACGCGGGCATGTCGCCTGGGTCGGCTCCGAAGGCGCGGCCGATGCCTTCGCCTCGGGCGTCGACGAGGTGATCGACCTCGAAGGCGCCCTGGTCACCCCGGCGTTCACCGACGCCCATGTCCACACCACGGCCACCGGACTCGCCCTGACCGGGCTCGATCTGTCCGGTGTCCGCACACTCACCGAGGCCCTGGAGCGGGTACGCGCACACGCCGTCGCCCGGCCTGCCGACAAGGTGCTGCTGGGCCATGGCTGGGACGCCACCCGCTGGACCGAGCAGCGCCCCCCGACTCGCGAAGAGCTCGACCGGGCCGCGGACGGCAGGCCGCTGTATCTGCCCCGTGTCGACGTCCACTCGGCCGTCGTGACCACCGCACTGCTCGACCTCGTCCCCGGCATCACAGAGCTGGCCGGCTACCACCCCGACGCCCCGCTGACCGGCGCCGCGCACCACGCCGTGCGCGCCGCCGCGCACGCGGCGATCACTCCGGAGCAGCGCACCGAGGCTCAGCGGGCGGCCCTGTGCAGGGCCGCCTCGCTCGGCATCGGCACCGTCCACGAATGCGCGGGCCCCCAGATCTCCGACGAGCAGGACCTCCGCGGACTGCTGCAGCTCGCCGAGGAGGAGTCCGGCCCGCGCGTCGTCGGCTACTGGGCCGAGCAGGTCACCGACGCCAAGGGCGCCCAGCGTGTCCGTGAGCTCGGTGCCATCGGCGCGGCAGGTGACCTCTTCGTCGACGGTTCCCTCGGCTCGCACACCGCGTGCCTGCACGAGCCGTACGCCGACGCCCCGCACACCACGGGTGTCGCCCACCTCGACGCGGCCGCCGTCGCCGCCCATGTCACGGCCTGCACCGAGGCAGGCATCCAGGCGGGCTTCCACGCCATCGGCGACGCCGCGGTCACCGCCGTCGTCGAGGGCGTCCGGGCCGCGTCCGAGAAGCTCGGCCTGGCCAGGATCCGGGCCGCCCGCCACCGGGTCGAGCACGCCGAGATGCTCACCCCCGAGACCGTCGCCGCCTTCGCCGAACTGGGGCTCACCGCCTCCGTGCAGCCCGCCTTCGACGCGGCCTGGGGCGGCGAGGACGGGATGTACGCGCAGCGCCTCGGCGTCGAGCGGGCCCGCACCCTCAATCCGTACGCCGCCCTGCTGCGCGCCGGGGTGCCGCTGGCCTTCGGCTCCGACAGCCCGGTGACCCCGCTGGACCCCTGGGGCACCGTCCGTGCCGCGGCCTTCCACCGGACCCCCGAGCACCGGATCTCCGCACGCGCCGCCTTCACCGCCCACACCCGGGGCGGCTGGCGGGCCGTCGGCCGTGACGACGCAGGCGTGCTGGTGCCCGGGGCCCCGGCCGACTACGCGGTCTGGCGCACCGACTCCCTTGTGGTCCAGGCCCCCGACGACCGGGTCGCGCGCTGGTCCACCGACCCGCGCTCCGGTACGCCGGGGCTGCCGGATCTCACGCCGGGCGCCGCGCTGCCCGTCTGTCTGCGCACGGTGGTGTCCGGGCACACGGTGTTCGTGCGGCCGGACGAGTGACGTACGGGCATCCCGTATCACCCGGCGGGGCCGCCGTCAGTGGTCCCGCCACCTGGTGAACTACCGCATCGTCGCAGGTCGGACGGGTATTGACAGGGGGCGGCGAGGGGTGGGTAGGTTCTGCGGCGGGTGGGGTCCGACGCCCAGTAGACAACGGACCCGGCCGGCCGTCGGCACACGGCCGGCCGGGGCGGCCCGAAGGGCGCCGGACCCGATCCGCAGCGCTGCCCCGAATCAGGCGATCCGCTCGCTATGGTGGTCCCTCAGCACGGACAGTGAAGGGGCAGTAGTGAACGACGCGGGTCAGAGGCGGTACGGTCCGCTGGGCAGAGCCCTGGTGATCATCCCGACCTACAACGAGGCCGAGAACATCGAGCCGATCATCACTCGCGTACGCGCCGCCGTTCCCGAGGCGGACATCCTCGTCGCCGACGACAACAGCCCCGACGGCACGGGAAAGATCGCCGATGAGTTCGCCGTCGGCGACAGCCAGGTCCACGTTCTGCACCGCAAGGGCAAGGAAGGCCTCGGCGCGGCCTATCTGGCCGGCTTCCGCTGGGGCATGGACCACGGCTACGGCGTACTGGTGGAGATGGACGCGGACGGCTCGCACCGGCCGGAGGAGCTGCCCCGGCTGCTGACCGCGCTCAAGGGCGCCGATCTGGTGCTCGGTTCCCGCTGGGTGCCCGGCGGCCGGGTGGTCAACTGGCCCAAGTACCGGGAATTCCTCTCGCGCGGCGGCAGTACGTACTCGCGGGTGCTGCTCGGCGTGCCGATCCGTGATGTCACCGGCGGCTACCGCGCCTTCCGCCGGGAGACCCTCGAGGGACTCGGACTCCAGGACGTCGCCTCCCAGGGGTACTGCTTCCAGGTCGACCTGGCCCGGCGCGCGGTCGCCGCCGGATATCACGTCGTCGAGGTGCCCATCACTTTCGTGGAGCGCGAGGCGGGCGACTCCAAGATGAGCCGGGACATCGTCGTCGAAGCACTGTGGCGGGTCACCGCCTGGGGTCTGCAGACCCGGGCGAACCGCGTACTGGGCCGCAAGCGCCCTTGATCGCCCTCGTGTACCGGCGTGAACCGGGCCCAGGCACACTGGGAGCATGACGATCGGCGCACCGCCTCAGAAAGCCCATGGGCGCTCCCGCGCCCGCAGGTTCGTACCCCTCGCCCTCGCCGCCTGGCTGGTGCTGGAGATCTGGCTGTTGATCCTGGTCGCCGAGGCGATCGGGGGCCTGACCGTACTGGCCCTGCTCGTGGGCGCCGCGGTGCTCGGCGGTGCGGTGATCAAACAAGCCGGCCGGCGTGCCTTCCGGCGCCTCACCGAGACGTTCCAGCCGGGGGCGGCCACCGAACCCGGGTCCGAGGGCAGCGGCAACGCGCTCACCATGCTCGGCGGGCTGCTGCTGATCCTGCCGGGCTTCATATCGGACCTGGCCGGACTGCTGTGTCTCGTACCCCCGGTGCGGAAGTGGCTCGGCCGGTACACGGAACGGGCCCTGGAGCGCCGGATGAGGCGGGCGACGCCCGGCAGCCTGGGCAACGCTTTCCAGCAAGCCCGCATGCACCGCCCGGACGGAAAGATTGTCCAGGGTGAGGTCATCCGCGAGGACACCCCGCAGCCCCCCTCCCCGGGGGACCAGCCGCGCCCTCCCCTCACGTCCTGAAGCCCGGGGGCTTCGGCCCCCGGCCCGGGACACCCCGGTGGCGCACACGCGAGAGCCGCGGGTCCCGGACACTCGGTGTCCGGGACCCGCGGCTCTTTGCGCTGTGCGCGCGTAACGCGAGCGTTACGCGGACTTGCGGCTGTCCCTCGGGTGCACGGCGATGTTCATCGCGCCGGAGCGCAGAACCTCCAGCCGCTCCGCCAGGACCTCTTCGAGCTCCTCGCGGGTGCGCCGCTCCATGAGCATGTCCCAGTGCGTGCGCGCGGGCTTCGCCTTCTTCTCCTCGGGACCCTCGCCGTCCACCAGGAGTGCCTGGGCGCCACACGCCTTGCACTCCCACTCCGGCGGGATCTCCGCCTCAACCGAGAACGGCATCTCGAATCGATGTCCGTTCTGGCATGCGTACTCCACCGCCTGGCGCGGGGCCAGATCGATGCCACGGTCCGTCTCGTAGCTGGTCACCACGAGACGCGTGCCGCGGAGAGCTCGCTCACTCATGAATCGTGCCTCCCGGGCTTGTCGCCCACAGGACAGGTGTCGCTGTCGTCGTCATCCGGTCAACGTCCGGTCGGCGGTAAAGATTCCCGTTCCGGGTCATGCGTCGCCCGTCGTGCCGCCCCTTGTTGTACCCACCAATGCCCGTTTTGTCACATCTGACAGAAGTTGTCACCCAGTGTTTTCACTTCTTCAGCGCGCAGTAACGGTCCGTCTGGCAGGCCAAAGGCGTACACTACCGGCCTTTCACTTCAACGTCTAAATCCGGTCCGGAACCGGGTTCCCCGCGGCAGCCACCGCGCGCCGCACCGGCACCCTCGCAAGCAGTACGAAACCGAGCGCGAAGAAGATCACCAGCGAGATGATCGCGTCCCGGTAGCTGCCGGTCAGCTGGTACGCGAGACCGAATACCAGCGGCCCCAGCCAGCTCATCCCGCGGTCGCTGATCTCGTAGGCCGAAAAGTACTCGGCCTCCTTGCCGGGCGGCACCAGATGGGAGAAGAGCGAGCGTGACAGCGCCTGGCTGCCGCCCAGGACGAGGCCGATCGCCGCCGCCAGCGCGAAGAACCAGACCGGCGCCCCGGCCGGCAGGAAGTACCCCGCACCGATCGTCAGCGTCCACGCGGCCAGCGAACCGAGGATGGTGCGCTTGGCACCGTACCGCCGGGCCAGCACCCCCATGCCCAGTGCGCCCGCCACCGCCAGCACCTGCACCAGCAGCACCGCTGTGATCAGGGTGCTCTGGTCGAGGCCCAGCTCCTCGGATCCGTACACCGAGGCCTGCGAGATCACCGTCTGCACGCCGTCGTTGTAGACGAGATAGGCGAGCAGGAAGGACAGCGTCAGCGGATGGCGGCGCATGTCCCTCAGGGTCGCGGCCAGCTGGCGCCAGCCCGTCCCGACCGCGCCCTCCGCGCCGCGGTCCACCCGCCGGTCACGCAGCCGCCGCAGCGGTACGAGTGTGAAGGCGCCCCACCACAGTCCGGCCGTGGCGAGGCAGATCCGTACCGCGGTCCCTTCGGAGACGCCGAAGCTCTCGTGCCCGGAGTACAGGACGAGGTCCAGGACGAGAACCAGGGCGCCCGAGGTGTAGCCGAAGGCCCAGCCCCGGGAGGAGACCGTGTCCCGTTCCTCGGGTTCGGCGATCTGTGGCAGATAGGCGTTGTAGAGCACCATCGAGACGGACATCGCGGCGTTGGCGACGATCAGCAGCACCGCGCCCAGCAGATATCGCTGCCCGTCGAGGAAGAACATCCCGGCCGTCGCGCCCGCCCCCACGTAGGCGGCGGCGGCGAGCAGAGGCTTCTTGCGCCCCGTGCGGTCCGCGGCGGCGCCCACGAAGGGCGTCACCAGCACGGCGAGGACGACCGACGCCGACACGGCATAGGCGAAAACGGCTCCCGCCCGCACGGGTATGCCCAGCGGATGCACAAAGCCCTCGGCGTCCGCGGCCGCCTTGGCGACCGAGGTGAGATACGGGCCGAGAAACACGGTGAGCACGCTCGTCGAATAGACGGAGCATGCGAAGTCGTAGAAATACCAGCCGCGTTGCTCGCGCCGGCGGTCGGCCGTCTCCGCCCGCGCGATGGTCCCAGCGCTCAATCCGAGCCCCCCTGCTCGTCCCCGTGTCCGACGCTCGGCCCGGTCAGATCCAAGCCCCCCGCTCGGTCAGCACCGTGCGCAGCGTCTCGATGTGATCGGTCATGATGCCATCTACGCCGAGATCGAGGAGGCGGGCCATACGATCGGGCTCGTTCACCGTCCAGACGTGCACCTGGAGTCCGTGCGCGTGGGCGGTCCGTACGAACCGCCGGTCCACGACCCGGATGCCGCCCTGGCTCTCCGGAACCTGCACGCAGACCGCGCCGGTCCGCAGCGCGGCGGGGAGGGCGTACGAGCGCAGCCGCAGCCCGAGCACGCCGCGCACGCCGTAGGAGGTGGCGAGCCGCGGCCCGGCCAGCCGGTGCGCCCTGGCGACCCGGCTCTCGGAGAAGGAGCCCACGCACACCCGGTCCCAGGCGTTGGTCCTGCGGATCAGCTCGACCAGGGGGACGAGCGCGGGCTCGGCCTTGATGTCGATGTTCCACCGGGCGTCCGGGAACTCCTCGAGCAGTTCCTCGAAGAGCGGCAGCGGCTCGCGCCCCGCCACCCGGGCGAGCCGCACCGAGCTCCACGGCAGGTCGGCGATCCGGCCGCGGGTGTCCGTGACCCGGTCCAGCGTCGCGTCGTGGAAGGCGACGAGACGGCCGTCCTTGGTGGTGTGTACATCGGTCTCGAAATAGCGGTACCCGGCCTTCGCCGCCCGTTCGAAGGCGGAGGCGGTGTTCTCGAGCCCGTCCGCCGTTCCGCCGCGATGGGCGAAGGGTATCGGCGCGGGATGGTCCAGGTAGGGGTGGCGTACGCGAGTCACCGCCGCAGTATCGCGCGTCGCGGTGTACGCCCGGCGGCCACCGTGCTGCGACCCCCTTACAGCTCCGATGGCTTCCGGGGCATTCAGGCGTGTATCGGCGCTCGGGTCGCTCACGCGGCGGAGCCGCATATCGGCATGAGCCTCGCGACCTGCGCGCTCTGCCGGCTACCTCCCCCGGCTGCCGCTGGGGATGCCCCCAGGGGTGCCCCCACTCCCTTCCACAGCGTCGATATGAGCCTCCGGCGCGTGGGGCGCGCCCCTTCGGCCGCCGTCTTCCGGGATGGCGAAGAACCTCAGGAAGATCTGCGCGAGCGGGCCGATGGCCAGCGCGTAGGCGATCGTGCCCACGCCGACCGTGCCGCCCAGGGCGAAGCCGGTGGCGACGACGGTGACCTCGATCCCGGTGCGGATGAGCCGGATGGACCGGCCGCTGACCCGGTGCAGTCCGGTCATCAGACCGTCGCGCGGACCGGGACCGAAGCGGGCGGATATGTACAGGCCGGTCGCCATGCCGTTGAGCACGATGCCGCCGACCGTCATCAGGATCTGGGGCGCGAGAGGGCGGACGTCGGGGACGACGGAGAGCGTGCCGTCCATCGCGAAACCGATCACGAAGACATTGGAGACCGTGCCGAGGCCGGGCTTCTGCTTGATCGGGATCCACAGCAGCAGCACCACGGCTCCGACGATGATCGCCACGGTGCCGATGCTGAGACCGGTGATCTCGGCCAGGCCCTGGTGCAGCACATTCCACGGTTCCAGTCCGAGACCGCTGCGGACCAGGAGCGCCGAGCTGACCCCGTACAGCACCAGACCGAGATAGAGCTGAAGCAGGCGACGGGTGAGATTGGACAAGAGAATGCCCCCCTGTGGTGGTACTGGACTGACTCGTGACACTCTGTGGCTGGCAATCGGAAACGAACCATGGCCAATTCGAGGAAGGTGGACTGGATTCCATGGCAGCGTGGACTTCGGCGGTCGGAGCCGCCCAGCTCGCCCGGCAGCTGAACGCACAGCAGCCCCGACCCGCGGGACGCGGCACCCGCAAGCCGCCCGCCTACCGCGCCCTGGCCGACGGCATCCGGCTGCTCGTCCTCGAGGGCCGGGTCCCGGTCGCCGCCCGGCTGCCCGCCGAGCGTGAACTGGCCCTGGCCCTGTCCGTGAGCCGCACCACCGTCGCCGCCGCCTACGAGACGCTGCGCGCCGAGGGCTTCCTGGAGTCCCGCCGGGGTGCCGGCAGCTGGACCGCGGTGCCCGCGGGCAACCCGCTGCCCGCCCGTGGTTTGGAGCCGCTGCCCCCCGAGTCCCTCGGCTCGATGATCGACCTCGGCTGCGCCGCCCTGCCGGCCCCCGAGCCCTGGCTCACCCGGGCCGTCCAGGGAGCCCTGGAGGAGCTGCCGCCCTACGCGCACACCCACGGCGACTACCCCGCCGGTCTGCCCGCGCTGCGCCAGATGCTCGCCGACCGCTACACCGCCCGCGGCATCAACACCATGCCCGAGCAGATCATGGTCACCACCGGTGCCATGGGCGCCATGGACGCCATCTGCCACCTCTTCGCGGGCCATGGCGAGCGCATCGCGGTCGAGTCGCCTTCCTACGCCAACATCCTCCAGCTGATGAGGGAGGCCGGCGCCCGCCTGGTGCCGGTGGCCATGGCCGAGGGGCTGGCCGGCTGGGACCTGCCACGCTGGCGTCAGGTACTGCGGGACGCCGCGCCCCGGCTCGCGTATGTCGTCGCCGACTTCCACAACCCGACCGGCGCCCTGGCCGACGAGGACCAGCGCCGCCGGCTCGTCGACGCCGCCCGCTCCGCCGGGACCGTGCTGGTCGTCGACGAGACGATGTCCGAACTCCGCCTCGAGCCCGGCCTCGAGATGCCACGCCCCGTCTGCGGCTTCGACCCCGCGGGCTCCACGGTGATCACGGTCGGCTCGGCGAGCAAGGCGTTCTGGGCGGGCATGCGCATCGGCTGGGTGCGCGCGGCCCCCGATGTCATCCGCAGCCTGGTCGCCGCCCGCGCCTACGCCGACCTCGGCACGCCCGTACTCGAACAGCTCGGCGTCAACTGGCTGATGCGCACCGGCGGCTGGGAGGAGGCCGTGGGCATGCGCCGCGCCCAGGCCCGCGAGAACCGCGACGCGCTGGTCGCGGCGGTGCGGCGGGAGCTGCCCGATTGGGAGTTCGAGGTGCCGCTCGGCGGGCTCACCCTCTGGGTGAGGGCCGGCGGGCTGTCCGGCTCCCGGCTCGCGGAGGTGGGCGAGCGGGTCGGTGTGCGGGTCCCCTCCGGACCGCGATTCGGTGTCGACGGCGCGTTCGAAGGCTACGTCCGCCTGCCGTTCACGGTCGGCGGCCCGGTCGCGGGGGAGGCGGCAGTCCGCCTGGCAGCCGCGGCGGAGCTGGTCGCGACGGGCGCGACGGCGGGCACGGAGGCCCCGCGCACGTCCGTGGCGTAGGGCCCCTCCCCCAGGGGCCGGGGGCGCGGCTCCCGGTCCGTCAGCCCTCCACTGGCACCGCCGCCGGGGACAGGCCGGGAACGGATTCGCATGCCGGAATGGCCACGACGGGGGTCGGGTCCGGGTCCGGGGTCTCGCGGGGCGGGAGCAGGGCCGTGACCGCCTGGCGGAGAGCCTCCGGCGTCGCGTCGTCGTACGGATCGGGCGTGGCCGGCACCTGGAGGCGCAGGACCGGGCCCACGCCGAGCCGGACGTAGCCGCGGCCGGGCGGCACCTGCGGAGGCGGCGTGGTGTGCGGTGGGGCACCCAGCACCGCCTCGACCTGGTCGGGCGTCGCCGGGCCGAGCACGACCCGGGTGCGGGTGTGCGTCCGTACGGTCTCGCTCAGCGCGTCCAGGGCGTCGAACTGGTCGGCCACCACCACGGTGACGTTCGCGGCGTTGCCGTGCCGCAGCGGCACCTGGAGCAGCTCCTGAGGGTCCGTGCGCCCGTCGGCCGCCGCCAGGTGTCCGAAGACGGTGGGCCGGTCGAGGAGGATCCACAGCGGCCGTTTGATGTCATCGGTTGCGGGGCGCCCGCTCTGCCGGGCCCGGTTCGTGGCGATCAGCCGCCGCTCGGTCTCGTGCGCCGCCCACTCCAGTGCGGCCAGTGCCCCGGCCAGGCCGCACTCCACGGCCAGTACGCCGGTACGGCCCGTGAGACAGGCGTAGTCGCCGGTGCCGCTGCCCTCCACGATCAGTACGTCGCCCTGCTGGAGTGTCTGGAGCGCGATCGAGCGGAGCAGTGTGGTGGTCCCGCTGCCGGGCCGGCCGGCCACGAGCAGATGCGGCTCGCCGGAGCGGGGGCCGGTGCGCCACACCACGGGGGAGGCGTCCCTGGTTTCCATGCCGTCCTCGACCGGCATGGTGCGCTGCACCGCGTCGGGGTCGGTGAATCCCAGCACGGTCTCGCCGGGGGCGGTGATGAAGCGCTGGGCCGCGATGGAGGTGGGCAGCGCGTCGAGCACGCGCATGACGAGCTTGTTGTCCAGTTCGTCCCAGGCGAAGTGGTATTCGCGGCCGCGTCCGGACTTGGCGTGCAGCACTCGCTCGATCAGGGCGCGGGAGGGGGCCTCGCCGTCGGTGAAGTAGGGCGGATAGCTCAACCGGAGCCGGGTGAGCCGCCCGTCGCCGTCGAAAGCGAACTTGTCGAAGGCCTTGGCCCACTCCCCGCCGTGGGCGTACAGCGGACTCGGGTCCTCGGGGAGAGAGAAGTACGGCACCAGTGCCTCGTACAGTGCCCGGAGCCGGGCCAGCTGCGCCGGGGTGGGCCCGGTCCTGGCGGGTGTGCGCTCACGTCCTTTCCAGGCGGCCGCGGCCATCACCGTGATCAGGGCGAGCAGCGGCCCGTACGGGATGAGCGCGACCACCAGGAAGCAGGCGGTGACAAGGAACATCAGCGGTCCGCGCCGGTCCTTGGGTGTCTCCGCCCATTTGCGCCGGCCGACGGCGGCCAGCCGCCGGAGACCACGGGTCACCGTGATCAGCGGTTGGAGAACGTCGGTGGCGTTGTCGGCGGCCGTGCGCGCGAACTCCCGGCTGCGGGCGATCGAGACGCTGCTGCTGCTCAGAATGCGGGGGAGTGGTCGCCGGGCCACATCGGTCTCCTGGAGCGGTGGATGGGGGTACCTCTGGGGAGGACGACGGGGTCAGAACTTGATTCCGCCCAGAAGGCCGGCGAGGCTCGCGCCGCCCGCCGTGATGCTGGGCGCGATCGCGGTGCCCGCGAGGTAGAAGCCGAAGAGAGCGCTGACCAGCGCGTGCGAGGCCTTGAGGCCGTCCTTCTTGAAGAAGAGGAAGACGATGATCGCGAGCAGTACGACGCCTGACATGGACAGGATCATGGGATTTCTCCTGGTTGTGGGGACCGTCACCACGAGTTGACCAAGGATCACGGGAAGTATCTATGTGATAAAAGATGCAAATGGGTGAATCGGTGGCATTTTCACTGAAGTGGCGGACAAGAATTCGACACATGGGCGGCACACTGTCCGGCCGCCTCCGCCGCGTGACCCTCACCCGCCGTGACCCTTGCCGTGGAAGGCCCGGGTCATGCCGCTGGGCGGGCAGTACCCTGTCGGTTCACTCGTACGGCCTGCCGGCCGTACCCACAGGTCAAGGCAGTGAAAGGCGGTCAGTCCGATGAGTGAAGCCCCGGATCCCGAGGTGATCGAACTGGCGACCAAGATCTTCGATCTGGCGCGCCAGGGGGACGCGGACGCGCTCGCCGCGTACGTCGACGCGGGTGTCCCCGCGAACCTTTCGAACGACAAGGGCGACACGCTCGTCATGCTTGCCGCCTACCACGGACACGCCGAGGCGGTACGGGCACTGCTCGACCGCGGAGCCGACCCGGACCGGGCCAACGACCGTGGTCAGACCCCCCTGGCCGGTGCGGTCTTCAAGGGTGAGGCAGCGGTGATCCGGACCCTGCTGGCGGGCGGCGCCGACCCGGCCGCGGGCACCCCGTCCGCGCTGGATACCGCGCGGATGTTCGGCAAGTCCGAGCTGGTGGAGCTGTTCGAGGCCCGCTGAGCGGGACGCCGGAAATGTGGTCGCGGTAGCGAAATGGCTGGGTCATCATGACGTCGAGCCCTCCCCGGGGGAAACATCCGGGGATGTCCCCAGGGCCAACGACGAGAGGCAGAGAGACGATGCACTGCATCAAGCGGAAGACGGCGGGCAGCGGCCGAACATGGTGCTGCGCGGCTGGGCAAGGCACGATTCCCGGTTCGTCGACAGCTTGATGTGAGGCGTTTGCGATGTTCGATCCAGTCATAGCGCCGAGCGGTACCCTGCTCGGCCTGCTCCAGCGGGGCCGCGGCGACGGCACGCTGCACGCGCTCGCCGCGCCGAGAGACGAAGCGCTGGCGGCACTGAACACCTGCGTACTGAGCGACCCCCGCCACGACTGGCAGGTGGAGAACCGCTCCCTCTACTACGCACGCCTCTACCTCGACCTCCACGGCGGCCTCGCGGAGATCGAGCGGCACCTCTTCGCGGCCGACGACATCGTCGACACCGAGGAGCAGCGCACCGGGCTTGCCATCTCCGTACTCGGCCACCTCGCCGCGTACGGACGGGACGACGCCCTGGCACTGCTCCGCCGCTACGCCGGGACCGGCACCAATTGGGCCTGGGCCCTCGACGAACTCGCCCTGCGCGACGACGACGCCGGGCTGCGCTCCCTGGCCGGTCCGGTGCTCGCCAGATTCCCGCGTACGCCGGCAGGCGACGCCGAACTGGCCGCCGCCGTCCGCGACGCCTTCGAACCGCGGCCCTGGCGGCTGTGGGAGGAGGACCCGCGGGAAGCCGTCGGCGCCCGCGTGCGGGCCGCCCGGGAGCACGGGTCGTTCGACCGATGGCAGAGACAGCTGCGACCCAGCGGCCCGCGCCCCGGCTGGAGCGTGCAGGCCGTCTTCGACTGGGCCGAGGAAGGCCTGGAACGCGGCAACGACCTGCACCTTCCGGCGGCCCGCTGCCTGACCGCCGTCGCCGGCCCCGGGGACCGCCCGCTGATCGTCGAGGCCGCACGCAGCGGCCCGGACGCGGCACGCTGCGCGGCCCTGCACTACCTCGCCGAATCACGTGACCCGGCCGTGCTCGATCTGATCGAGGCCGCGGCGCAGAGCCCCTCGCGGACCGTCGCCGAGTCCGCCGTGCAGGCCTTCGAGCGCATGTGCGGCGACGAGGCCGTCGAGCGTGCCCGCCGTTGGGTGCAGCGCCCGGACGCCCTGGGAGCCTCCGCCGCCGGTGTGCTTGCCTGCCGCGGAGAGGCCCGCGACGCCCGGCTGGTGCTGGGCGCGCTGCGCGAGACCGTACGCGCCGACGGCCCCGATGCCCCGCCGCTGTGGTCGCTCGTCGACGGCGCGGGCCGCCTCGGCATCGGCTGCGCGGCGCCGGTGCTGCGGCACATCTACCGGGAGACGGCCTCCTCGCACCTGCGCGGGCGCGCCGCACGCGCGCTGGCCGCCACCGATCCCTCCTTCGTCACGGGCTTCGCCGTCGAATGTCTCTGGGACTGCGAGGAGACGACACGGGAAGTGGCCGCGCTCCACGCCGAACTGGTCGACCCGAGAGTCCCGGAGCGGCTGCGCCACCTGGCCATGGATCCCGCCGAGGAGGCCGAGGTCCAGACCGCGGTCCGCAGCAGATTCGAACCGGACGCGCCGACGGTCTGACCCGCGGATGCCCTGTCCCTCGCGTACCGCGGACCCCGACCCCGACCGACGGACGGGCCGGAGCAGCCGGCCCGTCCGCCGATCGGGGTCCGGGGTCCGGGGGTGAATGCTCATGGGACGTTCCACGTCCGGAAAGATCCAAGTCGGCGGGGCCACCCGTGACGGGACGAGAACACGAGTATGCGTGTCGTCATCGTCACCGAATCCTTTCCGCCCGACATCAACGGTGTTGCCCACTGCACCCTGCAGACGGCGCGGCACCTCGCCGCGCAGGGGCATGACCCGCTCGTCATAGCCCCGGCCGTGGCGACGGCCGAGGACGACAGCGGAGCCCCGTGCCCCGTCGTCCGTGTCCCCTCCCTGCCGCTGCCCGGCTATCCGCAGGTGCGCGTGGCGCTGCCCAGCCGGCGTGTGGCCGCCGCCATGGCTGCCCACGGGGCCGAACTCGCCCACCTGGCGAGTCCCTTCGTCCTGGGTGTGCGCGGCATGGCGGCGGCCGCTCGGCTCGGCATCCCGGCCCTCGCCGTCTACCAGACCGACCTCGCCGGGTACGCCCGGACGTACATGGGCGCGGGCGAGGCCGCGGCATGGCGGCGGCTGCGCGCCGTGCACGGCGCCGCGGACCGTACGCTCGCGCCCTCCACGGCGGCGGCCCGCGACCTGGAACAGCAGGGCATCCCCCGGGTACGGCTGTGGCCGCGCGGCGTCGACACCGTCCGCTTCCGGCCCGCCCTTCGCGACCAGGCCCTGCGCCGTGAGCTGGCCCCCGGCGGTGAGCTCCTCGTCGGATACGTCGGACGGCTCGCCCCCGAGAAGCGGGTCTCGCTCCTCGCGGGGGTCTGCGGCCTGCCGGGCGTCCGTGTGGTCGTCGTCGGGGACGGGCCCAGCGGGCCGTCGCTCCGGGCCGAGCTGCCCGGGGCGGTCTTCCTCGGCCGCAGGACCGGTGACGACCTCGCCCGGGTGTTCGCCTCGCTGGACGTGTTCGCGCACACCGGCCCGTACGAAACCTTCTGCCAGACCGTGCAGGAGGCCATGGCGAGCGGCGTACCGGTGATCGCCCCCGCCGCCGGCGGGCCGCTCGACCTCGTCGCCCACGGCCGCACCGGACTGCTGGTCCCGCCCGGCGACGAGGACGCGCTGCGGCAGGCCGTGGCCACCCTGGCAGCCGACCACGAGCTGCGGGCCGCGTACGGACGGGCCGGCCGGGCCGCCGTCGAGGGGCGCACCTGGGCCGCCGTGGGCGACCGGCTGCTGGGTCACTACGCCGAAGTGCTGGACGCGCGGACGGCGGTGGCGGCGTGAGCGGCCTCCGGATCGTACGGCTGGCGAATTTCGTCACCCCCGCCTCGGGCGGGCTGCGCACCGCGCTGCGCGAACTCGGGCAGGGATATGCGGCGGCGGGCCATGAACCGGTGCTCGTCGTGCCGGGCGAGCGGGCGAGCGACCGGGACACCGAGCAGGGCCGGGTCATCACCCTGCCCGGTCCGGCGCTTCCCGGCACCGGCGGCTACCGCGTACTGGCCGACCGGAGCCGGGTGCGCGGGCTGCTGGAGGCACTGGAACCGGACCGGATCGAGGTCAGCGACCGTACGACGCTGCGCTGGACCGGGGAGTGGGCCCGCCGCGCCAGGGTCCCGTCGGTGATGGTCTCCCACGAGACGGCGGACGGAGTGCTGCGCACCTGGGGGGTGCCGGGGAGAGCAGCCGGACGGCTCGCCGACCGGCTCAACACCCGCAGCGCCTGGGCGTATTCGCGGATCGTGTGCACCACGGAGTGGGCGGAGCGCGAGTTCGTACGCGTCGGCGCACGCAATGTGGTGCGCGCCCCGCTGGGCGTGGACCTGGACCACTTCCGGCCCGGCCGGCGGTTCCCCGCCCCGCGGGACGGCGTGGTGCTGCTGCTCTGCTCCCGGCTGTCGGTGGAGAAGCGGCCGGGCATGGCCCTGGACACGCTCGCCACACTGCGCGCACAGGGTGTACCGGCCTCTCTGATCGTCGCCGGGACCGGGCCGCTGGCCGGCGCGCTGGCGCGGAGCGCCCGTGAGCGGCGGCTGCCCGTGGAGTTCCTGGGTCACGTCGGGGACCGTGAGCGGCTCGCGGAGCTCCAGGCGTCCGCGGACATCTGCCTGGCCCCGGGCCCGGCCGAGACCTTCGGCCTGGCCGCGCTGGAAGCGCTGGCTTGCGGCACACCGGTCGTGGCCAGTGCCTCCTCGGCCCTCCCCGAGGTCCTCGGCACGGCCGGCCTGGCCGCCGCGGACGCCCCGGAGGCCTTCGCCCGTGCGGTACGGGACATGTTGGCCCGTCCGGAACCGGCCCGCCGCGAATCGGCCCGCGCCCGCGCGGAACTCTTCGGCTGGCAGGCCTCCGTCGACGCCTTCCTGTCCGCCCACGACGCTCCAGCGCGTGCCGTACGCAAGGAGGCGTCGACATGACCCGAATCCGGGGGCAGGCCCCCAGCTCCCTGGAGGAGGCGGCCGGTTCGGCATCCGAGGACGGACGCCGGGGCCTGCCTGGCGGGGAGCGTCACCTTGCAGCCTGTCCGGTGCTTGAGGACGGACACTCGGGGAGGCCCGGCGGAGAACGTCGTCCCGCAGCCCGCCCGGCGTTCGAGGACGGACACTCCGGGCCACCGGACGGTGGACGTCACCCCGTGGAAGCCCGCCCGGTCCGCTTCGCGGCTCTCGGCGACTCCCTCAGCGAGGGTGTCGGCGATCCGGTGCACGGCACCTGGCGCGGATGGGCCGAGCTGCTCGCAGGCGGCCTCGCCGTGGACGTGGAGTTCCGCAAGCTCGCCGTCAGCGGTGCCCTCACCCGGGACGTGGCCGAGCGACAGACGCCCGAGGCGCTGGAGTTCGGCCCCGACATCGCGTCCGTCGTCGTCGGGGTCAACGACACGCTGCGCCACAGCTTCGACATCCACGCCCTCGCCCTCCGGTTCGACGAGGTGTGCGCCGCCCTGGCGGGCCGCGGCGCCGTGCTGCTGACGGCCTGTCTGCCCGACCCCGGCGCCATGCTGGGCCTGCCCGCGCCGCTCGCCCGGCCGCTGGCCCGTCGGCAGCGCGCGGTCAACGCCGTGGTGCACGCCGTCTCGGCACGCCATGACGCCGTCCATCTGCACGCCGCCGACGCCGCCTGGGTCGCCGACCGGAGCATCTGGAGTGCCGACCGGCTGCACCCCGGCGAGCGCGGCCACCGGATGATGGCCGCACGCTTCCACGAGCTGCTCACGGCCCGTGGTCTGGCCCTCGGCACCGCGCCGGGGACCGATCCCGAGCAGCCGCCGCCCAGCCGCGCGGCCTCGCTGCTCTGGCTGGCCACCGCCGGCACCGGCTGGGTGGCCCGACGGTCCACCGATCTGCTGCCGCAGCTGCTGGCCCTGGCCGCGTCGGAGGTACGGCACTGGGCCCGCGGCACCAGTGTCCGCCTCGACCAGCAGGCCGCCCGGAGGCTCTCCGCGGCGCTGGCAGCCGTATCGGCCTCCCCCTGGGACTTCGCCCGGGGGACCCCCGTGGGCATTCCGGCGCCGACTTCAGCTCCCTTGCGAGAATGGGAGGATGAGCGGGCGCTGGGAGTTCTGGATCGACCGAGGCGGCACCTTCACGGACGTGGTGGGCAGGCGGCCCGACGGCCGGCTCGTGACCCGTAAGCTGCTCTCGCACAACCCGGAGCGCTATCGTGACGCGGCCGTCGCCGGTATCCGGCTGATGCTCGGACTGGGCCCTGTCGACTCTATCCCCGCCGACCGGGTCGAGATCGTCAAGATGGGGACGACGGTCGCCACCAACGCCCTCCTGGAGCGGCAGGGCGAGCCGACTGTCCTGGTCGTCACGGAGGGCTTCCGCGATGCGCTGCGCATCGCCTACCAGAACCGGCCCCGGCTCTTCGACCGTCGTATCGTGCTGCCCGAGGCGGTGTACGACCGGGTCGTCGAGGTGCAGGAACGCATCGACGCGCACGGATCGACCGTACGGCCCCTCGATCTGGCCGCTGTCACGGACCGGCTGCGTGCCGCCCGCGACGACGGCTTCCGCAGCGCCGCCGTCGTCCTCATGCACGGCTACCGCCACCCCGCCCATGAGGCCGCCGTCGCCGAGGCGGCCCGTGAGCTGGGGTTCACGCAGGTCAGCTGCTCGCACGAGGTCAGCCCGCTGATCAAACTGGTGCCACGGGGCGACACCACCGTCGTGGATGCCTATCTTTCGCCGATCCTGCGCAGGTACGTCGACGAGGTCGCCGAGGAACTCGACGGTATCCGGCTGATGTTCATGCAGTCCAACGGCGGCCTGCGCGAAGCCGCCCACTTCCGGGGCAAGGACGCCGTGCTCTCCGGTCCGGCCGGTGGTGTCGTCGGCATGGCCCGTACCGGCCGGCAGGCCGGCTTCGACCGGGTCATCGGCTTCGACATGGGCGGCACGTCGACCGATGTGTCGCACTACGCGGGCGAGTTCGAGCGGATCTTCGGCACCCGGGTCGCCGGGGTACGGATGCGCGCGCCGATGATGAACATCCACACGGTCGCGGCGGGCGGCGGCTCGATCCTGCACTACGACGGCCAGCGCTACCGCGTGGGCCCCGACTCGGCCGGAGCCGTACCCGGACCCGCCTGCTACCGGCGGGGCGGACCGCTCGCCGTCACCGACGCCAATGTGATGCTCGGCCGCGTCCAGCCCGCCCACTTCCCGGCCGTCTTCGGCCCCGACGGCGACCAGCCGCTCGACGACGCCGTCGTGCGGGCGCGCTTCACGGAACTCGCAGAGAAGGTGGGCGGCGGCCGCACCCCCGAGGAGGTTGCCGCGGGCTTCCTGGAGATCGCGGTGCTCAACATGGCGAATGCCGTCAAGAAGATCTCCGTGCAGCGCGGGTACGACATCACGCGTTACGCGCTCAACAGCTTCGGCGGCGCGGGTGGGCAGCACGCCTGTGCCGTCGCCGACGCGCTGGGCATCAACACGGTGATCGTGCCGCCGCTGGCCGGTGTCCTCTCCGCCTACGGCATGGGTCTCGCCGACGCCACCGCGATGCGCGAACAGTCCGTCGAGGCGGAGCTGGACGAGAAGACGCTGGGCCGCGTACGCGAACTGTGCGACGCGCTCGCCGAACGCACCCGAGCCGAGCTGCGCGCCGACGCCGTCCCGGACAGCGCGATCAGCACGCACGCACGCGTACTGCTCCGCTACGCCGGTACGGACTCCAGCCTGCCCGTCGACCTGGCCGGCATCGCCGACATGACCGGGGCCTTCGAGGCCGCCCACCGGACCCGTTACGCCTTCACCATGGACAAGCCGCTGGTCGTCGAGGCGGTCTCGGTGGAGGCCGTGGGCGCGGCCGGACCGCACGGCCCGCAGGCCGTCGAGCAGGCCGCCCGTGAGGGCACGCTCGAGCGCCGGGCGATGGTAGGGATGTACGTGGAGGGCCGCCGCCAGGACACCCCGCTGTACCGGCGGGAGGATCTGCGGCCCGGCGACACCGTCGAGGGCCCGGCGATCATCGCCGAGGCCGACGCCACCACCGTGGTGGATCCCGGCTGGCAGGCGGCCACCGGGGAGCGGGGGCATCTGCTGCTCACCCGGGTGCGTCCCCGTCCGAGCAGGGTCGCGGTGGGCACGGACGTCGACCCGGTCATGCTGGAGATCTTCAACAACCTCTTCATGGCGATCGCCGAGCAGATGGGCGTACGCCTCGAGAACACCGCGCACTCGGTCAACATCAAGGAGCGGCTCGACTTCTCCTGCGCGCTGTTCGACGCCGAGGGCAATCTCATTGCGAACGCCCCGCACATTCCCGTGCATCTCGGATCCATGGGGGAGTCGATCAAGGAGGTGCTGCGACGCAACGAAGGCACGATGCGTCCCGGTGACGTCTACGCCATCAATGACCCGTACCACGGCGGTACGCACCTGCCCGATGTGACGGTGGTGACGCCCGTCTTCGACGAAGACGGCACCGGGCTGCTGTTCCTGGTGGCCTCGCGCGGCCATCACGCCGAGATCGGCGGCATCACCCCCGGATCCATGCCCGCCTTCAGCCGGACCGTCCACGAGGAGGGCGTCCTCTTCGACAACTGGCTGCTGGTACGGGACGGCAGGCTGCGCGACGCCGAGACGCGCGCGCTGCTCGCCGACGCGCCGCACCCCTCGCGCGACCCGGACAGCAATCTGGCCGATCTGCGGGCCCAGATCGCCGCCAACGAGAAGGGCATCGCCGAACTGCGCAGGATGGTGGACCAGTTCGGCCTCGACGTCGTCCACGCGTATATGCGGCACGTCCAGGACAACGCCGAGGAGTCGGTGCGCCGGATCGTCGCCGAACTGCGTGACGGCTCGTACCACTACGAGACCGACAACGGCGCGGTGATCCAGGTCGAGGTACGTGTGGACCGCGAGACCCGCAGCGCGGTACTGGACTTCACCGGAACCTCGCCCCAGCAGCCGGGGAACTTCAACGCGCCCAAGTCGGTCGTCATGGCCGCGGTCCTCTATGTCTTCAGGACCCTGGTCGCCGACGACATCCCGCTCAACAGCGGCTGCCTCAAGCCGCTGGAGGTCCGCGTCCCGGACGGCTCGATGCTCGCTCCCGAGTATCCCGCGGCGACCGTGGCAGGCAACGTCGAGACCTCGCAGGCCGTCACCGGCGCGCTGTACGCGGCGCTGGGCGTCCAGGCGGAGGGCTCCGGCACCATGAACAACCTCACCTTCGGCAATGACCGGGTGCAGTACTACGAGACGATCGCCAGCGGCTCGGGCGCGGGCGACGGCTTCGACGGGGCCGACGCCGTGCAGACCCATATGACCAATTCGCGCCTCACCGACCCCGAGGTGCTGGAGTGGCGCTATCCGGTGCGCCTGGAGAGCTTCGCGGTGCGCGAGGACAGCGGCGGCGCCGGCCGCTGGCGCGGCGGCCATGGGGTGGAGCGCCGGCTGCGCTTCCTGGAGCCGATGACGGTGGCGCTGCTCTCGGGGCACCGCAGGGTGCCGCCGTACGGCATGGCCGGCGGCGAGCCCGGCGGACTGGGCAGCAATGTCATCGAGCGCGCCGACGGCACGATCACGGTGCTGGAGGGCTGTGACACGGCGGAGGCGGGCCCCGGGGACGTACTGGTGGTCCGCACGCCGGGGGGCGGCGGCTACGGGCGCATCCCCGGGCCGTCCGGCGAGCGAGGACGGACGGACAGGGTCAACACCACGGCGGAACAGCACTCGTAAGAGCCTGCGGAGTGCCGGTCAGGATTGCGCTGTTTCGCCGGTTGTCGGTGTGAGGACCTAATCTGTCCACCGTGACTTCGCCTGCCTCGACGGATCTTGCTCCGCCCCAGCTCAGCGCGGGGCCGCGGCCCGCGCTGGGCCCGGCCGCCGACGAGGGCCTGGCGCGGCGGCTGCGCGCGCTCGCCTGCACCGCGCCGCTGCACGATCTCGACGTGCGCAAGGCCAATCTGGCGGGGGAGTACTCGGTCTACGCGATGGCGGAAGTGGCGCTCGCCGCCATCGACCTGGTCACGCTCAACATGGACTTCGACACCGGGGCCGACCACGACCAGATAGTGGCCCGGCTCGTCCCGCGCGTCGCCGCCCAGGCACCGGCACGGCCGGCCGCCGAGCACGAGCGGGTCGCCCGCTGGGTGCTCGAGAACCTGATCAACGTCGGCAGCGTGGACCGCGGATTCCGCGCCGTGTACGGCACCTTCGGGGCGGACGGTGTGTACATCCGCCGAGACTACGACTTCAAGCTGATCGAGGAGGTGCCGGGGTGCGGCGGCAGTGTCTATCTGCGTACGACGGACGAGGCCGTCAATGTGCTGGTCGGCGCCCTCGACACGGACGTCACGAGCGCGCAGATCGCGGCCGAGGTGAAGCTGGAGGTCCTTGTCAGCCGCGGCCGGCTGGCCGACGCGCAGCTCGCGGCCGAGCAGGCCCGGTACCGGACCGTGCAGTACGCCGAGACGCTCCGCAAGACGCTGGACGCCACCCGGCGCAATGTGCGGGCCGTCGACTGGCTCAACACCGTGCCGGACATGATCGCCGAGGCGCTCGACCACGTCGCTGACCGGTACCGCCACGAGAACGCCATCCTCACCAACATCCGCAAGGCGAGGGACGAGGCCGAGGACCCCGAGAACAAGCGACGCGCCGCCGAGCTCGTCGACATAGTCAAGGACTGCATCCGCCGCCACACCCAGCTCCAGTCCCGGCTGCTGGAGGCCGGCCCGCTCTTCCGCGCCGAACAGGACCGGCAGGCCTTCGCCCGGCCCACGGCCCGCACCGGCCTCGACCTGTACGGGCAGCTGGTCGCCCCGCTGCTGCCGTTGCCCGTGGAGCAGGCGATCCGGGTCACCGACGCCTTCTTCGCACATGGCACGGGGCTGCGCACGCCCGCGTCGGTACGGGTCGGGGACCTGGTCGACCTGCTGCTCACGCCTCCTGTGGAGCGGGAGCACCTCGGTGCGGAGATGCCCGAACCGGATCTGATCGCCACGCCGGACGACAGCCGCTTCAGCGAGGAGCAGCTGGCCGCCGCGAAGGAGCTGCTCGACCTCCCGCACGACGCCCCGCGTCGCCTGTCGGGTCTCCTGGCGGAGGCACGCCGCCGCGATCCCGACCTGCCCTACCTGGTCGCCCTGCTCGCCGTGCACGCGGCGAGCCCCCCGGTCGGTACGGCGTACCGGCAGGGCGAGGAGCGGCTGCTCTTCGCCGTCGACGACGGGACGGTGCTGGACGACCCCGAGTTCGGCGGCGCCGACCTGATCGTGGGCACGGCCCTGCTGGACGCGGCCGGAATGGCTGCGGACCGCACGGAGGCGGCATGATCACGCCGACCGGGCCGTGCCCGCCCACCGGCCCGCATCGGGCCCGTACGACCAGCAGCACCCCCAGCAAGGAGCACCAGTGACCGACACGCCCGAGGCCGCAGAGCCCGTCGAGGCCGAGGCGCCCGACGCGCCCGCGGAGGGCGCGTCGCGCCCCGGGTTCGACAGCGTCTGGTCGGCGCGCGCCGCAAGCGCGGACGCGCGGATCACGCCCGCCGACGCCGCCGACGCCGCGCGGCTCGTCGCCTTCGGCCTGCAGCCCAAGCTGCTGCCCGCCCGGGACGCCGAATACGCCGAGCTGCTCCGGCGGCACCGCGAGGACCCCGCCTTCGCGCGGCTCACCGACGCGGTCGCCGCCGGACTCGGGCTCGTGGTACTGGAGGTCTCGCCCCGTGCGGGCATGGCCGTGACGGCCGGTGAGGACTCCGTCTTCGCGGTCCGCATGGGCGACTACGCCCGCCGTACCGCGGCCGACTCCGCCGATCGCTTCCTGCACGGCCTCGCCCACCTCGCCGTCGCCGCCATGGCCTTCCCCCGCCCGGAGGACCTCGCCGACGACGGCTACATCGGCCGGATCACGGTCAACGGCGTCGACGCCTTCGTACGCCAGGCCTGCCGCCGGCTGGAGGAGCGTGCCGAAGAGCTGGGCGAGAACACCGACCCGCAGACCGACGCCCCGGGCCTCGAAGCGGCCTGGCGGATCTACGCCCGGCGCAGCGCGACCGGAGCCACCAAGGACGCCCGAAGGCTCGCCGGTTCCACCACCGGCATCGTGGCGAAGGCCGTCGCCTTCCTCACCGACTCCGGGTTCCTCCAGCGCACCGGCGACGACGCCGGCGGCGCGTACCGCACCACCGCCCGGTACCAGCTGCAGGTCCGCGACATGGCCGGCAGTGCCGCGCTGACCGAGCTGCTGGAGCTGGGCATCGTGCCGGTCACCGACGGCACCGCGACCCTGCTGCCGCCGCCCGACGGCGACGATCTGGAGCTGGCCGCCGACGCCGGCCTGCCCTTCCACGCCTAGCCCACAGAACTACGAGAGTCCGCCGACATGTACGAGCTGTCCCGGGTACGCCTCTACTCCATCGGGCCCGCCGGTGCGCGCTACGCCGACACCGTGCTCGACCTGCGTGGAGTGGGCGAGCCCGTGCCCCACCCCGCCCCCATCCAGGCGGAGTTCTTCGAGGACGAGCCGGTCGGCCCGCCGCGCCGTCCCGCCCCCGCGGGCGTCCTCTTCCTGGAGAACGGCGGCGGCAAGTCCGTACTGCTCAAGCTGATCTTCTCGGTGATGCTGCCGGGCCATCGCAACACCCTCGGCGGCGCCAGCTCCGGTGTGCTCCGCAAGTTCCTGCTCGCCGACGACTGCGGCCATGTCGCCCTGGAGTGGCAGCACACGCTCACCGGCGAGCTGGTCGTCGTCGGCAAGGTCAGCGAGTGGCGCGGCCGCCAGGTCTCCAACGACCCGCGGAAGTTCGCCGAGGCCTGGTACTCCTTCCGGCCGGGGCCGGGTCTGAGCCTGGACTCGCTGCCGGTCGCCGAGTCCACGGCCGTACGCCCGCCCGTCGAGGGCGCCTCCGGCGCGCAGGGCCGGCGCCGCACGATGAAGGGCTTCCGGGACGCGGTCACCGAGGCGGGCAAGGCGTACCCGCACCTCGACGTGTACTGGGAAGAGATCCACGACCGCTGGAACGAGCACCTCGGCGAACTCGGCCTCGACCCCGAACTCTTCCGCTACCAGCGCGAGATGAACGCGGACGAGGGCGAGGCGGCCGGCCTCTTCGCGGTGAAGAAGGACTCCGACTTCACCGACCTGCTGCTGCGTGCCGTCACCGACACCCGTGATACCGACGGCCTCGCCGACCTCGTCGGCGGTTTCGGCAACAAGCTCGGCCGCCGGGCCGAACTCACCGCCGAACGCGACTTCACCGCGGGCTCGGTGGACCTGCTGGGCCGGATCGTCGAGGCGGCGGAGACGCGGTCGCGCACCCGGGACGTACACGCCGGGGCCGAGCGCCGCACCCGTACGCTCGCGCGTCGGCTGTCCGCCCGCGCCGGTGAGGAGCGCGGCCGGGCCGCCGACCTCGCCCAGCAGGTCACGACCGCCGCACACGCCGTCACCGAGGCGGAGCAGGCCCGAGGCCGCAGCTCGCTCATCGCCGCCGAACTGGCCTACCGCAACGCCTCATTGGCGCTGGCCGCAGCCGAGAAGGCCGCCAACGCGCAGCGCCGGGAGCTGGTCGACGCCCGCACCCTGCACGCGGCCTGGCAGGCCGCGGAGGCCGTGCTGCGGCACCGCGCCGCCGCCGACCGCTCCGTGCGCGTGGCCGCCGCCATCCGCGAGGCCGAGCGCGACGCCGCCCCGGCGCTGGCCGCCCGCGCCAAGGCCGCCTCCGACCTCGTACGGGCCCTGCACACCGCCGCCGAGAGCGGCGAGCGTGTGGCCAATGAGGAGGAGGAGCGCTCCGCCACTCTCCAGGAGGCCGGAGAGACCGCCCACCGCGACGCCACCGTCGCCGCGACGGAGGCGCAGCGGGCCCGCAGCGAGGCCGGCCACCTGCGCCAGCGCCTCGCCGAGGTCGAGCAGGAGACCGCGGAAGCGGTACGGGCCGGCTGGCTCGACGACACCGCCCCCGACGCCGATCCGGCACGGGCCGCGCTCGCCGCGAGCGACGCCGAGAAGACGGCGGTCGAGGCCTGGGAGTCCGCCCGCGAGGCGGCCCGCGTGACGACCGACCGTGCCAAGGAGGCCGCCGCCGCGGGGGCCCGCGCGGAGCTGACCGCGGCCCGCGCGGAGGACGCGGCCAAGGCGGCGGAGAACGCGTACGAGGCGGAGCGCCGTGCGGCGGCGTCGATCGCGAGCGAGGAGCGCCTCGCCGAGCTGCTGAGCCTCCCGTCCACTGCACCGACGGGCAGTGTGCCGCACCCGCGCCGGGGCGGGTACCCCGACGCCTCCGACGGCCACGAAGGCTCCGCCTCCGGCTCGGGGGTCCCGTACCCCGGGGACGCCCGCGCCGGCCGCCCTCCGCGGCCGCGGACCGAAGGGTCGCTCACCGCCGAGGAGTTGGACCGCTACGCGGACGAACTGCGTGACCTGATCGAGCAGGTCGTCTCCTCCGCCGAGCGGCAGCTGTTCGAGCTGCGGACCGCCGCCGCCGACGACTCGCGCATTCTGGGCGCCCTGGGCGACGGCGGACTGCTGCCGCCCGGCCCGGACGTGCTCGCGACCGTCGAGTTCCTGGGTGAGCACGGCATTCCCGCCCTGCCCGGATGGCGCTATCTCGCCCAGGCCGTCGACCCGGCCGACCATGCAGCCGTGCTCGCCGCCCGGCCCGAACTGGTCGACGGTGTCGTGATCACCGACCCCGACTCGCACTCCCGGGCGCGTGAAGTCCTCACCGGCGCCGCCCTGTTGCCCCGGTCCACCGTCGCCGTCGGCACCGCCGCGGCCCTGCTGGCGCCGGTGCCGCCGCAGGGCATCGGTGAGGACGGGGACGTCTTCCTCGTGCCGCCGAACCCGGCCATGCACGACGAGCATGCCGCCGACGAGGAGCGGCAGGCGCTGCGGGCCCGCGCGGCCGAGCGTGACGAGGAGATCCGCGCGCTCGCGGCGCGCCTCGCCGGGGACCGTTCGCTGGCCGCGAGGCTCGGTTCATGGCGCTCGGACTGCCCGGCGGGCATGCTCGCCGAGCTCGCGACGGCGGCCCGCGGCGCCCGCGAAGCGGCCGAGGCCGCCGAGGAAGCGCTCGCCGAGGCCCGCACGGTCCGCGCGGAGGCGGACGAGGCAGCGGCCGACGCGTCCGGGATCCGGGACGAGCGGCAGGAGGCCGCGCAGCGGGCCCGTCGCGCCGCCGACGCGCTCGCCGGGCTCGCGTTCCGGCTCCGCGAAAGGCCCGGCTGGCAGGCCAGGCTGCGCGAACTCGCCGACGAGGCAGCCGAGTCCGAGGCTCGGGCGCAGGTATGCCTCGAGCGGGCGCGGGCCGCCGACGAGGACCGCCGGGCCGCCCAGCGCGCCGCCGACGACGCGCGTCGCACCGCCCGCGCGCTGCGCGCCGAGCGTGCGGAGATCGCCGGTGCCCCGGAGAACCTCCCCGACGAAGGTGACGCGCCACGCGCCGCGCTGCCCGCCCTGCGCGAGGCGTACCGGGCCGCGTCCCAGGTGTACGAAAAGGTGGGCGTCGGCGCCGATCTGCGTGCCGAGCAGGCCAGGGCGGAGAGCGACGAGAGTGCCGCGCTCGCCGAGCTGGACCGCCTCACCAACAAGGTGCGTACCCGCGCGGAACAGCTGCTCGAGAGCACGGACGGCGCCGACGGCCCGTCCCGCCAGGCCGCGGCGGCCCGCGCCGAAGCCCTGGTCCAGATGCTGGAGTCGCGGGCGTCCACGGCCAGCGAGCAGCTGGGGCGGCTGCGCGGCGAGGCGGAGCGCCTGGCGCCCGAGGACGGCGAGGCGCACACCCAGCTGCCCGACGAGCTGGTGCCGGTCGACGTCGACATGGCGGGCACCCTGCTGCGTATGGCCAACGGCGACCTCGCGGACCGTACCGAGGCGCTGGAGACGGCCAGGACCGTCCACACCGAACTGCTTCGGGCGCACCGCGCCGCCGAGGACGCGGCCGGCGGCTTCGACGAGACCGCGGCCCTGCTGCGCGATCTGCTGAGGGACCAGGCCGTCGGTGCGCACGAGGAGGGTGCCGAGGCGCCCGAGCCGTACCCGGGCGCGCTCGAGGAGGCCCGGAAGACGGCCGCCGAGGCACGCCGATCGCTGCGTGGCTGCGCCGCCGACCTCTCGGCGGCCGAGGCGGCCGTCCGTGAGGCCTCCGACGTGCTCGTACGCCACGCCAACTCCACCCGCTACGAGCAGGTGCGCACCCCCGCCCGCCAGCAGATCCGCGAACTGCCGGCGTCGGCCCTGCCCGAGCACGCCGCGAAGTGGGCGGAGGCGTTCGCGCCCCGCCTGCGCGTGCTCACCGACGAGCTGGAGCAGCTGGAGCGCAACCGCGGCAGCATCGTCGACAGGCTGCGCGGCCTGGTGGAGTCCGCGCTGGCGACGCTCCGCTCGGCGCAGCGGCTGTCCCGGCTCCCGGAGGGCCTGGGGGAGTGGTCGGGTCAGGAGTTCCTGCGGATCCGCTTCGAAGAGCCGGACCAGGCCACACTGGCCGAGCGGCTCGGCGACGTGATCGACGAGGCGACCCGCGCCGCCGTGAAGAAGAACTCCGATCTGCGCAGGGACGGCATGTCGCTGCTTCTGCGCGGAGTTCAGGCGGCCCTCGAACCGAAGGGGGTCGCCGTGGAGATCCTCAAGCCGGACGCGGTGCTCCGCGCGGAGCGCGTACCGGTCGGCCAAATGGGAGATGTGTTCTCCGGCGGCCAGCTGCTCACCGCGGCCATCGCGCTGTACTGCACGATGGCGGCGCTGCGCAGCAACGACCGGGGACGGGACAAGCACCGGCACGCCGGAACGCTGTTCCTGGACAATCCGATCGGCCGCGCCAACGCCACCTATCTGCTGGAGCTCCAGCGGGCGGTGTCCGACGCGCTGGGCGTTCAGCTCCTCTACACGACCGGGCTGTTCGACACCACCGCGCTCGCCGAGTTCCCGCTGGTCATCCGGCTCCGCAATGACGCGGACCTGCGCGCGGGCCTGAAGTACATCAGCGTGGAGGAGCACCTCCGGCCGGGACTGCCGCAGCAGACCCCGGCAGACGGCCAGACGGTGCACGGGGAGATCACGGCGACGAGGATGTTCAAGCGTCCCGCACCGCATCCTGCCTGATCGGATCGGCGCACTTCTCGCCGGTCGTCATCGGGACACCAGGCCGACGCACAGCGGCGTCAGCTCTTCGCGTGCAGCGTGTGCGCCGTGCGCCGCGCGGCCCGGCGCTCCTTCCGCAGACGCCGGGCCGTACTGCTGGGAACGGACACCACACCGTTGCGCTGATTCCACACCTGGCGGGTCACCCAGACGTCCAGCGCCGCCCAGGTCGCCACCACCGTGCCCGCCACAGCGCCCAGCACCATCGGAAAGGCCAGCCAGGACCCGGCAAGGCTGCACAGGAACGCCACCATCGCCTGGATCAGCGTCAGTGCCACGATGAGCACCGCGCGCACGGCCGCGGTACGCACCGGATCCGGCAGTCGCGGCCGTGCCACCGGCTCCTCGATCCACAACTGGGGCTGTTCTTCAGTGCTCATGAAATGTGTCTCCCCACCCACTCCCATGAACATGGACGAACGGATGAGCGTGAAGATTCCCGCGGAACGCTGAGTTCCAGCCATCCGCTGGAGTGGACGGAACCACTCCGCACCGGGTGTCATCGGCCACACTCAGGCGTGTCATCTCATGGGATAGCGGGACAACCCGTGATCAACAATATGACCGGAGGCCGAAAATCGTCCGGATGTGCCTTCGAGTTGGCTGTGAGTCAGTAGTAGGCTCGCGCCGTTTGTTGACGGAGGACACCCCGTCACATGGGGTCGATCTGGGGGAGGCCATGCGCTTTCGCGGGAAATCCATCCGCAGGAAGATCGTGGCGTTGTTGCTGGTGCCGCTCGTCTCGCTCACGGGCATGTGGGGGTTCGCGACCGTACTCACGGGACGTGAGGCCGCCGATCTGCTCGATGTCGCGCACGTCATCGACAAGGTCGGCTACCCGATGGAGGACACCATCCGGGTCATCCAGGAGGAGCGCCGCCAGACGCTGATCTATCTCGCGGACCCCGGCGCCTCCGACGCCCTGGCCGCCCTGCGCGGCAAGCGCGACGCCACCGACGGGGTCGTGGCGAAGATCAGGGCCAACGCCGCCGACGCGGCGGTCCGCGACGAACTGACTCCAGGGTCCTCCGAACGCCTCACGTCCATCCTGGAGGCCCTCGAAGGCATCGGTGACCTCCGCGAGAGAGTCGAGCAGAGCACCGTCACCCGCGCCCAGGCACTGGACCTCTTCAACCACCTCGTCGACCCCTGCTACGGCTTCCTCATGTCCCTCCACACCTTGGAGGAAGTGGAGCTGGACAGGCAGGGCCGGGCACTGGTCGGCATCACCCGGGCCCGCGAGATGCTCTCCCGCGAG
Source organism: Streptomyces sannanensis (assembly GCF_039536205.1). Classification (GTDB taxonomy): domain Bacteria; phylum Actinomycetota; class Actinomycetes; order Streptomycetales; family Streptomycetaceae; genus Streptomyces; species Streptomyces sannanensis. Next base: position 1,085,775 of record NZ_BAAAYL010000001.1, on the reverse strand, counting down.
GACGCGCTGGTCGCGTCCGCGCTCGTGGACAGCACTGTCGAGGCCGGTGAACTGCGCGAGATATCCAGCCTCATCGCCAACCGCGAACTGCTGTACGACGTCAATCTGGCGATCCTGCCCGACGTCGAGGGCATCATCTTCGAGAACTTCTGGGGCGGTCCCGACACCGAGCCGCTGCGCGCCACCGAGGAGAAGCTCGTCGCCCAGGGCCCCACCGAGCGCGTACGCGGCATCAGCGCCTCGAGCTGGGAAGACATCGCGCCGCCGGTCCTCGACTGGCTCACCGAGGAGGGCACCGCGGCCGGCGACCGCTACAAGGAACGCGTCGAGCCTGCCGCCATGAACGTCCTCATCAAGGCCGGTCTGGCGGGTGTGCTGGGCTTCCTCGCCCTGCTCGCCTCCATCGTCGTCTCCGCCCGGGTCGCCCGCGATCTGATCCACGACCTCTCCGGTCTGCGCAAGGAGGCCCATGAGGCCTCCGGTGTACGGCTGCCCAGCGTGATGCGCCGGCTCGCCGCCGGGGAGCAGGTGGACGTCGAGACCGAGGCGCCGCGCCTGGAATACGAGAAGGACGAGATCGGCCAGGTCGGACTGGCCCTCAACACCCTGCAGCGCGCCGCGGTGGAAGCCGCCGTCAAGCAGGCCGAGATGCGTCGAGGCATCTCCGAGGTCTTCGTCAATCTGGCCCGTCGCAACCAGGTCCTGCTCCACCGTCAGCTCACACTGCTGGACACCATGGAGCGCCGCACCGAGGACACCGAGGAACTCGCGGACCTGTTCCGGCTCGACCACCTCACCACCCGCATGCGCCGCCACGCCGAAGGCCTGGTGATTCTGTCCGGTGCCTCCCCGTCCCGGCAGTGGCGCAAGCCGATCCAGCTGATGGACGTCGTACGGGCCGCGGTCGCCGAGGTCGAGGACTACGAGCGGATCGAGGTCCGCCGCCTCCCCCGCATCGGGGTGAGCGGCCCCGCGGTCGCCGACCTGACCCATCTGATCGCCGAACTCCTCGAGAACGCCACGGTCTTCTCGCCCCCGCACACCGCCGTCCAGGTGCTCGGCGAGCGGGTCGCCAACGGTTTCACCCTGGAGATCCACGACCGTGGACTCGGCATGACGCCCGAGGCCCTGCTCGACGCCAACCTCCGGCTCGCGGAGACTCCCGAGTTCGAGCTGTCGGACACGGACCGGCTCGGCCTGTTCGTGGTGAGCCGGCTCGCCCAGCGGCAGAACGTCCGGGTCTCCCTCCAGACTTCGCCCTACGGCGGTACCACTGCCGTCGTCTTCATCCCGGCCGCGCTGCTCACCGACGCCCCGGACACCAACGGGGTCGGCTTCCGCCTCGATCGCAAGGCGGCCGACCAGCCCGTGGACCGTACCGCCCCGGACGGCCGGCGCGGCACACTCTCCCCGCTTCCCGTGGGCGCCCCGGCACCCTCCCTGCTGGACGGCCCGGTCGAACTCGAGCCGCCGGTGGGCGCGCTGGACTTCGACGAGACGGACCGACTCGGTGTACTCACCCCCCTGGACACCCCGGAGAGCGCGCGCGGCGGTCTGCTGAGCGCGGCCAGGCGCGATTCCGCAGCCGACCGCGAAGAACACACTCAGGCCGACGACGAGACCGACGAACCGGGCGCCTCGGTACGCTCCATCTCCGGCCCCGTGCCGCTGCCGCGCCGCCGCAGGACGCCCACGCTGGTCAGCGACCGCGGCCGCCGGGTGGACACGAAGGCCCGCACGCACTCCATGCCACCGGCCGAACCGGTCCGCGAGCCCGTCCGGGAGTCCCGGGCGGACGACGGACCGGCGCTCGGCGGGCTGCCCCGCAGGGTCCGTCAGGCCAGCCTCGCGCCGCAGCTGAAGGCGGACGCGGCGGCGCGGAGGGACGGACACCAGAGCACGGACGCGCCGCATCACACCGACTGCGACGCGGAAGAAGTACGCGCCCGCATGACCTCGCTCCAGCGGGGTTGGCAGCGCGGCCGTCGGCAGAACGCCGAGCAAGCCGCGGCGGGCGACCCAGCACACGGAAACACACCGGAGGGGGACGGTCGATGACCGCACCGAAGTCCAGCGCACACAACGGCTCGGGAGAGCTCAACTGGCTCCTCGACGAACTGGTCGAGCGTGTCGGGAGCATCCGCAAGGCGCTGGTGCTCTCCAGCGACGGCCTTCCCACCGGCAGGTCCAAGGACCTCACCCGCGAGGACAGCGAGCACCTGGCGGCCGTCGCCTCCGGGTTCCACAGCCTTGCCAAGGGCGTCGGCCGTCACTTCGAAGCCGGCCGCGTCCGGCAGACCGTGGTGGAACTCGAGGACGCGTTCCTCTTCGTCGTGGCCGCGGGTGACGGCAGCTGCCTCGCCGTGCTGGCGGACGCCGACTCCGACGTCGGTCAGGTCGCGTACGAGATGACACTGATGGTCAAGCGTGTCGGTGACCACCTCAGGACACCGAGCCGGGCCGGTCTGCCCACATGAGGTGTGGCTGGGAGGGCGTGAGCGGCGAGGGCCAGCAGCCGCACCACTGGTTCGACGACGACGCCGGGCCGGTCGTACGCCCGTACGCGATGACCCGTGGGCGCACCACCAGCATCAACCAGCACCGGCTCGACCTGATCGCCGTGGTCGTCCCCGAGCCGGCCGCCGACGACCCCGGCCGTGACCAACTGCTCTCCCCGGAGCATGTGGAGATCGTCGAGCGGTGCAGCGAGGCCCCGCAGTCGATCGCCGAGCTGGCCGCGGGGCTGGACCTCCCTGTCGGCGTGGTCCGGGTGCTCGTCGGCGACCTCGTCGAGGACGAGCTGGTGCATGTGAACCGACCCGTTCCGCCGGCGGAACTGCCGGACGAGAACATTCTTCGCGAGGTGATCAATGGCCTTCGGGCGCTCTAGCCGCAGCACGCCTACGGTCGAACCGGTGACGCTGAAGATCCTGGTGGCAGGCGGCTTCGGTGTGGGCAAGACCACTCTGGTCGGCGCGGTCAGCGAGATCAGACCCCTGCGCACCGAGGAGACACTCACCGAGGCCGGACGGCCCGTGGACGACACCTCGGGCGTCGAGCGGAAGAGCACCACCACGGTGGCCATGGACTTCGGGCGGCTCACGCTGCGCGAGGACCTGGTGCTCTATCTCTTCGGCACCCCCGGACAGGACCGGTTCTGGTTCCTCTGGGACGAGCTGGCGCAGGGTGCGCTGGGCGCGGTCGTCCTGGCCGACACCCGCCGCCTGGAGGACTGCTTCGCCGCCGTCGACTACTTCGAGCGGCGGGACATTCCCTTCGTCCTCACGGTGAACTGTTTCGACGGGGCGGACCGCTATCCCGCCGAAGCGGTACGGTCGGCCCTCGACCTGGATCCTGAGGTGCCGGTGCTGTTGTGCGACGCCCGCGAGCGGGAGTCCGTCAAGGAGATCCTGGTGGCGGTCGTGGAGCACGCCGCGATGCTGGGCGCCCGGCGCCGCGGTTCGGTCCCGGTCTGAATACACGGCCCGTACTTCCGGGGCTCGTTCTCCCGGACTTCGTCCGGGGGACCCCCACAGGGCGCCGCTGTGCCCATCAGCGGCCTCCGGCCGCGGGCCGTGCCGACGGTCGACCATGCGGCGGGCCGCATGTCCGGTGAGCCCGCGGGCTCACCGGACAGGACCTGGCGCCCCTCCCGGCAACGTGCGCCCCGTCGCGACGTTCCCCCAGCTACCTCCCCCAGCTACCTCCCCCAGCTACCTCCCCCAGCTACCGCTGGGGGTGCCCCCAGGGGTGCCCCCAGGGGTGCCCCCAGCGGGGCCCCGGGCACGCACGCTCGCTGCGTTGGCCGAGAGCCCGAGTAGCGCTGCTACAAGGGTCTTCGGCCGCCTTGCGATCGCACGCACCGGACGCCGCTCCTTGACGGGAAAACGTTGCAGGTCGCTAGCTACCCGTCTCCTCGTGCCAGCCGAAGCTCCGCTCCACCGCCTTGCGCCAGTTGCCGTACTCGCGCTCGCGGGCCTGCGCGTCCATGCGCGGCGTCCATTCGACATCGCGCTGCCAGTGCGCCTTGAGCTCGTCCAGGCCCGACCAGACGCCGGTGGCCAGCCCGGCCGCGTATGCCGCGCCCAGGCAGGTCGTCTCGGACACCTTCGGCCGGATCACCGGCACGCCCAGCACATCGGCCTGATGCTGCATCAGTAGCTGGTTGGCCGTCATTCCGCCGTCCACCTTGAGCGCGGTGATGTGCACACCCGAGTCCTGGTACATGGCATCCACGACCTCGCGGGTCTGCCAGCTGGTCGCCTCCAGCACCGCGCGGGCCAGATGCCCCTTGGTGACGTACCGGGTCAGGCCGGTGATGACACCGCGTGCGTCCGAACGCCAGTACGGCGCGTACAGGCCGGAGAACGCCGGCACGATGTAGGCCCCGCCGTTGTCGTCGACGCTCGCCGCCAGGGTCTCGATCTCCGCGGTGTTGCGGATGATGCCCAGCTGGTCCCGGAACCACTGCACCAGCGCACCGGTGATCGCGATCGACCCCTCAAGGCAGTAGACCGGCTGCTCGTCGCCGATCCGGTAGCCCACCGTGGTGATCAGCCCGCTCTTCGACGGCACCGGCCGGGTGCCCGTGTTGAGCAGCAGGAAGCTGCCGGTGCCGTAGGTGTTCTTGGCCGTCCCGGTGTCGTAGCAGGCCTGCCCGAACAGGGCCGCCTGCTGGTCACCGAGCGCCGAGGCCACGGGTACGCCCGCGAGCTGGCCGACGGCCGTGCCGTACACCTCGGCCGAGGAGCGGATCTCCGGCAGGATCGCCTCCGGGACGTGCATCGCGGAGAGGATCGAGCGGTCCCACTGCAGGGTCTCCAGATTCATCAGCATGGTGCGGGAGGCGTTGGTGACGTCCGTGACATGCACCCCGCCGTCCGTGCCGCCCGTCAGATTCCAGATCAGCCAGGAGTCGATCGTGCCGAACGCGATCTCACCACGCTCGGCGCGGGCCCGCAGCTCCGGTACGTCGTCCAGCAGCCAGGCTGCCTTCGGCCCGGAGAAGTAGCTGGCCAGCGGCAGTCCCGTGACGTCTCGGAAGCGGTCCTGGCCGTCCGCGCCGCCCAGCTGCTCGCAGAGCGCGGACGTCCGCGTGTCCTGCCAGACGATGGCGTTGTGCACCGGTTTGCCGGTCGCCCGGTCCCACAACACCGTCGTCTCGCGCTGGTTGGTGATGCCCAGCGCGCTCAGCTGCCCCGCGCGCAGCCCGGCTTTGGCGAGGGCCCCGGCCACCACGGCCTGGACCTTGGACCAGATCTCCGTGGCGTCGTGCTCCACCCATCCCGGCCTGGGGAAGATCTGGCGGTGCTCGCGCTGGTCGATGGCGACCACCGCGCCGTCCTGATTGAAGATGATGCAGCGGCTGGAGGTGGTGCCCTGGTCGATCGCGGCGACGAACTTGTCCGTCATGGCTACCCCTTGGTCAGCTGGATCGGCTTGGTCAGAAGGCTGCGTTGTAGATGGCGCCGGCGAGCGCACCGCCGATCAGCGGGCCGGCCACCGGGATCCATGCGTAACCCCAGTCGGACGTGCCCTTGTGCGGGATCGGCAGCACGGCGTGAATGATGCGCGGGCCGAGATCGCGGGCCGGGTTGATGGCGTACCCGGTGGGCCCGCCGAGCGAAAGGCCGATGCCGACCACCAGAAGCGAGACGATCAGCACCAGGGTGCCGGAATCCGCGAGCCCCTTCGTCCGCCCGAAGGCGAGGATGGGGAGCACCAGGCCGATCGTCGCGATGATCTCGGTGAGGAGATTGGCGACCGGGTTCCTGATCTCCGGGATCGTCGAGAAGATACCGAGGGTCGGGTCGGTGTTCGCCTGGAACTGGGCGAAGTAGACCAGCCAGGCGAGCAGTGCGCCCAGCATCGCGCCGACCATCTGCCCCAGGATGTAGACCCAGACCTTGTCCCAGGTGCCGGTGTCGACGGCGATGCCCACGGTCACCGCCGGATTGAGATGCGCACCGGACAGGGGCGCGGCCGTGTACGCCCCGGCGAGCACGCCGAAGCCCCATCCGAAGGCGATGACGATCCAGCCGGAGGCTCTCGCCTTGGAATGGTTGAGAGTGACGGCGGCGCATACGCCGGCGCCGAACAGAATCAGAATCGCCGTACCGATGACTTCGCCGAGAAAGATGTCCCCGTTGCTCATGGTGGCTCCTTGTCCTCGCGGACATGCAGGGTGCGTTCCCATGGCTACGGAGCCGGCGGCGGGGGCGTCCGCGCCCCGCCCGGCATCCGTGACGAGCGTGCCGGTCCGGAGTTTTCACCGGCACTGATGGAGCGTCAAGGTCGCGTGCAGCACGGAAATGCTGCTGCCGGGACGCCGGGTGGGAAAAGGACCTCCGGTACAGTCCGCGCATGACGCACCCCGCCAAGGACTCCCACTGCTCCTCCTGCGGTGCTCCGTACCCCGCCGGCACCCATGGCTGGCCCCGCACATGCGCCCGCTGCGGGGAGATCGCCTACTGCGGGCCGCTGCCCGTCGCCGTCGCCCTGCTGCCCGTAGCCGACCGGCAGGGAACCGGGCTTGTGGTCATCACCCGCACCATCGAGCCCCAGTACGGCGGTGTCGCGCTGCCCGGCGGGTTCATCGACCACGCCGAGGACTGGCGGGAGGCCGTCGTGCGCGAACTCAGGGAGGAGACGGGCATCGAGGCGGCCGCCCACGATGTGCGGCCGGCCGATGTGATGAGCTCGACGGTCCATCTGCTGCTGTTCGGGCTGCTCCCGGAACGCCGGGCGGCCGACCTGCCCGAACCCGTTCCCACCGCGGAGACCACCGGCTGGCGCGTACTGCGCGCCCCCGAGGAACTCGCCTTCCCCTTGCACACGCAGGCGGTACGGGCCTGGTTCGCCGGCCGGTACCGCTAGGAGTGTCCTGAAGATCTTGGAATCGTGCCCGGCTTGCACCGGTTCATGGCGATTGACATTTACTGGCAATCCGGGGCGAGTCAGGCGGTCGGAGCAAGATCTTCATCGGTCTTCTAGGGCGTGTTTCGAAAGTCCCGCCTGGTCGGGAACGCCCGGCACGCACGCTCGCCGCGTTGTCGGTCGTCGGCGCAGCCCGCTGCGCTCTCCTCCCTCCGCCTTGCGATCGCACGCACCAGACGCCCCCGACCCCGCCCTCCGGGCGGACGACGCTACTTTCGAAACACGCCCTAGGAGCGTCCTGAAGATCTTGGAATCGCGCCCGGCTTGCACCGGTTCATGGCGATGGGCATTTACTGGCAATCCGGGGCGAGTCAGGCGGTCGGAGCAAGATCTTCATCGGTCTTCTAGGGGTTGCCCGGCGGATCATGCCGGGCTCGCGGCGCCGTGCGACTCCGTCTCTTCCTCGTAGCCCTTCGGGCACGGGAGGTGCCACCGGCGGTCTCGTCAGTCGCCGATGTCCCCCAGCTACCGCTGGGGGTACCCCCAGCGGTGCCCCCACCGCATGCGTGGACACCAGCCGCTCCGCGGCGGGCACTCGCTGATCCAGCCTGATCCGCTGGCCACCCCTAGGGGGTGCCCAGCCCTCGGATCCGTACCGGACGCCCCGGCTCGGCGGGGTCGTCGTCGAGCAGCCGCTCCACCACGACACGGCCGTCGTCCATCCGGGTCGTGTACCGCTCCACCTCCGCCTGGTCCCACCCTGTGCCGGGATCGGCGATCACCAGCCCGCCCCCGGTACGCCCCATGGCCGGCGCCCATACCTCCAGTTCCGGCCCGCCGTCCGCACCACGCACCGGGAGTACCGCACCGGCCCGCGCCAGCACGGGGATACGGGACAGCGGCGCATCCAGCAGCACCTGGCCCGGGCCCTCATGGACCTCTCCGGTCGCCGTGTCGTACCAGCGCCCCCGCGGCAGCCGTACCGCCCGCCGATCCGCACCCCGTTCCAGCACCGGGGCGACCAGCAGCGCGTCCCCCAGCAGAAAGGCGTCCTCGCAGTCGCGCAGCGCCCGGTCACCCGGCGTGCCCCACCACAGGGGCCGCACATAGGGCGCGCCCGTCAGCCGCGCCAGATGCGACAGGGTGACGAAGTACGGGCGCAGCCGCTCCCGTTCGGCCATCGCCGCCCGTGCGTGCTCGAGCACCTCCGGGCCGAACTCCCAGGGCTCCCTGCGGCCCGCCCAGATTGCCGAGTGCGTACGGAACAGCGGCAGATACGACCCCAGTTGGAGCCAGCGCAGATACAGCTCGGGGGAGGGGCTGCCGCTGAAACCGCCCACGTCCGGCCCCGAGTACGGCACACCGCACAGCCCGAGCCCCAGTACCAGCGCCAGCGAGGCGCGCAGCCCCGGCCAGCCGGTCCGTACATCACCGGACCAGGTGCCGCCGTACCGCTGCATCCCGGCCCAGCCCGAGCGCGAGAACAGAAACGGCCGCTCGTCGGGCCGGAGCCGTCGCAGCCCGTCGTACCCGGCCCGCGCCATGGCCAGCCCGTAGACGTTGTGCGCCTCGCGGTGATCGCCGCCGCGCCCCTCGAGGCTGTGCCGCGCCGACCGGGGCAGAGAGGGATCGCCGAACGGGGCGAAGGACACCGGCTCGTTCATGTCGTGCCACACCCCGGAGAAGCCCTGGCCGAGCCGCTCCTCGTACAGCGTGCCCCACCAGTCCCGCACCAGCGGATCCGTGAAGTCGGGGAAGACGCACTCACCCGGCCACACCACCCCGCGCAGCTCCTCGCCGCGCGCGTCCCGTACGAACGCCCCGGCCGCACTGCCGCCGTCGTACACGGTGTCCCCGGGCTTCGCGGCGACCGCCGGGTCCACGATGGACACCAGCCTGACCCCCTCGGCACGCAGATCCTCCGCGAGCCGCGGCAGACCAGGGAAACGCTCACGGTCGACGGTGAAGACCCGGTGCCGCTCGTAGTGGTCGATGTCCAGGTGCAGTGCGGACAGCGGCAGTCCGTGCTCCCGGTAGCCGTCGACGACGCGCCGCACCTCCCGCTCACAGCCGAAGCCCCAGCGCGCGTGCTGCGGTCCCAGCGCCCAGGCGGGCGGCACTGCGGGCGCGCCGGTGAGTCCTGTCCAGCCCTGGAGCACGCGCGCCGGGGTGCCGGTCACCACCCAGCACCGCAGAGGGCCCCCGTCCATCCGCAGTTCGCTGGTGCCGGGCCGGTCGTGCCCCGAGCCGGCCCCCTCCTCGCCCTCGCGCAGCGCGAAACGGCCGTCCCACGAGTTGTCGTAGAAGGCCAGATGCGTGCCCGCGTCGGCGACCACCAGCTGCACCGGCATGGTGATGTAGAGCGGGTCGTCGCCGGGGCCGAAACCGCCGCGCGGATCGGTGTTCCACAGCCGGTACGTCCCGTCGCGCAGCCGCGGCCCGCCGGCCCGTCCCCCGAGCCCGAAGAACCGCGCGTCCGCGGGGACCTCACTCCTCAGCAGCCAGCGCGCTCCGGCCGGGCCCGCGGTGCCGGGCACGTCGAAGCCGCTCCGGCCTGTGGCCGGCCGGCCGTTCACCCCCGTCGGCTCCCACCAGCGCGGCGGCAGCTCGCGCCGCAGCGTCACACCGCCAGGGGTACGGATCTCGACGGCGCCGTGCCGGGAGACGGTCACCGTCACCCGCTCTGACACCACCCGCCAGCCGCCGTCCGTGTCGGGCTCGAGCTCGGCCCGTGTGTCCGGCTCGGGACAGGTGCCCGCCAGCGCGTACGACGGCAGCGGCTCGGCCCCGTCCCAGCCCCAGAACACCGCGCCGCCGGTCGCGACGAACACCCGCAGCCGGGAACGGGCGAACCGGACGACTCCGCCGCCCGGACAGGGCTCGGCCCCGGTCACGGGACCCGGCACCCGGGCCCGTTCCGCGGCCGGAGGCGGCAGATACCGGGCGTCCGTACGACGCCGCCGCCACGCGGAGAGCACCGCACGCAGCCCCTGCGTCGTACCGACGAATTTCACCGAGCGCACCAGGTCATGACCGTCCATGCAGCTCACCCTGCCATCCGGCCGTGTCCACGCGGGCACCGTTCAACTTCCGTTCACCCGTGGTGCGACCACATTGTTGCCCCGCCCACTGTGGGCGGCCGGCCCTGGTGCGAACGACGATCACATGGCATCGTCCCTGTCAGCCGCATCACGCGCACACCCTCGCACGTGTGCGCGACCCACGCACACGACGCGTACACGCCGTACAGCCGGGAGCCGCCCCATGACCGAAGCAGCGCACACTGCCCCCCTCTGGCAGCCCGACCAGGAGCGCATCGACCGTGCCGGGGTCACCCGCTTCCAGTCCTGGGCGGCCGAGCGGTACGGCGCCCCCGCCGAGGGCGGCTACGCCGCGCTGCACCGCTGGTCCGTCGACGAGCTGGAGACGTTCTGGCAGGCCGTGGCCGACTGGTTCGACGTGCGTTTCTCCACTCCGTACGAGCGCGTTCTCGCGGACCGCACCATGCCGGGGGCACGCTGGTTCCCCGGCGCCACCCTCAACTACGCCGAGCACGCCCTGCGTACCGCCGAGGACCCGGCCCGCGCCGACGAGCCGGCCCTCCTCCATGTCGACGAGACCCATGAGACGGTGCCCATCAGCTGGGCCGAGCTGCGCCGCCAGGTCGGGGCACTCGCCGCCGAGCTGCGCGCCCTCGGCGTACGCCCCGGAGACCGGGTCAGCGGCTACCTGCCCAACATCCCGCAGGCCGTCACCGCCCTGCTGGCCACTGCGGCGGTCGGTGCCGTCTGGACCTCCTGCGCCCCCGACTTCGGCGCCCGCAGCGTCCTCGACCGCTTCCAGCAGGTCGAACCGGTAGTCCTGTTCACCGTCGACGGCTACCGCTACGGCGGCAAGGAGCACGACCGCACCGACGTCGTCGCCGAGCTGCGCCGCGAACTGCCCACCCTGCGTGCCGTCGTCCACATCCCGCTGCTCGGCACCGAAGCCCCGGAGGGCGCCCTCGAGTGGTCCGAGCTCACCGCGGGCGCCGCGGAGCCGGCCTTCGAGCAGGTACCCTTCGACCACCCTCTGTGGGTCCTGTACTCCTCCGGCACGACCGGTCTGCCCAAGGCGATCGTCCAGTCCCAGGGCGGCATCCTGCTGGAGCACTTCAAGCAGCTCGGCCTGCACTGCGACCTGGGCCCCGGGGACCGCTTCTTCTGGTACACCTCGACCGGCTGGATGATGTGGAACTTCCTCGTCTCCGGCCTGCTCACCGGCACCACCGTCGTCCTGTACGACGGCAGCCCCGGCTACCCCGACACCGGCGCCCAGTGGCGGATCGCGGAGCGCACCGGCGCCACCCTCTTCGGCACCTCGGCCGCGTACGTCATGGCCTGCCGCAAGGCGGACGTGCACCCCGGGCGCGACTACGACCTCTCCCGGATCGGCTGCGTGGCCACCACCGGCTCCCCGCTGCCGCCCGACGGCTTCCGCTGGCTCCACGACGAGGTACGCGAGGACCTGTGGATCGCCTCCGTCAGTGGCGGCACCGACGTGTGCAGCTGCTTCGCCGGCGCGGTCCCCACGCTGCCCGTCGAGATCGGCGAGCTCCAGGCGCCCTCCCTCGGCACCGACCTGCAGTCCTGGGACCCCCAGGGCAAGCCGCTCATCGGTGAGGTCGGCGAGCTCGTGGTCACCAACCCCATGCCGTCCATGCCCATCCACTTCTGGAACGACCCGGACGGCAGCCGCTACCGCGACAGCTACTTCGAGATGTTCCCCGGCGCGTGGCGGCACGGAGACTGGATCACCATCACCGAGCGCGGCTCCGTGATCATCCACGGCCGCTCCGACTCCACCCTCAACCGCCAGGGCGTCCGCATGGGCTCCGCCGACATCTACGAAGCCGTCGAGCGGCTCCCGGAGATCCGCGAGTCCCTCGTCATCGGCCTCGAAGAGCCGGACGGCGGCTACTGGATGCCGCTCTTCGTCCATCTCGCGCCGGGGGCCACCCTCGACGACGACCTGCGCGCCCGTATCAAGCAGACCATCCGCGAGCAGCTGTCCCCGCGGCACGTCCCGGACGAGATCATCGAGGTCCCCGGCGTCCCGCACACCCTCACCGGCAAGCGCATCGAGGTTCCGGTGAAGCGCCTGCTCCAGGGCACGGCCCTCGACAAGGCCGTCAACCCCGGCTCCGTCGACAACCTGGAACTGCTCCGCTTCTACGAGGACCTCGCCCGCGAACGCCGCGGCTGATCCCCGGCTGAATCCCCCGGCGTCCTCGGACCTCGCCCAGCACCGCGGCGAGGTCCGAGGACGCCGGGCCGCCTCGGTTGTCAGTGCCCTCGGTTACGGTGAGTGAGCATTGATTCACAGCGCTGAGGGGGAGTCATGGGGCACACCAAGCACCGCAGGAGCATGCGGCACACCCTGCGCCGGGAGATCACCGGCACCCTGGGTCTGCTGACCGACGCCCAGGATTTCGCGGCGATGCGGAAATACCGTTCCTTCGCCTTCGAGGACCACGAGACCTATCTCAGGCAGGCAGAAGGACTGCTCAGGACACTCTCCGCCCAAGGAGCACACACCAGCGTCGCGCTTTTCGACCCGGAGGAGTTCGCCGAGTACTGCACCGCGGCCGGCCTCGACCCCGACACGGCCGACAGCCGTATGCGCTTCACAGCCGAGGTCGCGTCCGGCGGGGCCCGCGTCCCCTACACCGGCCAGCCCATCGACCAGCTGGTGCCGCAGCTCATCGACACCGCCGTCCGCAAGGCCACCTGGGACTACGCCACAGTGCTGCTCGCCCGGCTCGGCGACTGCGCGGAGTGCGGTCGCGACATCGGCCACGCCGCCTTCGACCGGGCTTCCCGCATGCTCATGGCGCTGCTCGACGCCGCCGGGCCGGGCACCCACCATCTGGTCTGCAGCGTCCCGGTCGAGGACGAACTCCTGCTCGCGGTGCTCCTCGCCGAGTGCCCCGAAGGGGAACCCGCCCGGCTTGACCAGTCGGAGGCGGCCGAGTTCGTGACCGTTCTGGCCGTGGGCATCGCCGTGAACAGCACCGGGGGAGTGGTCCTCCGCACCACCGCTCCGGACACCCCGGACCGGCTGCACGGCTGGCGGCTCCAGCAGGGACGCCTCGACCCGCTCACGGCCGCCGAGGTCTTCAGTGCGTACTGCACCGACGCCGACACCGGCGAGCCCGTGTCCCCGGAGCCGGGCGTCGAGTACCGGGCGGGCTTTCCCGTCACACCGGCCGAGGACCCCGGCAGCCACCACTGAAACACCCAAGGGGTCTTCCGCCAGGAAACGGTGGAAGACCCCTCGGCCGCACATCTCCGGAACACGTCCGGCGCAGGCCCGGTCACTCGCCGGACAGCACCGCCCGAGCGGCTGTCCGGGCATCCTCCGCGTTGTCCGCGGCCCGCGCCGCGGCCGCGGCGCGTTTGCACTGGGCCAGCGTGTACTTCGCCAGCGTCGCCCGTACATAGGCAATGGAAGCCGAACCCATCGACAGGGAGGTCACCCCCAGACCCGTGAGCACACAGGCCAGCAGCGGATCGGAAGCCGCCTCGCCGCACACACCACAGCTCTTGCCCTCGGCCTTCGCCGCCTCGGCGGCCAGCGCCACCAGGTCGAGCAGCGCGGGCTGCCACGGATCCTGAAGCCGCGACACGGCACCCACCTGCCGGTCGGCGGCGAAGGTGTACTGCGCCAGGTCATTGGTGCCCAGCGACAGGAACTCCACCTCCTGAAGGATCGAACGCGCCCGGAGCGCGGCGGACGGAATCTCCACCATCGCCCCGAACTTCGCCTGCAGCCCGGCCGCCCGGCAGGCGTCCGCGAACGCCTTGGCGTCCTTACGGTCCGCCACCATCGGCGCCATGACCTCCAAGTGCACCGGCAGCCCCTCCGCCGCCCTGGCCAGCGCGGTCAGCTGGTTGCGCAGCACCTCGGGGTGATCGAGCAAGGTGCGGAGGCCACGCACACCCAGCGCCGGGTTCGGCTCATCCGCAGGCGTGAGGAAGTCGAGCGGTTTGTCCGCGCCCGCGTCCAGCACTCGCACGACCACACGGCCCTCGGGGAACGCCTCCAGCACCTTGCGGTACGCCTCGACCTGCTTCCCCTCCGACGGCGCCTTCTTGCTGTCGTCGAGGAACAGGAACTCCGTACGGAACAGACCGACACCCTCGGCACCCGCCGCTACTGCCGCGGCGACATCGCCCGGGCCGCCGACATTGGCCAGCAGCGGCACCCCGTGCCCGTCCGAAGTGGAACCCGGACCCGTCGACGCGGCCAGCGCGGCCTTCCGTTCGGCAGCCGCCTTCTCCAGCTCCGCCCGCTTGTCCGCACTGGGGTGCACGAAGACCTCCCCGGTGCTGCCGTCCACCGCGATCACGGTGCCCTCGGCCAGCTCGGTGGCACCCGGCAGAGCCACCACGGCCGGCACCCCGAGGGCCCGGGCCAGAATCGCGCTGTGGCTGGTCGGCCCGCCCTTCTCGGTCACGAAACCGAGCACCAGAGCCGGGTCGAGCAGCGCCGTGTCCGCAGGAGCGAGATCCCGCGCGATCAGTACATACGGCTCGTCGCTGTCCGGCACACCCGGCATGGGAACGCCCAGCAGACGGGCGACGATACGGTTCCGCACATCGTCCAGGTCCGCTACCCGACCGGCCAGATACTCTCCGGCGCCCGCGAGCAGAGCCCGGTACGCGGCGAACGCGTCGTACACCGCTCGCTCGGCGGTGGAGCCCACGGCGATACGCCGCTCCACATCAGCCATGAGCTCCGGGTCCTGCGCCATCATGGCCTGCGCCTCGAGCACCGCCTGCGCCTCGCCGCCGGCCAGATTGCCACGTGCGATCAGATCGGCCGCCACTGCTCCCACGGCCTGCCCGGCGCGCCCCTGTTCACGCTCGGCCTCGTGGGGCGGGATCTGCTTGGCCGGCGGTTCCAGAACCGCCGTACCCATGTGCCGAACCTCGCCGATCGCCACACCATGGCTCACGCCGACGCCTCGCAGCGTTGTCTCCATCAACCCGACTCCGTTAGTTGCTTACTGCCAGCTGAAGAGCTGATCGCCGGCCTTCACGTCCCCGTCCTCGCACAGGTCGGCAAGAGCATCCGGCGTGGCCTCGAGCGCCACGACAGGGCTGATAGGAGACTTGCCGGCCTCCTCGACGGCAGCAGGGTTCCAGCGGATCAGGGCCTGGCCGCGCGTCACGGTGTCGCCCTTGGCGACGAGCAGCTCGAAGCCCTGACCGTTGAGCTGCACCGTGTCGATCCCGAGGTGCGTCAGGACACCGTGCCCATCGGCATCGACGACGACGAAGGCGTGCGGGTGCAGCGAGACGACGACACCGTCCACAGGCGCCACGGCCTCCGACGGCTCGCGGACGGGGTCGATGGCGGTGCCCGGCCCGACCATTGCTCCGGAGAACACGGGGTCGGGCACGGCGGCGAGCCCGATCGCGCGTCCGACAACGGGGGACGTCACGGTGGTCATGGGAAACCTCGCAGGGGGGAGATCCAGAAGCGCCGTCCGCGTGTCGGCTCCGGCGAGCACGTGGACTAGACCATGTCGAGCAGAGCCTAAGTCATGGGAAGTGCTGGTTCCACACTTCTGAGACCGGTGCCGTGCTCGGTACGCGCGGGGCGACACGACGGCCTCCGCCCAGGCGATTTGCTTCGCTCTCGCGGGAGATGTAGGGTCGTAACCCTGCTTGGAGTTGAGGTGTCACGGAATCGTGGGCTCAGCGAGGGTAGGACTTACTGATTCTGATTCCAGATCCTCTTTCGGATCCGATTCCGCATGTCTGCGGATGAAGGTGGTGAAAGAGAGGGAAAAAGACTGGTAAGGTTGGAAACACCGAAGGGAAGCGCCCGGAGGAAAGCCCGAAAGGGTGAGTACGAAGGAAGCGTCCGTTCCTTGAGAACTCAACAGCGTGCCAAAAGTCAACGCCAGATATGTTGATACCCCGTCTCCATCATGGAGATGAGGTTCCTTTGAAAAGTCCTTCCTCTTGAGGAAGGCACACACAGCGAGGACGCTGTGAACGGTCGGATCATTCCTCCGACTGTTCCGCTCAACGCGAGTGTCACTCCCGATTACGGGAAAACATTCACGGAGAGTTTGATCCTGGCTCAGGACGAACGCTGGCGGCGTGCTTAACACATGCAAGTCGAACGATGAAGCCCTTCGGGGTGGATTAGTGGCGAACGGGTGAGTAACACGTGGGCAATCTGCCCTTCACTCTGGGACAAGCCCTGGAAACGGGGTCTAATACCGGATATCACTCTCTCTCGCATGGGAGAGGGTTGAAAGCTCCGGCGGTGAAGGATGAGCCCGCGGCCTATCAGCTTGTTGGTGGGGTAATGGCCTACCAAGGCGACGACGGGTAGCCGGCCTGAGAGGGCGACCGGCCACACTGGGACTGAGACACGGCCCAGACTCCTACGGGAGGCAGCAGTGGGGAATATTGCACAATGGGCGAAAGCCTGATGCAGCGACGCCGCGTGAGGGATGACGGCCTTCGGGTTGTAAACCTCTTTCAGCAGGGAAGAAGCGAAAGTGACGGTACCTGCAGAAGAAGCGCCGGCTAACTACGTGCCAGCAGCCGCGGTAATACGTAGGGCGCAAGCGTTGTCCGGAATTATTGGGCGTAAAGAGCTCGTAGGCGGCCTGTCACGTCGGATGTGAAAGCCCGGGGCTTAACCCCGGGTCTGCATTCGATACGGGCAGGCTAGAGTGTGGTAGGGGAGATCGGAATTCCTGGTGTAGCGGTGAAATGCGCAGATATCAGGAGGAACACCGGTGGCGAAGGCGGATCTCTGGGCCATTACTGACGCTGAGGAGCGAAAGCGTGGGGAGCGAACAGGATTAGATACCCTGGTAGTCCACGCCGTAAACGTTGGGAACTAGGTGTTGGCGACATTCCACGTCGTCGGTGCCGCAGCTAACGCATTAAGTTCCCCGCCTGGGGAGTACGGCCGCAAGGCTAAAACTCAAAGGAATTGACGGGGGCCCGCACAAGCAGCGGAGCATGTGGCTTAATTCGACGCAACGCGAAGAACCTTACCAAGGCTTGACATATACCGGAAACGGCCAGAGATGGTCGCCCCCTTGTGGTCGGTATACAGGTGGTGCATGGCTGTCGTCAGCTCGTGTCGTGAGATGTTGGGTTAAGTCCCGCAACGAGCGCAACCCTTGTTCTGTGTTGCCAGCATGCCCTTCGGGGTGATGGGGACTCACAGGAGACTGCCGGGGTCAACTCGGAGGAAGGTGGGGACGACGTCAAGTCATCATGCCCCTTATGTCTTGGGCTGCACACGTGCTACAATGGCCGGTACAATGAGCTGCGATGCCGCGAGGCGGAGCGAATCTCAAAAAGCCGGTCTCAGTTCGGATTGGGGTCTGCAACTCGACCCCATGAAGTCGGAGTTGCTAGTAATCGCAGATCAGCATTGCTGCGGTGAATACGTTCCCGGGCCTTGTACACACCGCCCGTCACGTCACGAAAGTCGGTAACACCCGAAGCCGGTGGCCCAACCCCTTGTGGGAGGGAGCTGTCGAAGGTGGGACCAGCGATTGGGACGAAGTCGTAACAAGGTAGCCGTACCGGAAGGTGCGGCTGGATCACCTCCTTTCTAAGGAGCACATAGCCGACTGCGAGCAAATGTCTCGCACGGTTGCTCATGGGTGGAACGTTGATTATTCGGCACGATCGGGATGAGGACTGCTAGTACTGCTTCGGCGTGGAACGCAGCATCTGAGACCGGACGTGTCGGGCACGCTGTTGGGTCCTGAGGGAGCGAGCCATGCTCGTCCTTCAGACGCCGGCCCCAGTGAACTCGTCAGTCAGCTGGCGGGGTGATGGGTGGCTGGTCGTTGCTTGAGAACTACACAGTGGACGCGAGCATCTGTGGCCAAGTTTTTAAGGGCGCACGGTGGATGCCTTGGCACCAGGAACCGATGAAGGACGTGGGAGGCCACGATAGGCCCCGGGGAGCTGTCAACCGAGCTTTGATCCGGGGGTGTCCGAATGGGGAAACCCGGCAGTCGTCATGGGCTGTCACCCGCTGCTGAACACATAGGCAGTGTGGAGGGAACGCGGGGAAGTGAAACATCTCAGTACCCGCAGGAAGAGAAAACAACCGTGATTCCGGGAGTAGTGGCGAGCGAAACCGGATGAGGCCAAACCGTATGCGTGTGAGACCCGGCAGGGGTTGCGCATGCGGGGTTGTGGGAGTTCTCTTGACCGGTCTGCCGGCCGGTCGGCGAGTCAGAAACCGTATGGATAGGCGAAGGACATGCGAAAGGTCCGGCGTAGAGGGTAAGACCCCCGTAGCTGAAATCTGTACGGCTCGCTTGAGAACCACCCAAGTAGCACGGGGCCCGAGAAATCCCGTGTGAATCTGGCGGGACCACCCGTTAAGCCTAAATATTCCCTGGTGACCGATAGCGGATAGTACCGTGAGGGAATGGTGAAAAGTACCGCGGGAGCGGAGTGAAATAGTACCTGAAACCGTGTGCCTACAAGCCGTGGGAGCGTCGGACGTACTTGTACGTCTCGTGACTGCGTGCCTTTTGAAGAATGAGCCTGCGAGTTAGCGGTGTGTAGCGAGGTTAACCCGTGTGGGGAAGCCGTAGCGAAAGCGAGTCCGAACAGGGCGATCGAGTTGCACGCTCTAGACCCGAAGCGGAGTGATCTAGCCATGGGCAGGTTGAAGCGGAGGTAAGACTTCGTGGAGGACCGAACCCACCAGGGTTGAAAACCTGGGGGATGACCTGTGGTTAGGGGTGAAAGGCCAATCAAACTCCGTGATAGCTGGTTCTCCCCGAAATGCATTTAGGTGCAGCGTCGTGTGTTTCTTGCCGGAGGTAGAGCACTGGATAGGCGATGGGCCCTACCGGGTTACTGACCTTAGCCAAACTCCGAATGCCGGTAAGTGAGAGCACGGCAGTGAGACTGTGGGGGATAAGCTCCATGGTCGAGAGGGAAACAGCCCAGAGCATCGACTAAGGCCCCTAAGCGTACGCTAAGTGGGAAAGGATGTGGAGTCGCAGAGACAACCAGGAGGTTGGCTTAGAAGCAGCCACCCTTGAAAGAGTGCGTAATAGCTCACTGGTCAAGTGATTCCGCGCCGACAATGTAGCGGGGCTCAAGCGTACCGCCGAAGTCGTGTCATTGCAGCATAAAGCCCCAACGGGTGCTGTGATGGGTAGGGGAGCGTCGTGTGCCGGGTGAAGCAGCCGCGGAAGCGAGTTGTGGACGGTTCACGAGTGAGAATGCAGGCATGAGTAGCGATACACACGTGAGAAACGTGTGCGCCGATTGACTAAGGGTTCCTGGGTCAAGCTGATCTGCCCAGGGTAAGTCGGGACCTAAGGCGAGGCCGACAGGCGTAGTCGATGGACAACCGGTTGATATTCCGGTACCCGCTTTGAAGCGCCAGCGCTGAACCCAGCGATGCTAAGCCCGTGAAGCCGCCCTGATCTCTTCGGAGTTGAGGGGAGTGGTGGAGCCGGTGACCCAGACTGGTAGTAGGTGAGCGATGGGGTGACGCAGGAAGGTAGTCCAGCCCGGGCGGTGGTTGTCCCGGGGTAAGGGTGTAGGCCGTGTGGTAGGCAAATCCGTCACACATACAAGGCTGAGACCTGATGCCGAGCCGATTGTGGTGAAGTGGATGATCCTATGCTGTCGAGAAAAGCCTCTAGCGAGTTTCATGGCGGCCCGTACCCTAAACCGACTCAGGTGGTCAGGTAGAGAATACCGAGGCGTTCGGGTGAACTATGGTTAAGGAACTCGGCAAAATGCCCCCGTAACTTCGGGAGAAGGGGGGCCACGCCTGGTGAAGGAACTTGCTTCCTGAGCTGGGGGTGGCCGCAGAGACCAGCGAGAAGCGACTGTTTACTAAAAACACAGGTCCGTGCGAAGCCGTAAGGCGATGTATACGGACTGACGCCTGCCCGGTGCTGGAACGTTAAGGGGACCGGTTAGCTCACCTTCGGGTGGGCGAAGCTGAGAACTTAAGCGCCAGTAAACGGCGGTGGTAACTATAACCATCCTAAGGTAGCGAAATTCCTTGTCGGGTAAGTTCCGACCTGCACGAATGGCGTAACGACTTCTCGACTGTCTCAACCATAGGCCCGGTGAAATTGCACTACGAGTAAAGATGCTCGTTTCGCGCAGCAGGACGGAAAGACCCCGGGACCTTTACTACAGTTTGATATTGGTGTTCGGTTCGGCTTGTGTAGGATAGGTGGGAGACTTTGAAGCAGCCACGCCAGTGGTTGTGGAGTCGCCGTTGAAATACCACTCTGGTCGTGCTGGATGTCTAACCTCGGTCCGTGATCCGGATCAGGGACAGTGTCTGATGGGTAGTTTAACTGGGGCGGTTGCCTCCTAAAGAGTAACGGAGGCGCCCAAAGGTTCCCTCAGCCTGGTTGGCAATCAGGTGTTGAGTGTAAGTGCACAAGGGAGCTTGACTGTGAGACCGACGGGTCGAGCAGGGACGAAAGTCGGGACTAGTGATCCGGCGGTGGCTTGTGGAAGCGCCGTCGCTCAACGGATAAAAGGTACCCCGGGGATAACAGGCTGATCTTCCCCAAGAGTCCATATCGACGGGATGGTTTGGCACCTCGATGTCGGCTCGTCGCATCCTGGGGCTGGAGTCGGTCCCAAGGGTTGGGCTGTTCGCCCATTAAAGCGGTACGCGAGCTGGGTTTAGAACGTCGTGAGACAGTTCGGTCCCTATCCGCTGTGCGCGTAGGAATATTGAGAAGGGCTGTCCCTAGTACGAGAGGACCGGGACGGACGAACCTCTGGTGTGCCAGTTGTCCTGCCAAGGGCATGGCTGGTTGGCTACGTTCGGGAGGGATAACCGCTGAAAGCATCTAAGCGGGAAGCCTGCTTCAAGATGAGTATTCCCACCTCCTTGAGAGGGTAAGGCTCCCAGTAGACGACTGGGTTGATAGGCCAGATGTGGAAGCCCGGCAACGGGTGGAGCTGACTGGTACTAATAGGCCGAGGGCTTGTCCTCAGTTGCTCGCGTCCACTGTGTTTGTTCTGAAGTAACGAACTCGCCTTGCCGGCTGGAGTTCAACTTCATAGTGTTTCGGTGGTCATAGCGTTAGGGAAACGCCCGGTTACATTCCGAACCCGGAAGCTAAGCCTTTCAGCGCCGATGGTACTGCAGGGGGGACCCTGTGGGAGAGTAGGACGCCGCCGAACAATTTGTGGCCGCTGCCCCGGACCCTATGGTCCGGGGCAGCGGCATTTTTGCGTCCACGACCGTTTCCGCACCCCCTTGCATCAGCCAGCCATCGCTGAAGGTAAGGTCGGGGAGCATAGTTGTCACGTTTCACAGGAGGCCCTCGGGTGGAGGTCCAGGAGACTCGGATTCAGACGGACCGGGTGCTCACCATCCCCAACATCCTGAGCATGGCTCGCCTAGCCGGTGTGCCGCTCTTCCTGTGGCTTATTCTGCGGCCGGAGTTCGGCGGGCCCAACAGTGATGGCTGGGCCCTGCTGGTGCTGGCGCTCAGCGGCGTCAGTGACTATCTGGACGGCAAACTCGCCCGCCGCTGGAACCAGGTCAGCAGCCTCGGCCGTCTTCTCGATCCTGCCGCTGACCGGCTCTACATCCTTTCCACCCTGGTCGGCCTGACCTGGCGGGAGATCCTGCCCCTCTGGCTGACGGTGGCGCTTTTGGCCCGTGACCTGATGCTGCTGGTGACGGTGGGAATCCTCCGCCGGCACGGCTATCCGCCGCCCCAGGTGAACTTCCTCGGCAAAGCTGCGACCTTCAACTTGATGTACGCCTTCCCGTTGCTCCTCCTCAGCGACGGAAGCGGGTGGCTGGCCTCCCTCGCCGCGATTTTCGGATGGGCGTTCGCCGGATGGGGTACAACTCTCTATTGGTGGGCAGGGATCCTGTACGTGGTCCAGGTCCGCCGACTCGTCAGAGCGGACAGCATGGCCGATTGAGCCTGTCGATGCGGTGCCGTGGATTGTTACCGGCCCGTATGACGGCGGAGCGTGTACCGGACGGGTGAAGTCGGCTGGACCGTCGTCTCTTCAAGGAGGACGCTTCCGACATGAAGGCCGTCGTAATGGCCGGTGGCGAAGGGACTCGCCTTCGTCCCATGACTTCGAGCATGCCCAAGCCGCTCCTTCCGGTGGCCAATCGGCCGATCATGGAGCATGTGCTGAGACTGCTCAAAAGGCATGGACTCACCGAGACCGTTGTCACCGTGCAATTTCTCGCCTCCCTCGTCAAGAATTATTTCGGGGACGGCGAAGAGCTCGGCATGGAATTGACCTACGCCAATGAGGAGAAGCCACTCGGCACCGCAGGCAGCGTGAAGAATGCCGAGGAAGCCCTGAAGGACGACGCGTTCCTGGTCATCTCGGGTGATGCGCTCACCGATTTCGATCTGACCGATCTCATCAACTTCCACAAGGAGAAGGGTGCACTGGTCACGGTGTGCCTGACGCGAATGCCGAATCCGTTGGAATTCGGCATCACGATCGTCGACGAGAACGGCAAGGTCGAGCGGTTCCTGGAGAAGCCGACCTGGGGGCAGGTCTTCTCCGACACGGTGAATACGGGCATCTACGTCATGGAGCCCGAGGTCTTCGACTATGTCGAGGCGGACGTCCCGGTCGACTGGTCGGGGGATGTCTTCCCCCAGCTCATGAAGGAAGGCAAGCCGGTCTACGGCTATGTCGCCGAGGGCTACTGGGAGGACGTCGGCACCCACGAGAGCTACGTCAAGGCCCAGGCGGATGTGCTCGAAGGCAAGGTCGACGTGGATATCGACGGCTTCGAGATCTCGCCCGGAGTGTGGGTGGCCGAAGGCGCCGAGGTGCATCCGGACGCGGTGCTGCGAGGGCCGCTCTACGTCGGTGACTACGCCAAGGTGGAGGCGGATGCCGAGATTCGCGAGCACACTGTCGTCGGATCCAACGTGGTCGTGAAGAGCGGCGCCTTCCTGCACAAGGCCGTGGTGCACGACAACGTCTACATCGGGCAGCACAGCAATCTCCGCGGCTGCGTGATCGGTAAGAACACCGACATCATGCGCGCGGCGCGGATCGAGGACGGTGCCGTCATCGGGGACGAGTGCCTCGTCGGTGAGGAATCGATTATTCAGGGCAACGTCCGGGTCTACCCCTTCAAGACCATCGAGGCCGGCGCCTTCGTCAACACCTCGGTGATCTGGGAGTCGCGAGGACAGGCGCATCTGTTCGGCGCCCGCGGTGTGTCCGGCATCCTGAACGTGGAGATTACACCCGAGCTCGCCGTCCGGCTTGCCGGTGCCTACGCCACGACCCTGAAGAAGGGCTCGACCGTCACGACGGCACGTGACCACTCGCGCGGCGCCAGGGCGCTGAAGCGCGCGGTGATCTCCGCGCTCCAGACGAGTGCCATCGACGTTCGCGACCTCGAGAACGTGCCGTTGCCCGTGGCCCGCCAACAGACCGCGCGCGGCACCGCCGGCGGGATCATGATCCGTACCTCGCCGGGCGTGCCCGACTCGGTGGACATCATGTTCTTTGACGAGCGAGGGGCGGATCTCTCCCAGGCCGGGCAGCGCAAACTGGACCGGGTGTACGCCCGGCAGGAGTACCGCAGAGCGTTCCCGGGCGAGATCGGGGATCTGCAGTTCCCCTCCAGCGTCTTCGACTCGTACACCGGATCCCTGCTCCGCGACGTGGACACGACGGGCATCGCCGAATCGGGACTCAAGGTCGTCGTCGACGCGTCCAACGGCAGTGCCGGCCTCGTCCTGCCCAGTCTGCTGGGCCGGCTGAAGGTCGACTCCCTCACGATCAACCCGGGCCTCGACGAGTCGCGGCCCACCGAAACCGCCGAGGCGCGCCGCAACGGGCTGGTGAGGCTCGGAGAGATCGTGGCCTCCGCGCGGGCGGCGTTCGGCGTGCGATTCGATCCCGTCGGTGAGCGACTGTCGCTGGTGGACGAGCGCGGCCGCATCGTCGAGGACGACCGTGCGCTGCTGGTGATGCTCGATCTGGTCGCGGCGGAGCGGCGCAGCGGACGCGTCGCGCTGCCGGTGACCACGACGCGCATCGCGGAACAGGTAGCCGCGTATCACGGTACGCAGGTCGAGTGGACCACGACCTCGCCGGACGACCTCACCAGGGTCGGGCGTGAGGAGACAACGATTTTCGGTGGCGACGGGCGCGGAGGCTTCATTGTGCCCGAATTCAGCAGTGTCTTCGACGGCGCGGCCGCCTTCGTGCGTCTCATCGGCCTGGTGGCCCGTACGCAACTCACCCTCAGCCAGATCGACGCCCGTATCCCGCAGGCGCATGTGCTGAAGCGGGACCTGGCCACCCCCTGGGCGGTCAAGGGCCTGGTGATGCGGCGTGTGGTGGAGGCGGCCGGGGACCGGTTCGTGGACACCACGGACGGTGTGCGGGTGGTCGAGGCGGACGGCCGGTGGGTGATGGTGCTGCCCGACCCTGCCGAGGCCGTCACCCATTTGTGGGCCGAGGGGCCGGACGACGCCTCGGCCCAGGCGTTGCTCGACGAGTGGTCCCAGGTCGTGGACAGCGCTGGTCACTGAGGTGAACGGCGTGTGCCGGGAGGCGTCCGTCGGGCGCCGCCCGGCACATGGGTGGGGCCATTCGGCGGTAGCTCCGGCGACGTGCGACGATGTGCGGCATGTCGCAGCAGCCCCCCGTTCGGAGCACACCGGTTCCGTCCCCGCGTCCCGATGCGTCCATGTCGCTGCTGACGAACGTCATGGACCACAGCCTCGACGACGGCTATGCCGAGGCTGCGGCACGCAGGAAGGCCGAGGGCGGCAAGCTGCCCGGGACTCTGCGGGCGAGACTGGGGCTCGCCGCCGGCCTGGTACTGGCTGCTCTGGTCGTGACTCTGGGCGCGGCTCAGGCGCGGGTGACGGCACCGGTGGTGGCGAAGGAGCGCGAGGAGCTGATCGACCGTATCGAGGCCGAGACGGCCGCGGCGGACAGGCTCGAACGGAACGTCGACGGCCTGCGCAGCGAGGTCGGTGAGCGGCAGCGCAAGGCGCTCGAGAAGCACGGGGGCGACAAGGCCGAACTGGTGGCGCTGCTCTCCGGCGCGACGGCGGTGAGCGGCCCGGGCCTGCAACTCGTCGTCGACGACGCGAAGGGCACCGGCCAGGGTGGCGGCGGACCGCGGGAGAGCAGCAGCTTCGCCGATACGGGCCGGGTGCGGGACCGCGACATGCAGCGGATCGTGAACGGACTGTGGGAGTCCGGGGCGGACGCGATCGCCATCAACGGCCAGCGCCTGACCGCCCTCTCGGCGATCCGGGCGGCCGGCGACGCCATACTGGTCGACAACAGACCGCTGGTGCCCCCGTACACGGTGCTCGCGGTGGGGGACGGGAAGCGGCTGAGCGCAGATTTCCAGGACGGCGCCGACGGCCAGTATCTCCATGTCCTGCAGGAGAACTACGGGGTCCGCGCGAGCATCGCCGTTCAGCGCGAGGTGCGTCTGCCTGCCGCCCCGAGTCTGATCGTACGTACAGCACAGCCGAAGGGAGCCGGCGCCGGGACGGGCGCGGCCGACACTGGGAAGGGCACATTGTGATCGCCGTACTGGGCCTCATCGTGGGAGTCGTGGTCGGACTGCTGGTCCGCCCCGAGGTGCCGGCCGTGGTCGAGCCCTATCTTCCGATCGCCGTCGTGGCGGCGCTCGACGCGGTTTTCGGCGGCCTGCGGGCCATGCTCGACGGCATCTTCGTCGACAAGGTCTTCGTCGTCTCCTTCCTCTCGAATGTCGTCGTGGCGGCCCTGATCGTGTTCCTGGGAGACAAGTTGGGTGTGGGCGCGCAGTTGTCGACCGGGGTCGTGGTCGTGCTCGGCATCAGGATCTTCTCCAACGCTGCGGCCATCCGGCGGCATGTCTTCCAGGCGTGAGGCCGATGAGCAACGAAGAGAAGAAGAGCCCCACGAAGTCGGAGCGGCCGGAGCAGCCCGAGCGTCCGGACCGGTCCCGGTTGCCCGAGCAGCCGTCGGCCGGAGCTGACGCGGAGCCTGCTCGCCCCGAGGCGTGGCTGGTTCGCCCTGAGGCGCGGTCGGCCGAGTCCGGTGCGGAGTCGTCGCGTCCTGAGGCTCAGCGGACCGGGCCCGAGGCGAGGCCGGGCACGCCCGAGGTGCAACCGGACGGTCCCGGTGCGGAGTCGTCGCGTCCTGAGGCTCAGCGGACGAAGCCCGTGGCGCGGTCGGTCCGCCCTGAGGTCGAGTGTGATCAGCCCGAGGTTCGCCCGGTTCGCCCTGAGGCGCGGTCGGCCGAGCCCGGTGCGGAGTCGTCGCGTCCTGAGGCTCAGCGGACCGGGCCCGAGGCGAGGCCGGGCACGCCCGAGGTGCAACCGGACGGTCCCGGTGCGGAGTCGTCGCGTCCTGAGGCTCAGCGGACGAAGCCCGTGGCGCGGTCGGTCCGCCCTGAGGTCGAGCGTGATCAGCCCGAGGTTCAGCCGGCTCGCCCCGAGGCGCGGTCGGGCACGCCCGGCGCGGAGCCCGTCCGGACCGAGGCAGAGCCGATGACGGGCCGCCAGCGGCTGGTCGCGGCGCTCTGGCCGCCGCGGTTTTCTCGGGCCCAACTCGTTGTGGCGCTCCTCCTGTTCGTCCTCGGACTGGGGCTCGCGATCCAGGTGCGCTCGCAGAGCGACAACAGCGCGCTGCGTGGGGCGCGCCAGGAAGACCTGGTACGGATCCTGGACGAGCTCGACGACCGTACGCAGCGGCTCGAGGACGAGAAGCGGCGTCTCGAGGATCAGCGCAGCGAGCTGGAGAGCAGCTCTGACCAGGCCGAGGAGGCGCGCAAGCAGACGCAGGAGAAGGAGCGGCAGCTCGGCATCCTGGCCGGCACCGTGGCCGCTCAGGGGCCGGGGATCGAGCTGACCATCGAGGATCCGGGCCACGCGGTCCAGTCCGACATGCTGCTCGACGCGATCCAGGAACTGCGCGCCGCCGGCGCGGAGGCCATCCAGGTCAACGACACCCGGGTGGTTGCCGATACGTACTTCTCCGACACGGACGACGGGATCGGTGTGGACGGAAAGAAGATCACCGCACCGTACCGCTTCAAGGTGATCGGCAAGCCGCAGGATCTGGAGCCGGCGCTCAACATTCCGGGCGGAGTGGTGCAGACTCTGGAGAAGGAGCAGGCCACAGCCGTCGTGACACGGTCGGAGAAGATCGTCGTGAATGCCTTGCGGCCTGCGAAGCGCCCTGACTACGCTCGGTCGTCATCGCAGTGAGGCGGGGGTGTATGGGCGCTTCCGGACGTGGGCATGAGCTTGCGGGGGGTCGGCGCATCACAACTGCTGTGCTTGGTGGAAACTGTCGGGTGGTTAAGGACGTTGTGATGATGTCCCGGTCGGCAGGTTTGTTCATTCAGGGTTCGTCCTGCCCCACGGGCGGGTCTGTTTCGGTCAAGGGGAATCGCCCGTGAAGTTGTTTGGGAAGTTGTTCGGCAAGAGCGCGCGGGAGGACGGCGGCAACACCGCCAGGCACCGTGCCCCGCGTCATGGACAGGACGAGGAGCAGCAGGGCGGCGAGCGCCCGCTGTTCCGCGACGAGGTCGCCGGCCCCGGCGACATTTCGGGTGGACAGGGCGCGTCTTCTGTTGACCCTGCCGGTCCCGGCCGCATAGGTTTCGGGGCACCATCAACCTCGAGTACGGGTGGAGGGTTGTCTGCCTTGGTCTGTGCTAGGTGCGGGCACCGTAACGCCGAAGCCAGCCGGTTCTGCTCCAACTGCGGGGCGCCGCTGCGGCCGGGGGTGATCGCGGAGCGTGCGTCGGAGACCACCTCGACCATCTCCATCTCCGGCATCGAGGCGTACGAGCAGGAGATGACGGGCCAGATTGCTGCCCCGTCGCTCTCTTCCGAGGCGCAGGCAGCCGTGGACGCCCTGCCGCAGGGCTCGGCGCTGCTGGTGGTGCGCCGTGGCCCGAACTCGGGCAGCCGTTTCCTGCTGGACGCCGAACTGACCACGGCCGGCCGTCATCCGCAGAGCGACATCTTCCTCGACGACGTGACGGTGTCGCGGCGTCATGTGGAGTTCCGCAGGAGCCCGGACGGCCGCTTCACGGTCTCCGACGTCGGCAGTCTCAACGGCACGTACGTCAACCGGGAGCGGATCGACTCGGTCGGGCTGTCGAACGGCGACGAGGTGCAGATCGGCAAGTACCGGCTGGTCTTCTACGCGAGCCAGCAGGGCATCTGACCCCCCCGGACTCTGTCCGGGGGGATCCCCAAGGGAAGGTCCATGGTGCACACACCGACGGGCGGTGCCGGTCACGGCACCGCCGCCGCGGGCGGCCGGTTGGTGAGCATCGGCACTGTGCGGAATCTGCTGCGTGGCGAGTTTCCCGACGTCACCATCTCCAAGATCCGTTTTTTGGAGGCGGAGGGGCTGGTGGAGCCGCAGCGGACGCCGGCGGGGTATCGCAAGTTCAGCTCCGAGGACGTCGAGCGGCTGGCCCCGGTGCTGCACATGCAGCGTGACCACCATCTGCCGCCGGCTGCCGCCTCCGTCCGGGCCGTGCGAGCCGGAGCCGGAGTCCGGTGTTCCGGTGCGGCTGGGCCGGGCCGGACTGCCGGCGGCGGCCGAGGTGAGCGAGGCGGAGCTCGCCGAATGGGAGGCGTACCGCCTTGTCGCGCCGGATCCCGAGGGCGGGTACGACACGGAGGCCGTGCATATCGCCCGGCCGGTTTCGGACCTGGGGCGCTACGGACTGGAGCCCCGGCAGCTGCGGGCCGTGAAGGCGGACCGTGAGGCCGACCTGGTCGAACAGGTGGTCGACCCGCTGTGTCGCCATCGGAATCCGCAGACGCGGGCCCACGCCGAGGCGACCGTCAGAGAGCCGGCGGCGCTGCTGGTGAGCCTGCACGGAGACCTGCTCCGGACGGCCGTCACGGAGCGGCTGCACTGAACCCGGGGGAGCCCCGACTACCCAAACCTGCCGGGCACGGCCTAGGGTTGCTGTGTGAACGAGCTCGACGTCGTGGGTGTCCGGGTGGAAATGCCCTCCAACCAACCGATCGTGCTCCTGCGAGAAGTGGGAGGCGACCGGTACCTCCCTATCTGGATCGGTCCGGGTGAGGCGACTGCGATCGCCTTCGCCCAGCAGGGCATGGCTCCGGCCAGGCCGCTGACCCACGACCTGTTCAAGGACGTGCTGGAAGCGGTGGGCCAGGAGCTCACCGAGGTCCGTATCACGGACCTGCGCGAGGGGGTTTTCTACGCGGAGCTGGTCTTCGCCAGCGGGGTGGAGGTGAGCGCCCGGCCGTCCGACGCCATAGCGCTGGCCCTGCGCACCGGAACGCCGATCTACGGCAGTGACGGAGTGCTCGACGATGCGGGCATCGCGATCCCGGACGAGCAGGAGGACGAGGTGGAGAAGTTCCGCGAGTTCCTCGACCAGATCTCGCCCGAGGACTTCGGTACCAGCAGCCAGTGACTTTCCGCGGCGAGCCGTCCGCGCATTCGAGTAGCCTTTCCCGGAATGGGGCACGAGAAACCACTCTCAGGGTGATTATCACTCGGCGTGCCGAGTGTGGCGATCGTTGACGCACCCGAGGTGACTGCCTACCGTCGAGAAGGCAGTTCAAGGACGGAGGGTCGGCGTGAGAAGCAGCGGCGACGGTACGGCTGGGGGTGCCCCCGGACGACGTCTGGGGGAGGGCGGGCCGTATCCGCTCCACAGCAGCATGGCCGACCCCATGAACGACAACATCGGTTACCGGGGGCCGACCGCGTGCGCGGCGGCGGGGATCACCTATCGTCAGCTCGACTACTGGGCGCGTACGGGCTTGGTCGAGCCGAGCGTGCGTCCGGCATCCGGTTCGGGGACACAGCGTCTCTACAGCTTCCGGGACGTCGTCGTCCTCAAGATCGTGAAGCGTTTCCTGGACACCGGGGTCGCCCTGCAGAACATCCGTGCCGCGGTCCAGCACCTGCGCGACCGCGGGTTCCGGGACCTTGAGCGCATGACACTCATGAGCGACGGCGCGACCGTGTACGAGTGCTCCTCGCCCGACGAGGTGGTCGATCTCCTGCAGGGCGGTCAGGGAGTCTTCGGTATCGCCGTGGGTGTGGTGTGGCGGGACGTCGAGACGGCGCTGTCGCAGCTGCACGGCGAGCGCGTGGACACCGGCGAGACGCTGATCGGGCACAACGCCTCCGACGAGCTCGCAAGGCGCCGCAACCGGGCCGTCTGAGCGCCTTTCGCGCCGCCACCGGGCTGTGACGACCGTTGTCAGTGGTGTGCGGCAGCATCAGTGGTGTGAGAGCCACGCCGACGATCCTGCATCTCGACATGGATGCCTTCTTCGCCGCCGCCGAGCAGGCGGCGAAGCCCAGCCTGCGCGGCAAGCCCGTCGTGGTCGGCGGCCTCGGGCCGCGCGGGGTCGTCGCCACGGCCTCGTACGAGGCCCGGCGGTTCGGGGTGCACTCGGCGATGCCCATGGCACAGGCGCGGCGGCTCTGCCCCAACGCCGCCTATCTGATCCCGCGCTTCTCGCTGTACCGCTCGGTCAGCGATCAGGTGATGGAGCTGCTGGGCCGGCTGTCCCCGCTGGTCGAGCCGCTGAGCCTGGACGAGGCCTTCGTCGACCTGGAGGCAGGTGGTGCCGCCCATGACGCCGCCACGGCGCGCGCGGCCGGTGAGCGGCTGCGCAGGGACATCAGGGCGGCTACCGGGCTGACCGGCTCGGTCGGGCTCGCCGGGGCCAAGATGCTCGCCAAGATCGCCTCCGAACAAGCCAAGCCGGACGGGCTGGTGCTCATCGAACCGGGCACGGAGTCGGCGCTGCTCGCACCGATGCCGGTGCGGATCCTGCCCGGGGTCGGCCCCGCCACCGGGGAGCATCTGCGGCGGGCCGGGATCACCACGGTCGCGGAGATGGTGGAGGCGGGCGAGGACGAGCTCGTACGGCTGCTGGGGAAGGCGCACGGCGGTTCGCTGTACCTGATGGCCACCGGGCACGACGACCGGCCCGTGGTGGCCGAACGGGACGCGAAGTCGGTCTCGGTGGAGGACACCTTCGATGTGGATCTGCATGACCGGGTGCGCATCAGGACCGAGGTCGACCGGCTGGCCGACCGGTGCGTGCACCGGCTGCGGGGGGCCGGTCGCTCGGGCCGGACGGTGGTGCTGAAGGTGCGCAGGTTCGACTTCTCGACACTCACCCGGTCGGAGACCCTCCGTGGGCCCACGGACGACCCCGCGGTGGTCCGGGAGGCCGCAGGACGACTGCTGGACGGGGTGGACACCACGGGAGGGGTGCGGCTGCTGGGGGTGGGGGTCAGTGGGCTCGCCGACTTCACACAGGAGGATCTGTTCGCTCAGGCCGCGGGGGAGCGGGAGGCTGCCGAGGCCCCGGCGGCCGAGGAGGAGCCCGCGGTCGGCGAGCCGGCCGACGAGGAGCCCCCCGCCCTCGCCGACCGGCGCTGGCCGGCCGGGCACGATGTGTGGCACGCCGAACACGGGCCCGGCTGGGTGCAGGGCAGCGGGGTCGGGCGGGTGACCGTCCGGTTCGAGACGCCGTACTCCGAACCCGGGCGGGTACGGACGTTCAAGGTGGACGACCCCGAACTGGTGCTCTCGGATCCGTTGCCGCTCGTGCCGGTGGATCAGGTGCCCGCGCCGGAGCAGGGGGACGGGCCCGGGGAGCCGATGTCGAGGCCGTAGTGGTGGTAGAGCTGCAGCTCCTGCTCGGGGGAGAGGTGACGGCCCACGCCGAAGTCGGGGGCGTCCTTGATCAGAGCGCGGTCGTAAGGGACGCGCAGGGTGTTCTCCACGACTGTGCTCGGTTCCAGGGGGACGAAGGCGTCCCGGCTGAACAGTCCGGTGCGTACGGCCGCCCACTCCGGCTGTCCGGTGGCGTCGTCGAGGTAGACCTCGTCCACGGTTCCGATTTTGTGACCATCGCGGTCGAACGCCTTGCGTCCGATCAGGCTGCGCGGATCGATGTCGGTCTGCACGGTCCCTCCAAGTGGTCGCAATTCAGTCGATAGCACCCGCTACGAACACGAAAGTGCACATCGGTGGTATCGGCCACTCGAGGGCGATACGCCAATCCTCGCTGGTAGGCTGGCAGGCGGCTGCTGACCCCGTGCGGGAGAGTCCTCCGGAGAGATTGAGCCGGGGGCGCCGAAGGAGCAAATCCTCCCCGGAATCTCTCAGGCACCTGTACCGCGCGGACGAGGTCACTCTGGAAAGCAGGGCGGGCATCGGACAGGCACGTGTCGAGAAGGCACAGCCCAGGACGGAACCCATCCTCACCGACGGTGAAAACCGGGATCGTCACGCGCCCGGTGAAGCTCTCAGGTTGAGATGACAGAGGGGGAGGCCGTCCGGGCACCCGCGTCATGGTGCCCCTCGCAGGTCGCGTCAGACCAGGAGGCCTCCGTACATGACCGCCAACCGCATTCCGCTCTCCCAGCTGGAGCGTGGCATCCCCTTCGAGCAGCGCCACATCGGGCCTGACGCCGAGGCTCAGGCGAAGATGCTCGCCCAGGTCGGCTACGGCTCGCTGGACGAGCTGACCGCCGCCGCGGTTCCCGACGTCATCAAGAACGCCGAGGCGCTTCAGTTGCCGGACGCGCGTTCCGAGGCCGAGGTGCTGGCCGAGCTGCGCTCGCTCGCGGACCGCAACCAGGTGCTGGCATCGATGATCGGTCTCGGCTACTACGGCACCTTCACCCCGCCGGTCATCCTGCGCAACGTCATGGAGAACCCGGCCTGGTACACCGCGTACACCCCGTACCAGCCGGAGATCTCCCAGGGCCGCCTGGAGGCTCTGCTCAACTTCCAGACCGTGGTCGCCGACCTGACGGGTCTGCCGACCTCGGGTGCCTCGCTGCTCGACGAGGGCACCGCGGCCGCCGAGGCCATGTCGCTGGCGCGCCGTGTCGGCAAGGTCAAGGGCGGCGTCTTCCTGGTCGACGCCGACGCCCTGCCGCAGACGATCGCGGTCATCGGGACCCGCGCCGAGCCGGCCGGTGTCGAGGTCGTCGTCGCAGACCTCGGCAACGGCATCCCCGCCGAGATCGCCGAGCGCGGCGTCTTCGGTGTCCTGGTCCAGTACCCCGGCGCCTCCGGCGCCGTGCGTGACATCAAGCCGGTCATCGACCAGGCGCACGAGCTCGGTGCGATCGTCACCGTCGCCGCCGACCTGCTGGCGCTCACGCTGCTCACCTCGCCGGGCGAGCTCGGTGCCGACATCGCCGTCGGCACCACCCAGCGCTTCGGTGTGCCGATGGGCTTCGGTGGCCCGCACGCCGGCTACATGGCCGTGCGTGACAAGTTCGCCCGCAGCCTGCCCGGCCGCCTCGTCGGTGTCTCCGTGGACGCGGACGGCAACAAGGCCTACCGCCTGGCCCTGCAGACCCGTGAGCAGCACATCCGCCGCGAGAAGGCCACCAGCAACATCTGCACCGCGCAGGTGCTGCTCGCCGTCATGGCCGGTATGTACGCCGTCTACCACGGCCCCGACGGCCTGAAGGCCATCGCGCAGCGTACCCACCGCTACGCCGTCCTGCTTGCCGAGGGTCTGCGCGCGGCCGGTGTCGAGGTTGTCCACGGCTCGTTCTTCGACACGCTGACCGTGCGCATGCCGGGCAAGGCCGCCGAGGCCGTCGCCGCCGCCCGTGAGGGCGGGGTCAACCTGCATCTGGCCGACGCCGACACGGTCTACATCTCCTGCGACGAGACCACCACCCGCGAGCAGCTCGCCGCGGTCTGGGCGGCCTTCGGCGCCGAGGCGGACATCGAGGCGCTCGACGCGGCCACCGTTGGGGGCACCTCCCGTGCCGAAGGCTACGGGGGAGCGCTGCCCGAGGCGCTGCTCCGCTCCGACGAGTACCTCACCCACCCGGTCTTCCACCAGCACCGTTCCGAGACCGCGATGCTGCGCTACCTGCGCCGCCTCTCGGACCGCGACTACGCGCTGGACCGGGGCATGATCCCGCTCGGCTCCTGCACCATGAAGCTGAACGCGACCACCGAGATGGAGCCGGTGACCTGGCCCGAGTTCGGCCAGATCCACCCCTTCGCGCCGGTCGAGCAGGCGCAGGGATACCTCACGCTCATCACCGAGCTGGAGGAGCGCCTCGCCGAGGTCACCGGATACGACAAGGTGTCCATCCAGCCCAACGCCGGTTCGCAGGGCGAGTTGGCCGGTCTGCTGGCCGTCCGTGCGTACCACCGGGCCAACGGCGACATCCAGCGCACCGTCTGCCTCATCCCGTCCTCCGCGCACGGCACCAACGCCGCCAGCGCCGTGATGGCCGGTATGAAGGTCGTCGTGGTGAAGACCGCGGACGACGGCGAGGTGGACGTCGAGGACCTGCGCGCCAAGATCGCGCAGTACCGTGACGAGCTGGCCGTTCTCATGATCACGTACCCGTCGACGCACGGTGTGTTCGAGGAGCACGTCGCCGACATCTGCGCCGAGGTGCACGAGGCGGGCGGCCAGGTCTACGTGGACGGCGCCAACCTCAACGCGCTGGTGGGTCTCGCCAAGCCGGGCAAGTTCGGCGGCGACGTCTCGCACCTGAACCTGCACAAGACCTTCTGCATCCCGCACGGCGGCGGCGGCCCGGGCGTCGGCCCGGTCGCGGTGCGCGCGCACCTCGCGCCGTACCTGCCCAACCACCCGCTCCAGCCGACCGCCGGTCCCGAGACGGGCGTCGGCCCGATCGCGGCCGCCCCGTGGGGCTCGGCCGGCATCCTGCCGATCTCCTGGTCGTACGTGCGTCTGATGGGCGGCGAGGGCCTCAAGCGCGCCACTCAGGTGGCCGTGCTCGGTGCCAACTACATCGCCAAGCGCCTGGAGCCGCACTACCCGGTGCTCTACACGGGCCCCGGCGGCCTGGTCGCGCACGAGTGCATCATCGACCTGCGCCCGCTGTCGAAGGAGACCGGCGTCTCCGTCGACGATGTCGCCAAGCGACTGATCGACTACGGCTTCCACGCGCCGACGATGTCCTTCCCGGTGGCCGGCACGCTGATGATCGAGCCGACCGAGAGCGAGGACCTCACGGAGCTGGATCGTTTCTGTGACGCGATGATCGCGATTCGTGGCGAGATCGAGAAGGTCGCCTCGGGCGAGTGGCCCGCGGAGGACAACCCGCTGCACAACGCGCCGCACACCGCGGCCGCGCTGGGCGGCGACTGGGAGCACCCGTACACCCGCGACGAGGCCGTCTTCCCGGCCGGTGTCTCGGCCGCGGACAAGTACTGGCCGCCGGTGCGCCGTATCGACGGCGCCTTTGGTGACCGCAACCTGGTCTGCTCCTGCCCGCCGCTGGACGCGTACGACGCCTGAGCATGACGAAGGGCCGGTTCGGGGAGTTTTTCCCCGGGCCGGCCCTTTGCTCTGCCCGGCGGCCGGTCAGGCGGCCGTCATCAGGGCCAACGGCCGGTGCGGGGCGATGATCTGCCCGTCCGGCAGCAGCTCACCGGTGTCCTCGAAGAGCAGGACGCCGTTGCACAGCAGGCTCCAGCCCTGCTCCGGGTGGTGCGCCACAAGGCGGGCGGCCTCCCGGTCGGCGGAGTCGGCTGAGGGGCAGGGTGGCTGGTGCTGGCACATGGATGCGTTCTTTCGCTGCGATGTGGTGTGTGTCCTGCGGCTCGATGCGGTCATGGCCGCCCCCCGTATCAATCGGTTCGGTCCCAGTCTTGCCCCACGGGCGTCAATCCGCAGGGATTTCCCGGCAGCTCGCTTCTCCTGCTTGAGGACGCATCACTCGTGCGGACGGTTCAGCAGGAGCGGACTGCCCCTTCGGGGGGTTCGGGGTGGCCTCACCGGGCTAGTCCGGATGGATGATGCACAGCGTTGTGCCCCGTGACCGCACGGACACGGGGCACAACAACGGCAGGCGGCGGTCAGACGGGCTGGCGCAGCAGCGGCGTCGGCGTCGGAGCGGAGGCCAGGCGCAGCGTCATCACGGGCAGCAGATCGGCCACCCGGTGCGGGCGGTGAGCGGCGATGCCGGGGGGAGCGGGCGCGAGCGGCACCAGCAGGTCCGTCGGGGCGGGGGTGCCGTCCGCGGCGTCCGTGGCCGTGTCCGCGTGAAGCCACAGGGTGAGCATGTACAGCTCCGGGATGGACAGCAGGCGTGGCTGGAAGCCGGTTGTGAGCGACTCCGCCTGACGCACTGCGCGCTCCGTGGATCCGATGTAGGGCCCTTCGAAGAAGTGCGAGAAGGCCCAGCCGTCCGCCGTGAGCATGGTCTCCCCGGCCGCGACGGCACGCTCGCCACTGTGGATCAGGAAGCGCCAGCCGGCCAGCCGGGTCCGCGGTGTGCTGCCGCACCGGACGACGGTGTCCAGTACATGGACGGGCAGCGGGAGTTCGGGCGTCAGCGGGCCCTGGGTGGCGCGGAGCGCGGGCGTCCGGGCCTCACGCACCGCGGTGGGGGAACCGAGTGCGGTGAGGATGCTGCGCAGAGCGGGCGCGGGAGCCGGGGGGACATGCAGGGGCATGGTGGGTCGCCTCTCACTTGGAGACACGGTGGTGCGGGGGCAGGTGCGGACGGCGCTGTCAGCGTTCGGGGTCAGAGGCGGGCCGTGGGGCGATGGCCGGGGCGCCAACTCTCTGCCTCGTTCGCGGAGTTTATACGACGCGTGTTCACCCGGTGTTTCCCCTAGCTGTCGCGTATAAGGCGCACAAGTCGGTAACAGGACACCTTCCTGCGATTCTTTCGAAGACTATCTCCCGATTCTCGGCGGTCGCAAGGCCCGTGGAGTGCAATGCTTTCCATGGCGCGGTCGGCCGAAACTCATCGGGCTTTTCACCAGTTCCGGGTTGACGGTAACTGCATGCAGCGACATGCCTATGGAATGTGCCTCCCGCCTGTTCTCCCGCGCGGCGTCAGGGCTGCCCGTGAGGACAGTCGGAGAAGGGCGTTATCGATCACTTCACCGGGGCATATGGAACAGGATGCGAGCGGCCTGTGCCGCGGGCTGCCCACTCAGGGAGGGATGCTTCGATGGGGGAGAAGATCGTGGCAGGAGTGTTCGACCTGTCCGATCGGCACCGGTACCGCAGTAAGGTGCAGCAGTGCCTCGAGGCCCTCGAACGGCTGCTGGGGGAGAGGAGGTTCGACCGTCCCAGGAATCTCATGGGGCTGGAGATAGAGCTGAATCTCGTGGGTCGCGACGGAATGCCGAGCATGGTTAATGCGGCCGTGCTCGAACGGATCGCGAGCCGGGATTTCCAGACTGAACTCGGAATGTTCAATCTCGAAGTGAACATTGCCCCGCACCGGCTGGGGGGACGGGTTTTTGAGCAGCTTGCGGAGGAGTTGAGGGCCGGACTCGCATATGCCCACCGCATGGCCGTCGATACCGATTCCGGGATTGTGATGATCGGAATTCTTCCCACCCTCGGAACCGGTGATCTCGTCTCCGCCAACCTCTCCGATGTCGATCGCTATGCCCTGCTCAACGACCAGATCGTCACGGCCCGCGGAGAGGACTTCACCCTCGACATCGAGGGGGTGGAACGCATCAGCTGCATGTTCACTTCGATAGCTCCCGAAGCCGCCTGCACTTCCGTGCAGTTGCACCTCCAGGTCACCCCCACCCGCTTCGCGGACGTGTGGAACGCGGCCCAGGTGATCGCACCGGTGCAGGTGGCCGTCGGCGCCAACGCCCCGTTCGTGTTCGGCAAGGAGGTGTGGCGCGAGTCGCGGCCCCCGCTGTTCCAGCAGGCCACCGACACCCGCTCGGTCGAGCTCCGGGCCCAGGGGGTGCGGCCGCGGACCTGGTTCGGGGAGCGCTGGATCGGCTCGGCATACGAGCTGTTCGAGGAGAACGTCCGCTGGTTCCCCGCCCTGTTGCCGATCTGCGACGAGGAGGACCCGCTGCGGGTGCTCGACGACGGGGGCGTGCCGAGGCTTCAGGAACTCGTGCTCCACAACGGAACCGTCTAC
The DNA here is from genome assembly GCF_039536205.1 of Streptomyces sannanensis. Lineage (GTDB taxonomy): Bacteria > Actinomycetota > Actinomycetes > Streptomycetales > Streptomycetaceae > Streptomyces > Streptomyces sannanensis. The sequence goes on along the minus strand of NZ_BAAAYL010000001.1, from coordinate 1,047,934 downwards.
CGCTGGAACCGGCCGGTCTACGGCCTGGTCGACGGGGTGCCGCACCTGCGGGTGGAGAACCGGGTGCTGCCGGCCGGCCCGACGGTCACCGATGTCATCGCCAACGCCGCCTTCTACTACGGTCTGGTGAGGGCGCTCGCCGAGGACGCCCGTCCGGTGTGGTCGCGGCTGCCGTTCGCCGCCGCGGCCGAGAACTTCGACACCGCATGCCGGTACGGCATCGACGCCGAGCTCCTGTGGCCGTCGCCGCGACGGGCGGGCGGAATCGCCAGGGTGCCCGTCGTGAGGCTGGTACAGGACGAACTGCTGCCCCTCGCCGAGGCGGGTCTCGATGCCTGGGGTGTCGAGCGCGCGGACCGTGACCACTACCTCGGTGTCATCGAGGAGCGGTGCAGGCGGCGCGTCAACGGAGCTTCCTGGCAGGTGGCCACCTATCACCGGGCACGTGAGAGCGGACTGGAACGGGGTGCCGCACTGGCCGCCACGACCCGTCGCTACTGCGAGCTGATGCACCAGGGCGATCCGGTGCACACCTGGCCGGTGGGAGTCGCCGTGCGGGCCGCACGGTCACGCTGACCCCGGCGCCCGCGTTCCGCCTCCTTCCCGCCGTGGGGCAAGCTGTGATGTCCCAGAGGCAGCAGTGGAGGCAGGTGTGCAGGTGGAGGCGGAACGCATGGCCGGCGCTCTTCCGGAGGAAAGGATCACGCGGAGGGTCCTGCGCTCCGAGGCCCTGCTGGTGCTGGCGCTCTCGCTCGGTGCGAGCGCGCTCTCGTCGCTGATCAGCTTTGTGGGCTCGCTGACCAAGCCGGGCACGCTCAAGGAGCAGGCGGCCACCCTCAACTCCTCGTACGCCCCCGGGCGCCCCTGGCTCGACCTCGCCTGGCAGCTGTTCGGGATCGCGACCGCTCTCGTACCGGTCGCCCTGGTGGCGCACTTGCTGATGAGGGAGGGCGCCGTCGGGCTGCGGGCGATCGGGTTCGACAGGCGCAGGCCCTGGCCGGACCTGGGCCGCGGCGCCCTGGTGGCGGCCGGTATCGGCAGCGCCGGGCTCGCCTTCTACCTGGCGGTGCGGGCGGCCGGCGCCAATCTGACGGTCGTACCGGAAGCACTGCCCGACGTCTGGTGGAAGTACCCGGTGCTGGTCCTCTCGGCGCTGCAGAACGCCGTACTGGAAGAGGTCGTGGTCGTCGGGTATCTGCTGCGCAGACTGGGGCAGCTGGGGTGGACCCCGATGGTGGCCCTGGCGGCGAGCTCGGTGCTGCGTGGCTCGTACCACCTCTACCAGGGCATCGGCGGTTTCGTCGGCAACATGGTGATGGGCGTGGTGTTCGTGCTGCTCTACCGGCGCTGGGGGCGGGTGGCGCCACTGGTGGTGGCGCACGCCCTGCTCGACATCGTGGCGTTCGTCGGGTACGCGCTGCTCGCGGGGAAGGCGGGCTGGCTGCCCGTCGTGTGAGGCGCTGCCCGTCGTGTGAGGCGCCGCCCGTGGGCGGTCACGCCAGCAGCTCGCCGTCGATGACCGTCATGGCGCGGCCCGTCAGCAGCGTGCGGTCGCCGCGCAGCCGGGTACGGACCAGGCCGGTGCGGGCCGAGGCCTGAAGGCCGGTCAGTTCGTCGCGGCCCAGACGCGCCGACCAGAACGGGGCCAGCGCGGTGTGGGCGCTGCCCGTGACCGGGTCCTCGTCGATGCCGACCTGGGGGAAGAAACCGCGCGAGACGAAGTCGTAGCCGCGGCCGGGGTCGTCGGCGGCAGCTGTGACGACGATGCCCCGCTCGGAGTGGGCGACCAGACCGGCGAAGTGCGGGTTCAGGGAACGTACGGTCCGTTCGTCGGCCAGTTCGACCAGCAGATCGCCGATGTGCGGACCTGTGTCGTGCGCCGAGAGGATCCTCGCGCCGAGTGCCTCGGAGAGCCCGTCCGGGACGTCCGCCGGGGCGAGCGGGGCGGTGGGGAAGTCGAGGGTGATGGTGCCCTCGGCGTCCACGTCGGCGGCGAGCAGCCCGCAGCGCGCCGAGAAGCGCACGGTCCCGGTCGCCGCTCCCGCGGTGTGCAGGACGTGGGCGGTGGCGAGCGTGGCATGGCCGCACATGTCGACCTCGGTGGCCGGGGTGAACCAGCGCAGCGCCCAGTCGGCCTCGCCACCCGCGGGCAGCGGGTGGGCGAATGCCGTCTCGGAGAGGTTCACCTCCTCGGCCACGTTCTGGAGCCAGGTGTCCTCGGGGAAGGCGTCGGAGTCCAGCAGCAGGACGCCGGCGGGGTTGCCGGCGAAGGGGCGGTCGGCGAAGGCGTCCACGATTCGAATGCGCATGATCGCCAACGTAGGCCCATGCATCACCGCAGACCAAGGCCAATGTGTGGTTCGTGGCCCGGAAAGACCTTGTCGGTCGAAGTATTCCGATATATCGTTGAGGCATCGCGACAATTCAATGATGGAAGGAGCGCGGAGATGCGTTCACAGGGACACTGCGGGCCCGGCCATCACGGTCGGGGTGCCTTCGAAGAGCGGCGTGCCGCATTCGGTCCGTTCGGGCCGCCGTGGGCCGGCGGGCCCTTCTGGGGCGGGCGCGGACCCGGCGGCCCGCGCGGCCGGGCACGGCGCGGAGATGTGCGTGCGTCGATCCTGGCTCTGCTCAAGGACCGCCCGATGCACGGTTACGAGATGATCCAGGAGATCGGCGAGCGCAGCGGTGGGGCCTGGAAGCCCAGCCCCGGCTCGGTCTACCCGACGCTCCAGCTGCTGGAGGACGAAGGTCTGATCAGCAGTGAGAGCGAGGGCGGAAAGAAGCTGTTCACGCTCACCGATTCCGGCCGCGCCGAGGCCGACGCGGGGCCCCGGGCACCGTGGGAGGAGGTGGGCCGCGGGATCGACTGGGACACCGTGAACGAGATCCGGCAGGCCGGCTTCGGACTGTTCGAGGCGTTCGGTCAGGTGTGGAAGACCGGCACGCCCGAGCAGCGTGACAAGGCGGTCGCGGTCATCAACGAGGCCCGCAAGAAGCTGTATCTGATCCTCGCCGACGAGCACTGACCGTACGGCGCGAATGGACCCCGCCGGGCAGCCGGCGGGGCCCGTTTCTGTCCGTGTCGTCGGCTTGCGGGGCGCATCGTACGGTGGTGCGCGTCCCTTGGGAGATATTCGCGCGAAGTCATCCGTAAGAAGGAGGGCGCGTGCGGCGTTGCCCGACTTCCGTGGGACTTACACATGCTCCCCGATGGCGATGCGCTCGCGCTCCGGCGGCTGATGGGATGGGAGTTGTGCGTACTCCCACTCAGCGGGCCCGGAAACCGGCCTCGCATTCTGCCGCTCCCGACGCCGGGCTCACCGCCGAACTGGCCTCGGTGGTCGCGGGCGCGCGCCGACGGGCCCAGCGCGACGGAGACAGCCGGACGGACACCGCCCATCTGCTGCACTCGTTGCTGGAATCGGACCCGGAGGTCCGGGCCGCGTTCGACGGCGGGCAGCTGGCCAAGGTGCTCGGCTATCTCGTCCAGCGCAGCATCGGATACGGCCTTCGCTGGCAGGGCACCGTGGAGGACTCGGGTGCGGTGCCCGTGGTGCTGCCGCCTGCCGCCGCGGGCTGCTCACCGGCCGCCGCGACGGCCCTGGGGGGCGCGCGCCGCCGTGCTGCCATGCGTGGCGAGAAGCGGGCGAACGGGCTCGATCTGCTGGCTGCCCTGGCCGCCGATCCCGCCTCCCGGGCGGTCGAGGTGCTGCATCACGCGGGGGTCGACACGGCCTCGCTCGCAAGCCGGATCGGCAGGCTGTCTCAACAGGTGTCACCTTGATGACGCTCCTTACAGAAGCTGCCATGATGTGCGGATGCAAGCGTCTCAGGGGAGGAACGTCGGCCTGGGTCTCGCACTGGTGTCGGCGTTCGCGTTCGGTGGATCAGGTGTCGCGGCCAAGCCGCTGATCGAGGCGGGGCTCGACCCGTTGCACGTGGTGTGGCTACGGGTGACGGGCGCCGCCCTCGTCATGCTGCCGGTGGCCTGGCGCCGCCGCGACCTGCTGCGCCGACGTCCCGCCCTGCTCGCCGGCTTCGGTCTGCTGGCCGTCGCGGGCGTACAGGCCTGCTACTTCGCCGCGATCTCCCATATCCCCGTCGGGGTCGCGCTGCTGGTCGAGTATCTCGCCCCCGCCCTCGTCCTCGGCTGGGTGCGGTTCGTCCAGCGCCGGCCGGTCACGCGCGCTGCCCGGGTCGGCGTCGTTCTCGCGGTCGGCGGCCTCGCATGTGTCGTCGAGGTGTGGTCGGGGCTGCGCTTCGACATGCTCGGTCTCGCCCTGGCGCTCGCCGCCGCCTGCTGCCAGGTCGGCTACTTCGTCCTGTCCGACCAGGGCAGCGACGAGGCCGACGCGCCGGATCCGATGGGCGTCATCGCGTACGGACTGCTCATCGGCAGCGTCGTGCTCACCGTCGTCGCCCGCCCGTGGGGTATGGACTGGTCGGTCCTCACCGGCCAGGCGGACATGGACGGAACGCAGGTCCCGGCGGTCCTGCTGCTCGGCTGGATCGTGCTCGTCGCCACCGTGCTCGCCTACGTCACCGGAGTTGTCTCGGTACGCAAGCTCTCCCCGCAGGTGGCAGGCGTGGTCGCCTGCCTGGAGGCCGTCGTGGCGACCGTGCTGGCGTGGGTGCTCATCGGCGAGCGTCTGTCCGCGCCCCAGATCGTCGGCGGTTCCGTGGTGCTGATCGGCGCCTTCATCGCCCAGTCCTCCACCCCCAGGGCCCCGTCCGGAGTGGTGGCCGGTGGCGACGTCCCGGCTCCCGGGAGCGAGTTGCCGACGGCGCCCTCGAACTCCTCGGCCGCCCGGGGCGAGACCGTGCACGTACGTGCCGAACCTCACGTTTGAGCATGATGCGGAGGTCGCATAGGGTGGCGCTCATGCATTCGACCGTGCTTCCGCCGCCTGCCGCATAAGGCGGGCGGCCGCGCTTTCCGACGAGGATCCCGGCTCGGGCAACAGACCCTGAGCGGTCTCCTGCTGCCCGCGTACAGCGGCGTCACGCGACCTGCTTTTTCTCACCCCCGGCGGGGTCGGTCGGCGTGGCCTGGTGACGTGGGTTCCTGCCGGGGGCCCGGGGTGCTCCCCGGGAGCACACGATATGCGGAGAAGCCACGTGTCGATTGCTTCCTCATCCGGCCTGCCCGTCGGGCGTGGTCTGTTCTACCTCGTCGTTGCCGGTGTCGCCTGGGGCACCGCGGGGGCCGCGGCCTCCCTGGTCTTCGGCGCCAGTGACCTCGGTCCTCTCGCCCTCTCCTTCTGGCGTTGCGCCGGAGGACTGGTACTGCTGCTTGTAGCGCGGGCACTGCGCCCCCGCCGGGAGGCGGCACCGGCCGAGTCCCGCCGCCGGCGGCTGCTGCGGATCCTGGGCACCGGGATCGGGTTGACGGTGTTCCAGAGCGCCTACTTCGCCGCCGTCGAGGCGACCGGGCTCGCCGTCGGGACCGTGGTCACGCTCGGGGCCGGGCCCGTGTTCATCGCCGTCGGGGCGCGGCTGACCATGGGGGAGCGGATCGGTGGGGGCGGTCTCGCCGCCGTTGCCGGGGCGCTCGGCGGGCTCGCGGTGCTCGTGCTGGGCAGCGGCGGCGGTACGGTCCGGCCCGCCGGCGTGGCCCTGGCGCTGCTGTCCGCGGCCGGGTACGCCGCGATCACACTACTGACCCGGTGGCTCGGGCGCTCCGGCGAGGGCGGCGATCCGTCGTCCACGACGGCCTGGGCGTTCGCCATCGGGACGGTGTCCCTGCTGCCCTTCGCCGCGGCGGAGGGGCTGCTGCCGCACACCGCGGAGCCGGTGACGGTGCTGGGGCTGCTGATCTATGTCGCGGCCGTGCCGACCGCGCTCGCGTACGCCCTGTACTTCGCTGGGGCGGCGGTCGTGCGGGCCGCGACCGTCTCCGTGATCATGCTGCTCGAGCCGGTCAGCGCGGCGGTCATCGCCGTGGCCCTGCTGGGCGAGAAGCTCACCACGGCTACGGTGAGCGGGACGCTGCTGCTGCTCACCGCGGTGCTGGGCCTCGCGTTCGCGGAGGCCCGCACCTCGGTGGTGGCACGCCGGAGCGCGTAGGCGCGTGCCGCGCCTGCCCGCGGGGCGGGTGCCGCTCTCCGTGGGGTGGGCCGGTGTTTCCGTCCTCAAGCGCCGGACGGGCTGGGGCCGTCGGTCCCATCCCGTGGGCGAGTGGGCCGTGCGCCGGTCTGCGCTCAGCCGGACCGGTTCGAGGCTGACCACCATGCGCTGCGGCGTGCGTGGCGGGCGGCCGCCTCGGGGGCGTTCGGTCCGCCTCGGGCGGCCAGGCCGGCGGCGGTGCGTTCCCGTATCTCTTCCGGCTGGAAGTGGCCGACCTGCCGGTTGAGCAGGTCGGCCTTCTCCGCCGGATCGTCCACGACGTGCGCGGTGCAGCGCAGTTGCACCGCGGCGTAGAAGCCGGTCGGCGTGTCGTGCTCGGCGGGCATGTGCGGCGGCGCCTGCCACGGGCCCGGGACGAAGACGTAGTCGTCGACGACGCTCAGCAGGACCCGCGGGTCGGCCTCGAGGGCCGGCCACAGCGGGTTGGGGCGGGCCAGGTGGTGATCACCTCGCCGCAGAAGCCGCCGCGCTCCGGGCCGTACCGTGCATCGGCCGGACGCACGGTGCATCGCCCGGCAGCGTCGAACCGATCAAGGAGTTAGTGCAGTCAACGGACCACCGCTGCCACTCGCTGTCGTCGGCGGGGGCGTCCCAGGGACGGATGAGCAGGACGGGCTCCTGTCAGAGGGCGGCGAGGTAGTCGGGCAGGGTGACGGCCGGGTCGAGGTCGTCGGCCGGGACGGGGGTGCCGTAGCTGCGTACGAGCGGGACGACGCCGGTCCAGTGCGGGAGGGTCAGATCCTCCTCGTCGTCGTTGGGGCCGCCGGTGCGTACCTTGGCGGAGACCTCGTCGAGGTCCAGCCGGAGCACAGCGGTGGCGGCCAGTTCCTTGGCGTCGGCGGGACGCGAGTCGAGGGAGCGGCCGGGGACCACATGGTCGACCAGCGCGTCGAGCGCGGTGCGCTTCTCTTCCGGGTCGGTGACCTGGGTGGCAATGCCGTGGACCACGACCGAGCGGTAGTTGATGGAGTGGTGGAAGGCGGAGCGGGCGAGCACCAGGCCGTCGACATGGGTGACGGTCAGGCAGACGGGCAGACCGGGCTCGGCCCGGCCCGCCATGTGCAGCGGGCGCGATCCGGTCGAGCCGTGGACGTAGAGCCGCTCGCCGACGCGGCCGTAGAGCGTGGGCAGGACCACCGGCGCGCCGTCGCGTACGAAGCCCAGGTGGCAGACGTACGCCTCGTCGAGTATCGCGTGGACCAGTTCCTTGTCGTACGAGGCACGTTCGCGCGAGCGGGTGGGGACGGTGCGCTCGGTGGGCTCGTAGCCAGCGGTGTCCGGCATTGCAATCTCCATTGCACTAGTGCATAATCTATTTTGTGCTAGGAGAGTATCGGATCGAAGGGCGGCGCGCATCGGAGATCGCCGCCAGCGTCGAGCGCGCTATCGGTGCGGGCGAGCTGGAGCCCGGTCAACTACTGCCGCCGCTCAGGGAGTTGGCGACCCATCTGGGTGTGAACCCGAATACGGTCGCCGCCGCCTATCGCACTCTGCGTGACCGAGGGGTGATCGAGACGGCGGGCCGGCGGGGGAGCCGGGTGCGTCCGCGGCCCTCCAGTACCGCACGCGATGCCGGGCGCTTCGACGTCCCTGAGGGCGTGCGCAACATCGCGAACGGCAATCCCGACGTCGCACTGCTGCCACCGCTGGCCGATGCCCTGGCGGCGGCCGGCCGGCACAACGCAGAACGGCCCGGGCTGTACGGGCAGGAGTCCGTCGACGCGGACCTGGCGCGGCTGGCCCGCGCCGCCCTGGACGCGGACGGAGTCCCGGACGGGCCGATCGCGGTGCTGTCGGGATCGCTGGACGCCATCGAGCGGGTGCTCGCCGCGCACCTCAGACCGGGTGACCCGGTGGCTGTCGAGGACCCCGGATGGGCCGCGCTGCTCGACCTCGTGCCGGCGCTCGGTCTACGGCCCGTACCGGTGGCCGTGGACGACGAAGGGCCCCTTCCCGAAGCGGTGGAGCGGGCGCTGAGCGGCGGTGCCCGGGCGATCATCGTCACCTGTCGCGCCCAGAACCCGACGGGCGCCGTCGTGAGCACCGCGCGCGCCGCGGAACTGCGGACCGTGCTCGCCGCGCACCCCGGGGTGCTGCTCATCGAGGATGACCACGGCAGCGGCATCGTCGACCTTCCACTGCAGTCGCTCGCCGTGGGCACGGGCAGCTGGGCGCTGGTCCGCTCCGTCGCCAAGGCGTACGGGCCGGACCTGCGGATCGCGGTGCTCACCGGTGACGCGCTGACGGTGGACCGGGTGCGGGGGCGGCAGCGGCTCGGTCCCGGCTGGGTCAGCCGGCTGTTGCAGCGTGCCGTGGTGCATCTGTGGGAGACAGGCGCGGTGGACGCCGCGCGGGTCGCGGCCGGGTACGCCGAGCGCAGGGACGCTCTGGTGCGTGCGCTGGGGGAGCGGGGGGTCGAGGCGCACGGGCGCAGCGGCTTCAACGTCTGGGTGCCGGTGCCCGACGAGACCGCTGTGGTGGCGAGGCTGCTGCACGCCGGATGGGCCGTGGCGCCGGGGGCCCGATTCCGGATCTCCTCGCCGCCCGGAGTGCGGATCAGCATCTCGACCCTGACGGCGGACGACATCGGGCCGCTCGCCGACGCCGTGGCGTCCGCGAGCGGCCCCGCGCCGGGGAGGCGTTACGACTGAGCCGCCTTCGGCCTGCTCTGCGTCAGTGCGGCGCCCGCCAGCACGATGACCGCGCCGACCGGGGTGTTCCAGCTGAGCTGCTCGCCGAGCAGCGTGACGCCGGCGACGGTGGCGACGACCGGGATGAAGTACGTGACCATCTGCGCGGTCGTCGGGCCGACCTCGGCGACCAGGCCGTACTGGACGAGCACCGCGAAGCCCGTGCCGAGAGCGCCCAGCGCCACCACGGCGAGCAGCGGGACGACCGGGAACGAGGTCGGCAGGGTGGTGAACAGCGGGGTGACCAGTGCGAGTTGGATCGTGCCCAGGAAGAGCTGGGCGCCGGTCATCGAGAGATTGGAGTGGCCGGTGCCGGCCAGGGTGCGGCGCAGATAGATCCAGCCGACCGGGTAGCTGAGGGAGGCCAGCAGTGCCATCGCGGTGCCGCCCGCGTCCAGTCCGGAGAAGCCCTGCCAGGCGCCGAGCACGGTCAGCACGCCGAGGAAGCCGAGGCCGAGGCCGGCGGCCCGTCGGCGGGTCGGGCGGTCCTCGGAGAGCGCGACCAGCGACAGCACCATGCCCCACAGCGGCGAGGTGGCGTTGCAGATGCCCGCGAGGGCCGAGGGGATCGTCAGCTCGGAGTACGCGAAGAGGGAGAACGGCAGGGCGTTGAGAAGGAAGGCGGCCACGGTGAGGTGTGCCCAGGTGCGTACCCCGCGCGGCAGCCGCTCGCGCTTGACCGCCATGGCGGTGGCCAGTACGGCCGTACCGAACACCAGGCGGCCGAGGGTGACCTGGAAAGGTGCGAACCCCTCGGTCCCCACCTTGATCAGCAGAAAGCTGAAGCCCCAGATGAGGGAGAGCACAGCGAAACGGACGCGCCAGTCCACGGCGGGACGGCCGCGTACGGAGGGGGAGGTGGCGGTCAGACTCCTGGATGAGGTCGCAGTGCTCATGCCGTCCACCCTGTCCTCCACAACCTCTTAGCACAAGCGAGAATTATTTCAGGGGAACGCTTAGCATTGCTTATATGTTGAACCTGGAGCGTCTGCGCACCCTCGACGCGGTGGCCCGGCACGGCTCGGTCAGCGGGGCCGCCGACGGGCTGCATGTCACCACCTCCGCCGTCTCCCAGCAGCTGGCCAAGCTGGAGCGGGAGGCGGGCCAGCCACTACTGGCCAAGAACGGCCGCGGCGTCCGGCTCACGGACGCGGGCCGGCTGCTGGCGGAACACGCCGCCCGCATCCTCTCCCAGGTGGAGCGGGCCCAAGCTGATCTGGAGGCCCAGCGCGGCCGGGCCGTCGGCGAGCTGCGCACCGCCGGATTCCCCACCGCCGTGCGAGGGCTCTTCCCCGCCGCCCTCGTCGCACTGCGCGCCGAGCATCCCCAGCTGAGTGTCTGCTCGCAGGAACTCGAACCGGAGGATTCGGTACGCCGGGTGGTCCGTGGAGACCTCGACCTGGCGGTCGTACTCGACTGGTACAACAAGCCGCTGCCCCTGCCCGACGGGCTCGCCAAGCGCGCACTCCTCGACGACCAGGCCGATGTCGCGATGCCCGCGGACCACCCGCTCGCTCACCGCACGGAGGTGGACCTCGAGGACTTCGCCGACGACGAGTGGATCACCTGGCCCGAGGGGGAGTTCTGCCGTGACTGGCTGATGTTCACCTTGCGCGGCAAGGACATCGAGCCGCGGATCGCGCATGTCGCGGAGGAGCACGCCACCCAGCTCGCGCTGATCGCGGCGGGCCTGGGCGTCAGCATCGCGCCGCGGCTCGGCCGCGGTCCGGTGCCGCCCGGTGTGCGGGTGGTCCCGGTCCGGCACGCCATGCGCCGGCATGTGTACGCGGTGTGGCGCGCCGACGCCGACCGGCGCCCGTCGATCAGGGCTGCGGTCGACGCGCTGGCCGCCGCGGGCCGGGGGCCGGCCGACGACTGACCGCTGGGGCTCCCCGTGCCGGCGGCGGCCACGGCGTGCCGCGGTCAGCCGAGAGTGATCGTGTCCCCCTCGACCTTGATGGCCATGGTGGGCAGCGGCCGAGTGGCCGGACCGGCCTTCACGCTGCCGTCGGCGGCGCTGAACTTGCTGTCGTGGCAGGGGCAGTTGATGGAGTCGCCCACGACGTCCTTCACCGCGCAGCCCTGGTGGGTGCACTTGGAGGAGAAAGCCTTGAAGTCGCCCGCGGCCGGCTGGGTGACCACCACCCCCTCGGCGGCGAAGACCTTGCCGCCGCCCACCGGGATGTCGGCGGTCTTGGCCAGCGGCTGTTGCGCGGCGCCGTTGCCGGTGTCCTGAGGCTTCTCGGCGGCGGCCTTGTCGGCCTCGTCGGCGGTGGACTTGGCCTCCGAGCCGCCGCAGGCGGTCAGCGCCACGCCGAGCCCTGCGGCCCCCACGGCTGCTACGACGGTACGGCGCCCCAGCGGCCGCTCGGACTCCTGCGCTGCGGTCATGACGGTGTTCCCTTCCTCGGTGGCCATGGTTCGTTCCTGATGTTGTACGCGACGGGGTGCGGCGATGTTCAACGACGCAGCGACTTCTTCAGGAAGTCCAGCTCCATCCGGAGCAATCCGTCCGCCACACCCTTCCCCATGGCCATATGGGTGGCGCTGGGCAGCGGAAGCACCTGGTGCGGCCGCCCGGCGGCCAGAAGCGCCGAGGAGAACCGCAGCATGTGTGCTGCCACCACATTGTCGTCGGCGAGACCGTGCACCAGGAGCAGAGGCCGGGTCAGCCGATGGGCGTGCGCCACCAGGGAGCAACGTTCGTAGTTCTCCGGCTGGACGTCCGGGTGGCCGAGATAGCGCTCCTTCCAGTGCGTGTCGTAGAGCCGCAGATCGGTGGGAGCGGCCCCGGCGACGGCCGCATGGAAGACATCCGGGCGGTGCAGCACGGCCCCCGCGGCCAGGAACCCGCCGAACGACCAGCCGCGCACCGCGACCCGCTCCAGGTCCAGCTCCGGGTACCGCTCGGCGGCGGCGTGCAGGGCGTCCACCTGGTCCTCCAGCACCGGGGTCAACTGGTCGCCGTGGACGGACTTCTCCCAGGCATGGTCCCGCCCCGGCGTGCCGCGCCCGTCCGTGACCAGCACCGCGAAGCCCTGTTCGGCGAACCACTGGCACACCGCCGCGTGCCAGGTGCGGGCCTGCACCACGAGCTGCAGGCCGGGCCCGGAATACGGGCTGAGCAGCACCGGTAGCTTCCGGGCCCCCGGTTCGTGCCAGGACGGCAGGAACAGCCGGCTGCGCAACTTCCGTTCGCCCAGCGAGAGCAGCACCGGCCGGGGCGTGACGACCGGCTCCTCGGCGAGCACCGCTATCCGGCCGGCCGGCTTCCCGTCGCGCAGCACCGTCACCGTGTGCCCGTCGGGGGTCCTGCTGTCCAGCACCACGGTGTTGCCGCCCGCCGCGGCCGTGTGGACGCCCGGCCGGTCGCTGATCCGGACGCAGCCGTCCTCGGGGTCGTACGACCAGACGTGGATCTCTGTCGGCTCCTCGGCGGCGGTGAAGAACAGCCGCTCGCCCGCCGTGCCCAGGACCGACTCCACCTGGAGCCCCCGCGGGGTGACCGCATCCCCCAGACGCAGGCCGCGGTCGCCCTCCCTGATCCAGGGAAGGACCGGCCCGCCGGACGGCATGCGCACCGGGGTGCCGGGCACGAGCTCCACCCACGCGTGGTCGGTGGCATGGTGCCGGCGCTCGGTCTCCCCGGTCACCGGGTCGACGGACAGGACGTATACCGAGCGCTGGTCGCGGGTCTGTACGGAGACGAGCGGACCGTACGCGTCCCAGCAGGCCGTCGGGACGTACTCGAAGGACGGGTCGGTCCACTCGCCGCCGGCAGGGTGCTCGTCCGCGGCTGCCGGGAGCCGGACCGGCACGCGGTCCCCCTGCAGCGGCACGATGTGCAGCGACACCTCGGCGTTGGCGGTGCCCGCGGCCGGATACGGGATGGCGCGCGGGGCCCGCTCCGGATGCGCGGGGTCGGCCAGGTACCAGCGCTGGACCGCGGAGGTGTCCACGCGCGCGACCAGCAGGGCATCCCCGTCCGGCGACCACCAGTGGCCGCGCAGCCGCCCCATCGATTCGGCCGATACGTGGTCGGACAGCCCGTATGTCACGCCGGGCCCCTCCGGTGCGGCCAGCAGCCTGTCCTCCGTGCCGTCGGTGCGTACGACCCGGAGCGTGCCCCCGGTGACGTACGCGACCAGCGTGCCGTCGGGGGAGGGACGCGGATCGACCACGGGACCGGCCGTGGGCACCGGCCAGGGGGCGCCCCCGTCCGTCCGCACCAGCCAGAGCGCGCCCCCCAGCGTGAAGGCCACGAGCCGCGCCTCGCGGTCGGTCGCGTACGCCACCACACCGGAGGAGGACTCACGGGCGCGCTCACGGCGGATCCGCTCCTCCTCCGGCACCTCCTCCTCACCGCCGAGGGCGGGCGGATCGACGAGTATCCGCTCCTCGCCGTCCTCGTACAGCCACAGCCGGCTCACCGGATCGGCGCCGTGCGTGCTCCGTGTGAACAGCACACGGTCACCGTCCGGGGAGACCGTGAACCGGCCGGGGATGCCCAGCGCGAAACGACGGGTCCTGGCGAACTGGCCCGGAAATTCGGGTACTTCGATGAGATCGGTCATGGGGCAGCATAGGCGGACGGATATCCGATCGAGCACCGGCCGGCCCCCGACGTAATCTGGCTCAATGCTCTCCGAAGTCACAGCGACCCGCTATGTCACGCCCTTGCGTGAGGGCGGTTCGCTTCCGGGTATCGTCGAGGCCGACGATCTCGGTACGTATGTCATGTAGGCCTCGTGGTCAGGCCCTTGACTTCGGGTTCTCTGCGGTCGCGTGGCGCTGACCTGCAGGGATGCTTCTTTCAACGCCTTTCACGGGCTTTCGTGCTTACGCGGCTCAAACTCCCCAGGGACTCCCCGAGCGGCAGCGAAACTCCCCAGCCGCTCCCCAGCGGGGGCGCCCTGGGGAGAGTCGAGTTGGACGCTATTTGCCGACGCAGCCTGGCCATCCTGACCCACCCGCCCCAGGCTTGGCGGTGGATGCTCTCGCCCGCAGATATTGCCTTGGGGGGTTGTGCTTGTAGACCAGCTTCCGGTGGGCGTCGCAATCGGCCAAGGGGGTATGGTGTGGCGGGAAGCGGGCCAGAGGTCGCAGCGTCGTCAACTTGTTTCCGATGACGCATCACGTGGAGTGCGTGGCGATCCTTGAACCTGCGGAAAAGGGCCGCTGACCTGCTGTTTTTCTGAGTGTGCGTTATGGGCGTTACGTGCGTTAGGTGCGATATCTTGACGCATGTTCGACGCACGTGACGCACGTTTGACGCACGAAAGGTGTGGGTCCTGACGGGCCGTCATGCGTGGTTGGCGGCCGCCGGACGGAGCGCTCATCCCTGTGGAGACAGGCATCCTGAAGGGGCGAGGACCGGCCGCCGAGGCTTTGACCGACCCCGCCCACCTGCGCCTCGGTGTTGACGCTCCGTAACCCTTGGTGGGGTGCCGTCGAGGGGCAGCTGATGGTCGCCCCCCTCGCACGCTGCCACAGCCTCCTCCGTGATTCCGAGGAGCACTTCACCCGAGCGCTGGAGCTGCACCGGCTGGCGGCCCAGCCGTACGAGCAGGCTAGAACGCAGCTGGCCTACGGGGAGTGGCTGCGCCGTCGCCGCCGTAAGGCAGAAGCCCGCCCCCATCTGCGCCAGGCCCAAGAGGCTCTCGACCACCTGGGCGCCCGACCCTGGGCCGACCGGGCGGCCGCCGAACTGCGTGCCGTCGGCGAGGCGCCTCCTGCTCAGCCCGCGCACGGTCGGGCAGCACGTGTACAAGGCAGTTCCGAAGCTGGGTGTCTCGTCCCGGACGGAACCGGCCCGGCTGGATCTCGATCGGTTCTGGCGGGGTTACGTCGGGGGGTTGCCGTGTTTGCGTTCCGGGAGGGGGGCGTGCTTGGACCGGAGCATGGCGAGAGAGCGGATGAGGACCGTGCGGGTGGCGGCCGGGTCGATGATGTCGTCGACCAGGCCGCGTTCGGCGGCGTAGTAGGGGTGCATCAGTTCGGTCCTGTACTCCTTGATGAGGCGGGTGCGGGTCGCCTCGGGGTCGTCGGAGGCGGCGATCTCGCGGCGGAAGACGACGTTGGCCGCGCCCTCCGCGCCCATCACCGCGATCTCGTTGGTCGGCCAGGCGAAGGAGAGGTCCGCGCCGATCGAGCGGGAGTCCATGACGATGTAGGCGCCGCCGTACGCCTTGCGGAGCACCAGGGAGATCCGCGGCACCGTCGCGTTGCAGTAGGCGTAGAGGAGCTTCGCGCCGTGGCGGATGATGCCGTTGTGCTCCTGGTCCACGCCGGGCAGGAAGCCCGGTACGTCGACCAGGGTGACCAGCGGGATGTTGAACGCGTCGCAGAACTGCACGAAGCGGGCGGCCTTCTCCGAGCCGTGGATGTCGAGGACGCCGGCGAGCGCGGTGGGCTGGTTGGCGACCACCCCGACGACATGGCCGTCCAGGCGGGCCAGCGCGCACACCACGTTCTGCGCCCACGCCTCGTGGACCTCGAAGTAGTCGCCGTCGTCGACGATCTCCTCGATGACCGCCCGCATGTTGTACGCCTGCTGGGGGCCGGCCGGCACCAGTGAGGTCAGCGCCTCGGTGCGGCGGTCGGCCGGGTCGTCGGTGCGGACCACCGGGGGCAGCTCGCGGTTGTTCTGGGGGAGCAGGGAGAGCAGGTGGCGGACGTCCGCCAGGCAGTCCGCCTCGTCGTCGTAGACGAAACCCGACACGCCCGAAAGGCCCGCGTGCACGTCGGCGCCGCCGAGGCCATCGTGGGTGATCTGCTCGCCGGTCACCGCCTGCACCACGTCCGGACCCGTGATGAACATCTGAGAGGTGCCGCGCACCATGAACACGAAGTCGGTGAGCGCGGGGGAGTAGGCGGCGCCGCCCGCGCACGGGCCCAGGATGACGCTGATCTGCGGTATCACCCCGGACGCGCGGGTGTTGCGGCGGAAGATGCCGCCGTATCCGGCGAGCGCCGTCACGCCCTCCTGGATGCGGGCGCCGGCGCCGTCGCTCAGGCCGACGACGGGCGCGCCCGCCGCCTCCGCCAGGTCGATCACCTTGTGGATCTTCTCCGCGTGGGCCTCGCCCAGGGCGCCGCCGAAGACGCGGAAGTCATGGGCGTACGCGAAGACCGTACGGCCGTGCACCAGGCCCCAGCCGATCACCACGCCGTCGCCGTGCGGCTTGCGAGCTTCCAGACCGAAGCCTGCGGCCCGGTGCCGGCGCAGCGGCTCGATCTCGGTGAACGTGCCCTCGTCGAAGAGCAGTTGGAGCCGCTCGGGTGCCGTCAGCTTGCCCTTCGCGTGCTGGCGCCGGGTGGCCTCCGGGTCGGGGCCCCGGCTCAACTCCTCCTTCAGACGTTTCAGCTCGTCGGTGGAGCGGCCCAGGTCGGGAGTCGGATCGGGGGTGGGGGGCGGTGCCGGTGCCGGTGCGATGGTCGGGGCGAGCAGTTCGTCGAAGGTCGTCATTTCGGCAGCGTAGGGAGGCGGCCTCGAAGGCTCCGCCACGTCTTCTGGAGGACCGCTCGACCGGCCCCGGCCCGCTCTGCCCCACCGCCCGTCCGCATGCCCCCCCTCCGCGCGCCGCCCCGCCGCACGGCCGGGCGCCCCGCCGCCGCCCCGCCGTCCCGTCAGTCCGCCGTCGCCGGGTGCAGGGCCAGGTCCACGTCGCCGGACAGGACCGCGTGGTGGAGGTCCTGGAGTGCGGCGGAGGGCTCCAGGCCCAGTTCGTGGACCAGTGAGTCGCGCAGTCGCTGGTAGGCCTCCAGGGCGCGCCAGCTGCCGCCCGTGCGGTGCAGGGCGCGCATCAGCTGGGCGCAGAAGCCCTCGTGGAGCGGGTTGCGGGCGGCCAGGACGCGCAGTTCGGGCACCACCTCGGCGTGCCGGCCGAGTCTCAGGTCCGCCTCGATGCGACGCTCGAGCGCGGTCGTCCGCTCCTCGTTCAGCCGCAGCACCTCCAGTTCGAGGACCGTCCCGGTCGGCACGTCGACCAGGGCGGGGCCCTGCCACAGGGCGAGGGCGCGGCGCAGCAGGTCGGAGGCGGCGCGGTGGTCGCCGAGCTCGAAGGCGGTGCCGCCGGCCGCGGCGAGCCGCTCGAACTCGTGGGCGTCGACCCGGCCGGGCTCCACCTGGAACAGATAGCCGCCGAACCGAGTGACGAGGATGTCCTTGGCGTCGCGCAGCGGGTCGCCGTCGAGGGCCACGGTGAGCCGGCGACGCAGCTGGAGGATGTACGTCTGCAGCGTGGTGGAGGCGCTGCGGGGGATGCACTCGCCCCAGATCTCCTCCATCAGCGTCGGCACCGACACCACCCGGTCGGCGTGCAGCGCGAGCAGGGCCAGCAGCTGGCGGGGCTTGGCGGCGCTCGGCACCACGGAGACGCCGCGCTCCTGTGCGGCGAGCGACCCCAGGATCTGGATCTCCATCAGCATTCTCCCCCTTGGGCCACGGCCGTCCGTCCCCGTGACGGCCCGTTCGGAGTCCGGCTCATGAGACTCGCATCGGGGGCCGGTCCGGGCCCAGTGAGGGGCGCATGACCCCGTTCGTGAAAATGTCATGTCCCTCCGATGAGCTTCGCACTGCCGTAGTTCGATTTTCGACAGCAGACTCTCGAATCAGACGCCGAGGCCTGATCCGGTTCGGCTCGGACGGTTGTGAGGCGGGCGCCGCGGTGCGTCTTCTCCGTGCCTCGTCCCGCTCGCCAGTCTCGCTCATTCACTGGGGGTACGTGTGAACATCACCGAAGACATCCTTCGCCTCTCGGAGTCGGAGCCCTGGTCCGCGGAGGCCGGGCCGGCGGACGGGGCGCTCGGGGAGATCCTGGTCGAGAGTCTGAGCCGGGCCGAGGGCGGGTCGGCGAACTGGTGCATGTGCATCGCCTCCGTGCTCGACACCCAGGTGGGTGCGTGACCGAGGGGCAGCGCCCGGCCCGCGGCCCGTTCGTGGCGTTCAAGCGCCATGTGCGGGCCGTGTCGGTCCCGGGAGAGGCCGTGTTCGTGTGCTCCGACCAGGACGTGACCGCCGTGCGGGGTGCCGGCGTGGAGACCCTGCTGGATCTGCTCGACGGCAGCCGCACCTTGCCCGAGCTGCTCCGGGAGGCCGCCTCGTCGATGCCCGCCGGGACGGCGGGGCGGGTGGTGCGGCGCCTGACCGAGGCCAATCTGGTGGGGTACCGCCATGGCGCGCCGAGGCCGTCCGGCTCGGCCGAGCGGTGCTCCGCGGAGGCGTACTGGGACCGCGCCGGACTGGACGGCGCCGTGGCCGACGGCGAGGTGTGCCGCAGGCCGGTGGCGGTGATCTGCGTCGGGGACGTGGACGGCGAGGCGGCCCGGGCCGCGTGCCGCGCCTCGGGGGTCACCCCGGTCGGCGAGGACGCCGACGCCGACTTCGCGCTCGTCCTGTGCGAGGACTATCTGATGCCCGAACTGCGGGACACAGAAGCCAGGTTACGGGCGGCGAGACGCCCGTGGCTGCTGGCCAGACCCTTCGCGGCCGAGCCGTGGACCGGCCCGGTCTTCGAGCCGGGCGGCGACGGTGCGTGCTGGTCGTGCCTGGCGCACCGGCTGCGTGAGCACCGCCGCGGCGAGCTGTCGGTCCAGCAGGCCCTCGGCCTGGACCGGCCCGCGGTCCGGCCGGTGCCCTCGCTGGCCGCCGTGCGCGCCGTGGGGCTGCACAGTGCGGTCCTGGAGACGGCCAAGTGGCTTGCGGGGCTGCGGGGTTCGGAGCAGCGGGCCGTGTGCGTCATGGACGGCCTCACCCTGCGCACCACCCACCACCCGGTGCGGCGCCGCCCGCAGTGTCCGTCCTGCGGGGATCCCTCGTTGGTGGCCGAGCGGACCCGGCGGCCGGTGGTGCCGGTCTCGCGGCCCAAGGCCGAGGGCTCGGGCAGCAACGACCGGGCGTTGTCCGCCGAGCAGATGCTGCGGAGGTACGGGCATCTGATCGGGCCGGTCACCGGTGTCGTGACGGAGGTCCGCCCCATGGCCGGGCTGCCCGAAGGCCTGCACGCCTATGACTCCGGCCACAACCTCGCCCTGCGCGGGCACTCCCCGACCGCGATGCACCGGGTGCTGCGGGCGCGCAGTGCGGGCAAGGGGACGACGGCGGCCGAGGCCCGGGCCAGTGCGCTGTGCGAGGCGGTGGAACGTTACTGCGCCGCACAGCAGGGCGACGAGCTGACCGTCACGGACTCGCTGGTCGGCCTCGGCGACGCGGCCGTCCACCCCAACACGTACCAGCTGTTCCACGAGCGGCAGTTCGCCGACCGGGACCGCTGGAACGCCTCACACACCCCCTTCCACCACGTGAGCGCGCCCTTCGACCCGCACCGGCCCACCGAGTGGACCCCGGTGTGGTCGCTCACCGCCGGCGTCCAGCGGTTGCTGCCCACCTCCACGCTGTACTTCGGCTGTGCGTCCGGCGGTTCCCCGGACGGGCTGTGGGCCGACTCCAACGGCAACGCGGCCGGCAGCAGCCCGGAGGACGCCGTGGTGCAGGGTTTCCTGGAGCTCGTCGAGCGGGACGCGGTGTCCCTGTGGTGGTACAACCGGCTCCGGCAGCCGGGCATCGACCTGGACGCCTTCGACGAGCCGTGGCTGGCCGGCCTGCGCGAGGCGCTCGGCCGGACGGGCCGTCGCGTCTGGGCCCTGGACCTCACCTCGGATCTCGGCATTCCCGTCGTCGTGGCGGTCTCCCGGCGTACGGACGCCGAAGTCCCGGACGTCGTCCTCGGCTTCGGCGCCCACTTCGATCCCCGCCTAGCGCTGCGCCGGGCGATGACCGAAATGGTGCAGACGCTGCCCCCGGCGGCCGCCGGTACGGCACCCTTGCCTCCCGATCAATACCAACTCCTGCCCGATCCCGGGCAGTCGGCGCTCACTCCCGGCTCCTTTCGGCCGTACGTCCGCCACGACGACCTCCTCGCCGACGTCGAGGGCATCCGCGAACTTGTCGCGGCGCACGGCCTCGAGCTGCTGGTTCTCGACCAGACCCGCCCGGACGTCGGGATTCCGGTCGTCAAGATCCTGGTCCCCGGACTGCGGCACTTCTACGCCAGGTTCGCGCCCGGCAGGCTGTACGACGTACCGGTCCGTCTCGGCCAACTTGGCCGGTCAACACCCTACGAGGAGCTGAATCCTGTACCTCTCGTGCTGTAGTCATGGTTGAGGCGCCGTAGGGTCCCGGACACGGTGGGTGTCGGCTTATAGTTCGGTCCTGCACACTCCCGACACCCACGCGAGGAGTCCACACATGGCGGGCCGTTTCCGGGTTTCGGACAACGACCTCATCGGCGTCAAGGGCCCAGCGGGGGGAGCCCCGGCCAGGGATCTGCTGGCACCGCGGCTCGCCCAGGGGATCAGCACGGTGGTCTTCGCGGGATACGGCGTCGTCACCCTGCTCAACGTGGAGAACGTGGTCTCCGGCACGCTCGGCCTGGTGTTGTGCACGGGCGTCGTGGTCATGCTCTACGCGGTGCAGATGCTGCTCACCTCGCCCCGGGCGCGCCGGTGGTCCGGTCGGCGCCGGGCGGCCATCCTCGTTGCGCAGGCGCTGCTCACCTTCGGGCCCATGGTGTGGCTGGGGGTCGCGTGGGGAAGCATGGCGGGGCCGCTCGCCGGATCGATTCTCCTCATGCTCCCCGGCCGGATCGCCTGGCCCTGTTACGGCGCGGTCCCGCTGGCCATGCTCGGCTGGTCCGTCGGCGGGGGGGTGTCGGCGCTCGAGACGGGCTACTACGCCGTCTCCACCGCGCTGACCGGACTGGTCATCTACGGCCTCACCCGGCTCACCGATCTGGTGCGCGAAGTCCACGACACCCGCGCCGAGATGGCCAGGATGGCGGTCACCCGGGAGCGGCTGCGCTTCGCCCGGGACCTGCACGACCTGCTCGGCTACAGCCTCTCCGCGATCACGCTCAAGTGCGAGCTGATCCACCGTCTGGTCTTGGTCAACCCCGAGCGGGCCCGCGAGGAGGTCGCCTCGGTGCTCGGCGTCGCCCGGCAGGCACTGGCCGACGTCCGGCTGGTGGCCAGCGGCTACCGGGACATGTCGCTGGCGGCGGAGGCCGAGTCGGTGGCCGAGGTCATGGCGGCGGCCGACGTCGAGACGGAGGTGGACATCGACTGCGGCAGGCTCCACCCGTTGGTGGACACCGTGCTCGCGACCGCCCTGCGCGAGGGCGTCACGAATATGCTCAGGCACAGCAAGGTGCAGTCGTGCACCGTCACGGTGCGGGTCGAGGGGGAGTTGGTGCGGCTGGTGCTGGTCAACGACGGTGTCGTCGCGCCGGACCGGTCGGACGCCCCGGACCGCGGCAGCGGTCTCGGAAATCTGCGGGCCCGGCTCTCCGCGATCGGCGGCGAGATGACGGCGGGGGTGATCGCCGGGAACCGGTTCCGGCTGGCGGCGACGGCTCCGCTCAGGCCCCCGAAGGGCGAGGACGCCGAGCCGCTGCCGTCGCACAGACACCGGGCGGCCGACGACGCGGCGGGCCGGCTCGGAGAAGCGGGCAGACACGTGGTCTGAGAGCACACTGGACACATCGGGGGGAGCCCATGCTGCTGATCAAGATCCTTCTGGCCGAGGACGTACACATGGTCCGCGGCGCGCTGATCGCGCTGCTGGAACTGGAGCAGGATCTTCAGGTCGTCGCCTCGGTCGCGCGCGGTGACCTGATCGTGCCGAGCGCGCTCGAGGCCCGTCCGGACGTCGCGGTCATCGACATCGACCTGCCCGGCGTCGACGGCCTCACCGCGGCGGCCGAGTTGCACCGGCGGGTGCCGGAGTGCCGCACCCTCATCCTCACCAGCCTGGGCAGGCCGGGGACGCTGCGGCGGGCGATGGCCGCGCGGGTGTCCGGCTTTCTGCTCAAGGACTCCCCGCCGAACCGGCTGGCCCAGGCGGTGCGCTCGGTCGCCGCCGGTCAGCGGGTGATCGACCCCGAACTCGCGCTGAGCGCCTGGGAGGCGCCGGACAACCCGCTGTCGCCCCGGGAGACCCAGGTGCTACGGCTCGCGGCGCGGGGCGCCGACGCCGTGGAGATCGCCGACCACCTCTATCTGACCCAGGGCACGGTACGGAACTACCTCACGGCCATCGTGGACAAGCTCCAGGCGCGCAACCGGATCGACGCGATCCGCATCGCCGAGGAGGCCGGCTGGATCCCGTAGGCCGGCGCCGCACCCCGGCGCCGCCCGCCGCCGCTCCGGTCCTCCGCCGGGCCGCCGCTCCGTCAGTTCTCCGTCAGGGGCCCCGCGTCCAGCCTCGACAGCACGCCCGCCAGGTACACCGCGTCGCTCCCCGGGCTGCGGCACACCGCGAGACAGTCCGGTCCCCGGGCCCCGGCGATCCGCCGCAGGAAGGGCGTGAGCACCGCCTTGGGGCCGATCTCCACGACATGGCTGGGGGCCTGCCGGGTGAGCATCCGGCGGGCGGCGTCGGTGAACCGTACCGGTGCGGTGATCTGCGCCGTCCAGTACGCCGTGGTCAGCGGATCGGCGTACTCGCGGCCGTACACCGTCGAGTAGTAGGGCAGCGTCGGCGGCCCGCCCGCCACATGCCGGGCCGCGGCCTCGAACCGGGGCGTCACCGGCTCCATCAGCGGCGACTGGAAGGCGTGCGTCACCTCCAGGAAGGTGCTGGCGATGCCGACCGCGGCCAGTCGCTCGCGGACCCGCTCCAGGCCCGCGACCGGGCCGGACAGCACCGTGGCGCGTGCCGCGTTGACCGCGCCGATGCTCACCTGCGGTTCTCCCGCCGCCGCGTCGGCCGCCTCGTACGGGCTGGCGCAGGTCGCCATCATCCCGCCGCCGGACGGCAGGTGCTGCATGAAGGCGCCGCGACAGCACACCAGCCGGGCCGCGTCGGGGAGGGTCAGCGCCCCGGCGACCACGGCCGCCGCGAGCTCGCCGATGCCGTGACCGAGCACGGCCACCGGACGCACCCCCTCCTCCTCGACCAGCGTCATCGCCAGGGCGTACCCGACGGCGAAGAGCGCCGGCTGGGTCAGCGCCGTCCGGTGCACCCGGGGATCCCCGTCGAGGATCAGCTCGGTGACCGAGCGGCCCAGGTACGGGGCGATCGCCTCGTCGGCCGCGGCGAGATGGCGCCGGTAGGCGGCGAGCTCGCGGTGCAGCCCGGCCGTCATCCGGGGGTGCTGGCTGCCCTGTCCGGTGAAGACGAACGCCGCCCTGACCCGGCCGGAGTGCCGGCGCATGCCCTGGCGCATCGCCAGGTGGTGGGCCAGGTCGCGAATGGTCGGATGGGCCCAGATGTCCGCGGCTTCGAAAATCTGCTCGAACTCGACCTCGATGTCCCCCACCAGGCTGAGCAGGGCCACCGAGTCGAGTCCCCAGAGGGACAGGTCCTCGTCGTCGCCGACCGCGCGCCGCGCGTAACGGGCGATCCGTTCGGAGAGCCAGGCGGCGAAGAGCCTCTCGTCCGGGTCGCCGGGTGCCGTTCCGCTCACATCTTCCCCCTGTCTGTGTTCTTTCCCGCCGGCGGTCCGCCGGGCGGGTCGCCCGCCGCTAACGGCGCGGGCCCGCCGTTCCGGCCAGGTCGTCGGCCAGATACTGGTGCAGCGGTCGCAGCCCGCCGTTCAGGAACAGCCGGCGCATCGCGACCCGCTCGACCTTTCCGCTGCTGGTGCGCCGGACGGTGCCGGGGCGCACGAGCAGCACCCCTGCCACCGCCACCTCGAACTCCTTGCTCAGGCACCGCCGGACGTCCGTCACCAGACCCTCCAGGTCGAGGGCGTACCGCTGGTGGGTCCGCAACTCCTGGACGACGACGACCCGTTCGCGTTCCCCGGGCACCGAGAAGGCGGATCCCGTGCCGAACAGCGAGCTGACCCGCTGCACACTGCGCTCCACGTCCTGCGGATAAAGGTTGCGGCCAGCGACCATGATCACGTCCTTCAGTCGACCGGTGACGTAGAGCCGGCCGTCCGCCACCGTGCCGAGGTCGCCGGTGCGCAGCATCCCGCCGGTCCCGTCGACCGTCACGGCGCCGAAGCGCTCCGCGGTCGTCGAGCGGTCGCGCCAGTAGCCCGGGGCGACGCCGGGTCCGTTCACCCATATCTCGCCGACCTGTCCGTCCGGCCGGACCTCGTGCGTCTCCGGGTCCACGATCAGCACCCGGCCGGCGGCCGCGTCGACCGTGCCGCACGACACCAGGGTGTGCGCCGCCCGCCCGGGCCGCGGCTCGCTCAGCCGGCCCTCCTGAAGGGCCTCGGCATCGACCGCCCACTCACCGTCCACCGCCCGCCCGCCGGAGACCAGCAGGGTCGCCTCGGCCAGGCCGTACGCCGCGTGCATCGCCCCCGCGGGCAGGCCCGCGCGCCCGAACCGCTCGGTGAACGCCCTCCGCGTCTCGGCGCGCACCGGCTCCCCGCCGGAGATCGCGACGCGCCAGCCGGACAGATCGAGCCCGGCCAGCTCCTCGTCGGTGACCCGCCGCACGCACAGGTCGTACGCGAAGTCCGGGGCGCCGCTCGCCTCGATGCCGTACCGCCCGATCGCCTCCAGCCAGCGCACCGGCCGGCGGACGAAGGACTGCGGCGACACCAGGACGGAGGTGGCGCCCAGCCATAAGGGGTGAAGCAGCTGGCCGACCAGGCCCATGTCGTGGTGCAACGGCAGCCAGCCGCCGATCCGGGACTCCGGGCCCGCGCCGAGCAGTCCGTGCAGCGCCCGCTGGTTGGCGAGCAGGTTGCGGTGGGTGACCACCACGCCGTTCGGACTGCCGGTGGAACCGGAGGAGAACTGGAGATAGGCCACCGTGTCCGGGCCGACCTCGGGCAGCCGCTCGGTCTCCGGCCCGGCCACCGCGTCGGCGGCGAGGCACGGGATCGAGCCGTGGCCGTGCCGGGCGAGCAGCCGGGAGACGTCCGGGGCGAGCGTCGCGCAGGTGAGCGCGACCCGCGGGGAGGTCTGCCGGACGATCCCGGCCACCCGCTCCTCGTGGTGGCTGCGGCCGTCGTACGGCGGAATCGGGACGGCGACCGCACCGGCGTACAGACACGCCAGGAAGGACACCGCGAACTGGCTCCGGGACGCGTGCAGCAGCAGCACCGGCTCCCCGGCGGCGCCGTCGGCGCACAGCCGGGCGGCGAGCCGACGGGCCCGGGCGTCGAGCGTGCGGTACGTGACCGAGGCGGGGCGACCGTGTGCGTCGCTGTCCGGCAGCAGGAGCAGGGCGGTGCGCTCGGGCGCCCGCTCGGCTCTCTCGGTCATCAGTTCGGTGAAGGTGCGGTAGTCGCTCATTCGGCCCCCTGCGTGTCGTACGGGCGCGTACGCCCCCGACCTCGGCGCCTGTTCCACCCGCGACAGTCACCGTAGGCACGGCGTCTTGAAGGGCACTCGACCGCCGCTGGGTCGCAGGGGCGCCGGAAGGTCAGCGCGAGGCCGTCCAGCCGACGCGCGGGCGGGGCCGTCGGGGGGTCGCCCAGGGGGCCCGGAGCGGCCTGCCCGCCGCGTCGTCCGGCTCCGCAGCCGCGCCCAGCGCACGCAGTCTGGCCAGCAGGACCGCCGTCACGGCGGCGAGTTCGTCGGGGTCCGGCCGGCCGCGGACGACGACGAAGGAGGGCTGCGTCTGGGTGGGCTCGTCCATGCCGCGGATGCTGCGGCGGGCCCCTCGAAGAGTCCTCGGGGACGGGTCGGGTCAGGACTCGTCGAGCGGGCGGGCGGGTTCCTCGGTGATACGGGCCGAGGCCGCAAGACGCGCGCGCCGGTCCCGCCAGCCGACACTCGCGCGCACCCGCTCCTCGGCCGCGGCGTCCCGCCACCACAGCAGCCCCGCGTAGACGTACGGGTCGGCGATCGAGCGCAGCAGCGTGCTGCCGCCGAAGCCCTCCTCCGGCACGCACTCGCCGACCAGGGAGCCGAAGTCCAGCTCGAACCGCTCCGGCTCGCCGCTCACCACGGCCCGCACGAACAGCAGCTGGGCGGCGTCGGCCGGCCCGCCGTGCACGGTCATCTGACCCACCGTGACCAGCAGTTCCGCCTGTGCGTGGAGGGACGCCGCGAGCCGCCGCGGCCCGGCCGGGGCGGCCGGGGCGGCCGGATCCGGATGCGCCGCCTGCAGCAGGCGGTCCATGCCGATCCACCGGTCGAGGAACACATAGCCGCCGGGCCGCTCGGTCAGGGCGGCGGTCACCCGGGAGACGAATCCCCTGCGGGACTCCCGGTGCCTGGCGTACGCGAGGAGTTCGGGCTCGAACACCTGGGGAGGCGCGCTGGTCAGGACGCGCCCCATCACGGTCAACTCGGGGTTGAGATCGCGCTGGTAAACCGCCGGCCCCCTTCTCATTCCGGTGTGCACACTTCAAGCCATCCGATCACACCCCGCTCGAGTACGGCTCGAGAACGGGTCAGGGCCCGCGCCCACGAGAGTTCCTCGAGGATCCGCCGAGCCGCGGCGCCGATCGTGGACAGTCCCGACAGCAGAAGGGACGGCACGACATGCCCGCAACCGCACCCCCCGACGGTGCCGACGTCCGAGTCGTACTCGGGCGCCTGGCCCGGTCGGTATGGACCTGCCTGGTGGCCTACGGATCCATGTGGCTGCCCGTGGACCAGAACCCGTTCTGGGAGCAGTACCGACAGAGCGGCGCGCCGGGGCCGCGACCGGTGAACCCGGTTTCCGTGCCCGGAGGAGGCGATGGAACCGATTCTGACCGGAAGACCTTGAGCGCGTCTTGAGCCGTGCCGGTCGAGCGGTGGGCAGCACGAGCGGGAAGAGAACGGAGGGATGGCATGACGACGACGGTGAACGCGGTCGACTCCTCGGAGGTCGCCGTCCAGGAACGCATCGCCCGGCTCGAGCACGAATTCGGCGACCTCGACGACCCGGGCAACCCCCTGGGCGCCCAGCAGTTCCTGGCCGCCGACGAACGGCACCTGCTGCTGCCGGCCGCCGAGCGGCTGCTCGACGCCTTCGGTCTGAACGCCGAGTTCGTGCCCCGCGAACTGGGCGGCCGCCTCGACCGTCTTGACACCCTGGCCCGGGTGCTGCGCGTGGTGTTCCGCCGCGACGCGGCGCTCGGCCTCGGCCATGGCCTCGTCTCGTACCTGGCCGCGGTGGTCGTCTGGACCGCCGGCACCCCGCGCCAGCGACAGGACACCGCCGCACTGCTGCTCGCCGACGGCCGGATGGCCTGCGCCTACCCCGAGCCGCCCCAGGGCAACGACTTCCTGCGCAACCGGCTCACCGCCGTGCCGGACGGGGCCGGCTACCTGCTCAGCGGTCGCAAGGAGGCCCTCAACAACGCCGCCCGCGCAGGGGCGCTGGTGCTGTTCGCCCACACGCCGGACGGGCTGAGCGCCTTCCTGGCGCCGGGACCGGCGCACCCGGACGGCGGGGGCCTCCGGCTGCTGCCGCGCCGCCCGACCGCCGGGGTGCGCGGCTGCGCCGTCCAGGGGCTCGCCTTCGACGGCCACCGCCTCGACGCCGGGCGGCTGCTCGGAGCCGCGGGCGACGCGATCCGGCTGGCCGAGCAGGTCTTCCCGCTCACCCGCAGCGCCGGCCTGTCGATGGCCCTGGGCTGCGCCGACACCGCCCTGCGTACCACGACGGCCTTCGCCCGATCGCGCCGCCGGCGCAGCCCGGCCTCGCTGCACTCCTCCCGCACCCGTACGGCGCTCGTGAACGCCTTCGCCGACCTGCTGGTGTGCGACTGCCTGGCGCTCGTCGCCACCCGGGCGACGCACCTGCTGCCCCGGGAGAGCGGGACGCTGGGCGCCGCCGCCAAGTACCTGCTGCCGACGGTCCTCAACGAGACGATGGACGACCTGTCGATCGTGCTCGGCTCCGAGGCCTATGCCACGAGCGGCAGTTACGGCATCTTCCACAAGACCGCCCGTGACCTGCCGATGCTCGGCCTGGGCAGCGCCGGCGCCTCGGCCAGCAGGGCCGTGCTCGTCGCCCAGCTGCTGCGGCTGCCCTCGCTCGGCGACCCCGGCGGCGGCGAGGGGCTCGCCCCGCTGTTCCGCCCGTTCGACGCGGGGCTGCCGCCCCACCGGGTCGGCGGCGACGGACCGGCCGCCGACCGGGACTCGCTGCTCGGCTCGCTGGAGGAGTCGGCGCGGCACGCCGACGGCCCGCTCGCGGAGGCGGCCGCGGTCCTCGTGGCAGAGCTGCGCGCCCTGCGCGAGGGCTGCGCCGCGCTCGCCGCCCGGCCCGCCGGCGAACCCGTCAGCCCCCGTGCCTACGCGCTCGCCGATCGGTACGCGCTGCTCGTCGCCGGCGCCGCCTGCCTCGGCGTGTGGCGCCACCGCCCGGCCGGCGGCTTCCTCGCCGACCCGGCCTGGGCGGCGACCGCGCTCACCCGCGTCGCCGGCCGGCTCGACCGGTCGGCGGTCCGCATGCCCGCGGCGGCTGCCGACCGGCTGCTCGCCGAACTGCTGCACCGCTTCGACGACGCCCGCAGCTACGACCTGTACGCGACGGCGATCGGCCGGTAGGGGCGTCCCGGCCCCGCCCGGTCAGGGCGGATCCCGCGCCCCGCGAGGGGCGCCGAACGAGGAGGTACGACATGATGCGGCCGTTGCGGCACCGCGGGCCCGGGTGCTCGTGGGAGCCGGTGCGCGGGGCCGTGGCGGCGCACGGCACCTGTGTCGTCTACGCGGCGGTCGACGACTGGCTGCCGCCCGACCTCGGCGCGCCGGAGCTGGCCGCCTACCTCGGGCCGGACCACGCCCGCCTGGCCCGGATGCCCGCCTCGCGGAACCGGGACCGGTTCGTCGCCGCGCGGCTGCTCCTGAAGTCCGCGGCGAGCGCCGTGCTCGGCACCCTGCCCGGCGAGCTCGAGCTGGCGTACAAGCCGGGTGGTCGTCCGTTCCTGCGCGGCATCGACCAGCTGGACGTCGGCCTCAGCCACACCGAGGGGCTGCTCGTGGTGGGCCTGACCCGGTTCGGCCGGATCGGGGTGGACACCGAGCCGGCCGACCGTCGGATGCTGGACCTCGGCACCGAGGCCATGGCCTGCACCCCGCACGAACGGGAGGCGCTGGAACGCGTGCCGGCGGAGTGGCGCAACCGCGAGCTGGTGCGGCTGTGGACGCTGAAGGAGGCCTACAGCAAGGCGATCGGCCAGGGACTGCGGTTCCGCTTCACCGAGTTCGGTTTCGGGCCGGGCGACGCGCGGCTGTCCATGCTGCGGCCCGACGGCACGCCCGGCACGGGGGAGGACTGGTCGTTCCACAGCTGGCTGGTCGAGGACGCCTACACGGTCAGTGCGGCTGTCAACGACCCCGGTTTCGGCGACCGGCCGGAGACCGGCGACGCGCTGCCCCGGCTCTCCGATCCGCGCTCCAGCGCCAGTTGAGCGATGAACGAGGCCCTGCGGTGACCCTCGGATCGCGCATCTGACCGAAAAGATGCGGAGCAACGGTGCGGCAGACGAAGGGGGATCGGGTGCAGCGCTATCTCGCGGTCCGGCCGGCGTCCGGGAGGGACGGCGTCCGGCTGTTCACCTTCCACCACGCCGGCGGGGGCGCCATGACCTTCGCCGGGTGGCAGCGGCGCGTCGGACCGGGTGTGTCCGTGCTGCCGGTGCGGCTGCCGGGCCGGGAGAGCCGGCGGCGCGAGGAACGGATCACCGACGGCGCCCGGCTGGTCGAGGAGCTCCAGAGCGATCTGGGGTCGCTGCTCGACGAGCCGCACGCGTTCTACGGGCACAGCCTGGGGGCGCTGGTCGCCTACCGGTTCGCGGAGCACCGGGTGTGCGCCGGGCTGCGCCCGCCCGAGCGGCTCGCGGTCGGCGCCTGCTCGGCGCCGCAGCTGCCGGCGCCGCTGATCGAGACGCTTGTCAGTCCCGAACTCCCCGACGAGGAGCTGATCCTGTCCCTGGGGGACCAGCAGAGCATCCCCGCCCCGCTGCGCAACCGGATCGGCTGGCTGGCCGGCACCCTCGCCACCCTGCGGGCCGATCTGCTCCTCGCGCAGGACCTGCGGTCCACGCCCGTGACCGCGTTGCCGTGCCCCCTCGACGGCTACGCGGGCGAGATCGATCCCCTGGTCTCCGTGACCGAGGTGCACGCCTGGAAGCACTGCACGACGTCCCGTTTCCGGCTCCGTACCGTCCGCGGCACCCACTTCTTCGTACGGGGCCGGGACGTGCCCCGCGAGGTGGGGGAGTCCCTGCGGTCCGCGTTCGACAGGACCTGAGGCGACGCGAACCGACGCGGCGCCGTACCACCAGGCCGGCTGATCCACGTAACCCGAAGGAGATCCGCGCATGGACATCAGCGTGCTCGGCCCGTTCCGGGCCACCTTGTCCGGAGTGCCCGTGCACCTCACCGCCGTCAAACCGCGCAAGGTCTTCGCGCTGCTCGCCCTGGAGGCGGGCGAGGCCGTGTCGGTGGCTGCGCTGGTGGAGGAGGTCTGGGGCGAGCACCCGCCGCGCAGCGTCCAGACCACCCTGCAGACGTACATCCTGCAGATCCGCAACGCCATCGCGGCCGCCCTGCGTGAGGGCGCCGAGGGCGACAGCCTGCCGAACGGCGCCAAGAGCGTCCTCGTCACCGAGCCCGGCGGTTACCGGCTCGACACCCACGGCGGGCTGCTCGACGCCCACGAGTTCGACGAGCTGTCCTCGGCCGGGCACCGGGCGCTGAACCAGGGTGACTGGCCGGCGGCCTCCTCGTACTTCGGCGGGGCGCTGTCGCTGTGGCACGGCCGTGCGCTCTCCGACGTCCAGTGCGGGCCGCTGCTCGAGGTGGAGGCCACCCGGCTGGACGAGTCGCGGATGAGCGTCCTTCAGCGCCGGATCGAGGCAGACCTGAGGCTGGGCCGCCATCATGAGCTCGTCGGTGAGCTGTCCGGGCTCGCCGCCCGCCATCCGATGCACGAGGCGGTGCACGAGCAGCTGATGCTCGCGCTGTACCGGGTCGGGCGCCGCAGTGACGCGCTGACCGTGTACCGGCAGCTGCGCCGCTGTCTGAACCAGAGCCTCGGGCTCGACCCCTCGCCCAGCGTCGAGCAGCTGCACCGGGCGGTGCTCGACTCCTCGCCGCAGCTCGAACTGGACCCCGCGGCCGCCGCCGCGAGCCCGCTGCTCGCGCGGGCCAACTGACCGTCAAGGAACCGAGAGGAAGCATCGTGATTGACATGAACCTGTCCGAGCTCGGAGCGCTCCTGCTCGAATGCGTCGGCGCCCCCGAGGAGGGCATGGCGCTGGAGGGCGAGGAGGCACTGGACACCCCCTTCCTGGAGTTCGGCTACGACTCCCTCGCCCTGCTCCAGGCCACGAGCGTGATCAACCGCACGTACGGGATCGTCCTCGACGACGACGCCGTCATGGAGGCCGAGACCCCGCGGATGCTGCTCCAGCTGATCGGCACCGCACCGCGGGCCGGGGCCGTCCGGTGACGACCGCACCGGACCCGTACGACACCGGCACCACCCGCGAAGCCGACGGAGGAAACTGATGCCCTACGCAGCCATCACCTACCGGGTCAAACCCGGTCACGAGGACGAGATCGCCGAGATCTTCGCCAAGTTCCAGCGGGTCGACACCCCCGACTTCACCGGCGGCGACGGCGAGCAGGCCGGCCGGCTGCTCGGCACGGCGGTGTTCGTCAAGGACGACATCGTCGTCCGGGTCATCCACTACGAGGGCGACTTCTCGGCCGTCGGCCGCCACATGGCCGCGCAGCGGGGCGTCCACACCGCGGAGGCCGAGCTGCAGCCCTACCTCGCCGAGCCGCGGGACACCAGCTCGCCCCAGGCGTTCGCCGCGTACTTCCGCGACGCCACCATGCGCACCGTAGCCCAGCTGACCGTGGACACCCACCCCACGGGGGCCCCGGCGTCATGACCGTCGTGCTGGCCGTCGCGGCCGTGCTCGGCAGCGGTGTCACCGCCGGAGTGCTGTTCGCCGTCGCGCTGAGCGTGCTGCCCGCGCTGTTCGCGATGGAGACCGGCACCTATGTGTACGCCCACCAGCTGCTCGGCCGGAACTGGGACCCCACGATGCCCGTGATCGTGCTGAGCAGCACGCTCGCCGACGGTGTGCTCGCCGTGGCGGCCGACGGTGTCGCCCGGCCGCTGTTCGCGGTCGCCGCGGTGCTGTTGCTCGGGGTGTCCGGGGTCTCCCACCTGTGCAACGTGCCCATCAACCGCCGCGTCAAGGCGGTCACCGACCCGGTGGTCCTCCCGCCGGACTGGGAGGATCCCCGTCCCCTGTGGCGCCGGTACCACTACCTGCGCACCGCCCTGGCCGTCCTGGCCCTGACCCTCAACGCGGCTGCCCTGACCGCGATCTGACCGCCGCACCCCACCAGGCCGCACTCCCGGACCCTCCGGAGTGCGGCCTGGTGCGCTGTCCGCCCGCTACGCCGGCGCGGGCAGGTCCCGCACGGAGATCTGGGCGACCGTGGTCAGCAGACTGCGCCGGAAGGTCGCCACGAAGCCCTCGACCGTGTCCGTGTCGCGGGGCCTGCTCAGATACGGCTTCAGCTTCCGCTCGACCTCGCGCACGCCCGGCTGCGACGCCATGTGCCGGGCGACGGCCTCCAGGTCACCCGTGTACTCGATGACCCGGACCAGGGTGTCGTCGCGCAGGAAGACCGCGGTGGCCAGGATCGTGCCGGCCTGCTCGCCCGAGGCGTCCTCGACCCGGCTGCTGCGCACCCGCTTGAAGTCGCCGAAGATCTCGGTCAGTTCCTTCTCGTGGCCCGGCTTGATGTCGTACGTGATCGCTGCGAACGGCATGCCTGCTGCCCTTTCCCTTGTCTGTCGGGGGACGGTCCCCGGTCAGCACAGCCCGCCCGCCTCGGGCCGCGCTCGAAGTCGCCTCGCTGGAGAGGACTTCGAGCACTCCTCCAGACCGCGGTGCGACGTTCTCCCGTGACCACCGACCATCGGGAGGGACCCGTGCACCGCACTCTGATCGTCGCCAAGCTGCGGCCGGACCGGACGGACGACATCGCGAAGATCTTCGAGGAGTCCGACGCCACCGACCTGCCGCACATGATCGGCGTGAGCCGGCGCACCCTGTTCCGGTTCCACGGCCTGTACTTCCACCTGGTGGAGGCCGACGACGACATCGGCCCGAACCTCTACCGGGCCCGCAGCCACCCGCTCTACGACGACATCAACACCAGGCTCGCCCAGTGCGTGGAGCCGTACGACCCCAACTGGCAGGAGCCCAAGGACGCGATGGCCCAGCCCTTCTACATCTGGACCAAGGACGAAGGGCGGATCCAGTGACCACCGCCATCACCCGAACCGTGAAGGTGGCCGCCGACGAGGTCGAGGCCAACACCAAGCGCGGCGGCGACATCCGCACCACCCTCAGCCCGAAGACGGTCGGTTGCACCTCCGGCTTCGGCGGCGTCATGACCCTGGAGCCCGGCGACTGGGTGACCGAGCACTACCACCCGTACTCGGAGGAGTTCCTGCACGTCGTCGACGGCACCCTGGAGATGACCCTGGACGGCCGCAACGTCGTGCCGCTCGGCCCCGGCGACTCCCTCCTCGTGCCGATCGGGGTACGCCACCGCCTCGTCAACACCGGCGACACCACCGCCCGTTGCGCCTTCCACCTGTCGCCGCTCGCGCCCCGCCCCGAGCTCGGCCACGTCGACACCGAGCCGGCGCAGCGCCCCGAGCAGGCCAACCCCGACGTGGGCGGTGCCCAGTGACCCGACGCGCCGTCATCACCGGCATCGGCGCGGTCGTGCCGGGCGGGGTGGGCCGCGAGGCCTTCTGGCAGACGCTGTCCGAGGGGCGCACGGCCACCCGGCGGATCACCCTGTTCGCCCCGGCGGCGTTCCGCTCGCAGGTCGCCGCCGAGGTCGATTTCGACCCGGCGGCCGCCGGCCTCACCGCCCGGCAGATCCGGCGCATGGACCGGGCCGCCCAGTTCGCCGTGGTCTCCGCCCGGGAGGCGGTCACCGACAGCGGCATCGAGCTGCCGGCCGTCGAGCCCGCGCGGATCGCGGTCTCCCTGGGCAGCGCCGTCGGCTGCACCATGGGCCTGGAGGAGGAGTACGTCACCCTCTCCGACAGCGGCAGGAAGTGGCTCGTCGACCACGAGTACGGCGTCCCGCACCTGTACGGCTACATGGTGCCCTCCACCCTCGCGGTCGAGGTCGCCTGGGAGACCGGGGCCGAGGGCCCGGTCGCGCTGATCTCCACCGGCTGCACCTCCGGCCTGGACTCCGTCGGCCACGGCGTGCAGCTCATCGAGGAGGGCTCGGCCGACGTGGTCATCGCCGGCGCGACCGACGCCCCCATCTCGCCCATCACCTCCGCCTGCTTCGACGCGATCAAGGCGACCACCCCGAACAACGCCGACCCGGAGCACGCCTCGCGGCCCTTCGACGGTCAGCGCGACGGCTTCGTGCTCGGCGAGGGCGCCGCCGTCATGGTCATCGAGGAGCGGGAGGCGGCCCTGGCCCGCGGCGCCCGCATCTACGCCGAGGTCGCCGGCTTCGCCAGCCGCAGCAACGCGTACCACATGACCGGCCTCAAGCTGGACGGCCGGGAGCTCGCCGAGGCCATCACCGTCGCCCTGGACCGGGCGAAGCTGGACCCCACCGCCGTCGACTACATCAACGCGCATGGCTCCGGCACCAAGCAGAACGACCGCCACGAGACGGCCGCGTTCAAGCGCAGCCTGGGCCCGCACGCCTACGACATCCCGGTCAGCTCCATCAAGTCGATGGTCGGGCACTCGCTGGGCGCGATCGGCTCCATCGAGGTGGCCGCCTGTGCCCTGGCCCTCGACCGCCAGGTGGTGCCGCCCACGGCCAACCTCCGGACCAAGGACCCGCTCTGCGACCTGGACTACGTGCCCGTCACCGCCCGGGAGCACGCCATGGACACGGTGCTCACCGTCGGCAGCGGCTTCGGCGGGTTCCAGAGCGCGATGGTCCTCGCCCGGCACCGCCGAGACCGCCGCCTGAAAGGGGAGTGACCATGACCGCCGCCAAGCCCACCGCGGGGCAGGGTGCCGGCGCGCCCGTCGTGACGGGACTGGGGATCTGCGCCCCCACCGGCATCGGCATCGAGGCCCACTGGTCCTCGGTCCTGGCCGGCAAGTCCGGCATCGGACGTATCGGCCGCTTCGACCCGTCGCCCTACCCGGTGCGGTACGCCGGCCAGGTGCCCGGCTTCGACACCGCCGAGCGCGTGCCGGGCCGGCTGATCGTCCAGACCGACCACTGGACGCATCTCGCCCTGGCCGCGGGCGAGGCCGCGCTGGCGGACTCCGGCGCCGACCTCGACGCCATCGGCGAGTACGAGATGGCCGTCGTGACCTCCTCGTCCTCCGGCGGCACCGAGTTCGGCCAGAAGGAGATGACCGCCCTCTACCAGAACGACCCGAGCTGGGTCGGCGCCTACCAGTCGATCGCCTGGTTCTACGCCGCCACCACCGGACAGCTGTCCATCCGGCACAGGATGCGCGGCCCCTGCGGGGTGCTGGCCTGCGAGCAGGCCGGCGGCCTCGACGGCATCGCCCAGGCCCGGCGGCTGCTGCGCGGCGGCTCCCGGCTGGTCGTCACCGGAGGCACGGACGCCTCCCTCTGCCCGTACGGCCTCACGGCGCAGCTCACCACCGGCCGGCTGTCAACCGTCCAGGACCCGGAGCGGGCCTATCTGCCCTTCACCGCCGAGGCCTCGGGCCATCTGCCCGGGGAGGGCGGGGCGATCCTCGTCCTGGAGAGCGCCGCGTCGGCTGCCGAGCGCGGCGCGGACACCGTCTACGGACGGGTCCTCGGCCACGCCGCCGGCTTCGACCCGGCCCCCGGGTCCGGGCGGCCGCGCGCCCTGCGCCGTACCGCCGAACAGGCCATCGCCGACGCCGGGCTCACCCCCGCCGACATCGACGTCGTCTTCGCCGACGCCTCCGGCGCGCCGGACGACGACCGCGACGAGGCGACGGCCATCACCGCCGTCTTCGGCCCGCGTGCCGTCCCGGTCACCGCGCCGAAGACGCTCACCGGCCGGCTCTACGGCGGCGGGGCGCCGCTCGACGTGGCCACCGCGCTGCTCGCGCTGCGCGAGGGCGTCGTCCCGCACACCCCGCACGTCCACGACGTCGCCCCCGGCCTGGACATCGACCTGGTCACCACGGCCCCGCGGGAACTGCCGCTGCGCCACGCGCTGGTCCTCGCGCGCGGCCACGGCGGCTTCACCTCGGCCCTGGTGCTCGGCCGCTGACCCACGCCACGACGCCCCGACCACCCGACGACCTACGGAGTTCCCATGGCCGGACGCACCGACAACCACATCGTCATCGACGCCCCCATGGACGTGGTGTGGAAGATCACCAACGACGTCCCCAACTGGCCGAACCTCTTCAGCGAGTACGCCTCCGCCGACGTCCTCGAACGCGAGGGCGACACCGTCGTCTTCCGCCTCACCATGCACCCGGACGAGGACGGCAACGTCTGGAGCTGGGTCTCGCGGCGGACCGGCGACCCGGCCACCCGCACGGTGCGCGCCGAGCGCGTGGAGACCGGCCCCTTCGAGTACATGCGCATCCACTGGGAGTACACCGAGGAGCCCGGCGGCGGCGTCCGCATGCGCTGGGTCCAGGACTTCCACATGAAGCCCGCGGCCCCGGTGACCGACGAGGCCATGACCGAGCACCTCAACGTCAACACCAAGGTGCAGATGAAGCTCATCAAGGAGCGGGTCGAGGCCGCCGCACGGGCCCTGTCTCGCTGAGGAGCGCCCATGCTGAACGTTCTCGCCCCTCTACTGCTCCTGCTCAACGGACTGGCCGCCGGCGTCCTGTTCGGCACCCAGCTGGGCGGCTTCCCCTATCTTGCCTCGCTGCCCACCGACCGGTACGTGCACGCCCACGCGTTCTTCGGGCAGCGCTACGACCCGGCGATGCCCCTCTGCCTGGTCGGCACCGTCGTCCTGGACGCGGTGCTCGCGGTCGGCGCCGACGCCGCCCCGGAGCGGACCCTGTTCGCCGTGGCGGGCGTGCTCGCCGCGGCCACCGCGCTCATCTCGGTCACCAAGAACGCGCCGGTCAACCGCTGGATGCGGACCGTCGACCCGGACCACGTCCCGGCGGACTTCCAGAACATCCGGGTCTCCTGGGGCTCCTGGAACCGCCGCCGCAGCCTGCTCACGATCGTGGCACTCGTCGCCAACTGCGTCGCGCTCGGCTTCCTGCTCTGACCCTCTTACCGCTGATGGAGGAATACTCATGGATCTCGGCCTCAAGGGCAAGAAGGCCCTGGTCACCGGCGGCACCCGCGGTGTCGGCCGCGGCATCGTGCTGGCGCTCGCCCGCGCCGGCGTTGACGTCGTCACCTGCTACCAGCGCGACAGCGAACACGTCGCCTCCCTGGAGCGGGAACTGAAGGAGACCGGCGGCCGGCACCACGTGCTGCGCGCCGACCTGTCCCGGCCGGAGGAGATCGCCACCCTGCTCGACGAGGTCCGCGAACGCCACGGCGACCGCCTCGACCTGCTCGTCAACAACGCCGGCGCGATCAGCCACGTGCCGTACGCCGAGCTGCCGCTGGAGGAGTGGCAGCGCATCTTCGCCACCAACGTCACCGGCGCCCACCTCGTCATCCAGCACGCGCTGCCGCTGCTCGGCGCGGGCTCCTCGGTGGTGTCGATCGGCTCCCGCGCAGTCGAGGCCGGCATACCGCTGCGCGCCCACTACACCGCCACCAAGGCGGCCCTGTCCGGCCTGAACCGCTCCCTGGCCAAGGAGTTCGGCCCGCAGAGCATCCGCTTCAACATCCTCGCCCTCGGCGTCATCGAGACCGAGAACTTCCACGCGCTGCCCGAGGAGCAGCGCAAGCTGATGACCGAGCGCTACGGCGCCAAGACCGCCCTCGGCCGGCTCGGCACCCCCGAAGAGGTGGCCGGCGCCGTGCTGTGGCTGGCCAGCGACCTGTCCCGGTACGTCACCGGCAACACCATCGGCGTCGACGGGGGGATCTCCTGATGACCTTCCGGGTGATGCTGCGCATGGAGATCGAGCCGGGCCAGGAGGCCGCCTTCGAGAAGGCCTGGCTGGAGGGGACCGACGCGGTCACCGGCCACCCCGCCAGCCTGGGCCAGTCGCTGGCCCGCGAGGAGGGTCCCGGCAGCACGTACGTCATCGTCAGCGACTGGGTCGACGAGCCGCGCTTCCGCGCGTTCGAGAACAGCCCGGCCCACCTGGAGCACCGGGCCACCCTCCACCCGTACCGCAAGGGCGGCTCCTTCCACGTCATGCGGGTGCTGCACGGCATCGAGGGCAGGGCGGCCGCCGATGCGCGGTGAGGGCGGCGGCGAAGTCCGGGTCATGGTCTACCAGGCCGCGCACGACGAGCAGCAGCTCGCCGCGGTCCGGGAGGCCTACCACCGGGTGAGCGAGCGCCTGGCGAAGGTGCCCGGCATGCTCGGCAACGAGCTGCTGCGCAGCCCCGCCGACCCGACCGCGCTCGCCGTGATGAGCCGCTGGGAGTCGCTGGCGGCGTTCCTGGCCTGGGAGGCGGGCGCCGACCACCGCCAGGACACCGCCCCCCTGCGGCCCTTCCGCGACACCCGCACCGGCGCCCCCTTCGCCGTCTACGAGGTGGACGCCGCCTACTGAGCGCACCGCGCGCCCGTCCCGAGATCCCGAGACCACCCGCCCAGCGACCGGAAGAGAAGAGAACCCACCATGGCAGAACGTCCGTTGGCGTTCATCGGCCTCGGCAGCATGGGCGGCGGCATGGCCCGGCGTCTCCTTGAGACCGGGCACACGCTGACCGTCTTCAACCGGACCGCCGACAAGGCCGCCCCGCTCGTCGCGGCGGGTGCCCGGCTCGCCGACACCCCCGAGCAGGCGGCGGCGGGCCACCGGCTCGTCCTGCTCAGCCTCAGCGACGAGAAGGCCGTCGAGGAGGTCCTGTTCGATCGGGTGGTCCCGGTGCTCGAACCCGGCACCCTCGTCGTGGACACCTCCACCGTGTCCCCCGGCTACGCCCGCGAGGCCGCCGCCCGCCTCGCGGACAAGGGCCTGCGCCGGGTGGAGGCCTGCGTCGTCGGCAACCCCCTGCAGGCCCGCAAGGGCGAACTGCGGGTGTTTGTCTCCGGAGCGCCCGAGGACCTGGACGAGGTACGCCCGGTCCTCGACGTTCTCGGCGGCGAGGTCGTCCACGTCGGCGCCCCCGGCACCGCGGCCAGCCTGAAGCTCATCCTGAACCTGCTGCTCGGCGCCCAGGTCGCCGCGCTCGCCGAGGCCGTCCACTACGGCACCGCGGCCGGCCTGGACCGCGACCAGCTGATCGGCGTCGTCGCCGCGAGCGGCTTCAGCTCCCTCGTGATGCGGTTCCGCGCCGACCTGATGCTCAACCGGACCTACGAGCCGGCGTTCTTCCGCTCCGCCCTCATGGAGAAGGACATCCGGATCGCACTGGCGGCGGCCGCCGGACACGGCGCCGCGATGCCCGTCCTCGGCGTGGTGCGCGAGCGGTTCGCCGAGGTGCTCGCGGCCGGCGACGGCGACAAGGACGCGTCCGTGCTCGTCGAACACCAACCGAGGCAAGGAGGGTGAGATGGTGCTGAGCACCACCCGGAGCACGCTCCGGAACACCGACGTCCTGGTGGTCGGCGGAGGGCTCGCAGGGCTCTCCGCCGCCGTCTTCCTCGCCGGGCAGGGCGTGGACTGCCTGCTCCTCGAACGGCGGCCCGAACTCTCCGGACACCCGCGCGCCCGCGGCGTGCACCCGCGGGCGATGGAGCTGCTGCG
Source organism: Streptomyces sannanensis (assembly GCF_039536205.1). Taxonomy (GTDB): domain Bacteria; phylum Actinomycetota; class Actinomycetes; order Streptomycetales; family Streptomycetaceae; genus Streptomyces; species Streptomyces sannanensis. The sequence continues at coordinate 1,008,417 of NZ_BAAAYL010000001.1, read as the reverse complement.
CGCCGCCGGCGTCGAGGACGAGCTGCGCGGCATGCCGTCGGCCCGGCTGCTCGCCGGTAACTCCGGTGTGATCGCTGCCGGTTCCCTGACCGGGCCCGAACTGGGCGCGCTCGACGAGAAGTACGTCATGGACGTGAGCGGCGACATCGGCCCGCTGTCCCCGACCGGCTGGTGCCTGTGCCACCAGGGGGAGCTGGAGGACGTGCTGCGGGGCCGCGCCGAACGCCTCGGCGTCGCCCTGCGCTTCCACACCGAGATGGTCACCTTCGCCGAGGACGACGAGGGGGTCACCGCACGGGTCCGGGACCGCTTCACCGGCGCCGAACGCACGCTCAAGGCCCGTTACCTCGTCGCCGCAGACGGCGCCCACAGCGGCATCCGGGAGACCCTCGGCATCCCCTTTGCCGGCGAGACCCTCGGCCACTACGTCAACATCCACTTCCACGCCGACCTCACCGAACCGCTCGCGGGGCGCCGCTTCCTCATGTGCCACACGGCCAACGACGAGGTGCGCGGCGCCCTGATGCCGCTGGACAACGCCTCCGACTGGCTGCTGCACGTCGCGTACGACCCCGACGGGACGGAACTGGAGTCGTTCACCGAGGAGCGCTGCGGCGAACTGGTGCGGGCGGCCACCGGGGTCACGGACCTGACTCCGCGCATCCGCTCCGTCTCCCCGTGGGAGGGCGCGGCCAGGACCGCGGGCCGGTTCCGCGACGGACGGGTGTTCCTGATCGGGGACGCCGCCCATGTCATGCCGCCCAGCGGGGGCTTCGGCTCCAGCACGGGCATCCAGGACGCGCACAACCTGGCCTGGAAGCTCGCCGCCGTCCTCGACGGCTGGGCGGGCGAGGCGCTGCTCGACAGCTACGACGAGGAGCGCCGGCCGGTGTGCGAGGCCACCGTCGAGCAGGCCGCCCTGCGCTCCAAGGACCGGCAGCGGCTGACCGGTACGGCGGGGGAGCGCCCGCCCGTGCACCCCGGCATGGTCGAGGACGCCCAGGTGTGGCTCTCCTGGCGCTACCGCTCCTCGGCCGTGACCCCGTGGGACGAGGGCGTGCTGCCCGGGCACGGCGTCTGGTCCGCGGAGAACGACGGCCGGCCGGGCGGCCGCGCCCCGCACCTGCGGCTGCGCCGGGGCGGCGTCGAGCTGTCCGTGCTCGACCTGTTCGGCGACCGTCCGGTGCTGCTCACCGGGCCCGACAACCGGGTCTGGCAGGACGTGGCCAGGGCCGTCGCGCACGAACTGGAGCTGCCGCTCACGGTGCACGGCATCGGCGCCGAGCTGACCGACGTCGACGACCGCTGGCCGGAACTGTACGGGGTGACGGCGCGCGGCGCGGTCCTGGTACGGCCGGACGGCGTCGTCGCCTGGCGCTGCGCGGACGCCCCGATCTTCGCCCGCGACACCCTGCGCGCCGTACTGCTGCGCCTGCTCGCCCGGTCCTGACGCCACCACAAGGCGCCGGCCGCCAAGGAATCTCCTTGGCGGCCGGCGCCTTTTCGACGTGCCGTGCGGCTCAGTAGCGGTAGTGGTCGGGCTTGTAGGGGCCCTCGACCTCGACGCCGATGTAGGCGGCCTGTTCGGGGCGGAGGGTCGTGAGCTTGACGCCGAGGGCGTCGAGGTGGAGCCGGGCGACCTTCTCGTCGAGGTGCTTGGGGAGCGTGTAGACGCCCACCGGGTAGTCGGCGGTCTTCGTGAAGAGCTCGATCTGGGCGAGGGTCTGGTCCGCGAAGGAGTTCGACATCACGAAGGAGGGGTGGCCGGTCGCGTTGCCGAGATTGAGCAGGCGGCCCTCGGACAGGACGATGACGACCTTGCCGTCGGGGAAGGTCCAGGTGTGGACCTGCGGCTTGACCTCGTCCTTGACGATGCCGGGGATCTTCGCGAGGCCGGCCATGTCGATCTCGTTGTCGAAGTGGCCGATGTTGCCGACGATCGCCTGGTGCTTCATGCGGGCGATGTCGGACGCCATGACGATGTCCTTGTTGCCCGTGGTGGTGATGAAGATGTCGGCGGTCTCGACGACCTGGTCCAGGGTGGTGACCTGGTAGCCGTCCATCGCCGCCTGCAGGGCGCAGATCGGGTCGATCTCGGTGACGATGACGCGGGCGCCCTGGCCGCGGAGGGACTCGGCGCAGCCCTTGCCGACGTCGCCGTAGCCGCAGACGACGGCGGTCTTGCCGCCGATGAGGGTGTCGGTGGCGCGGTTGATGCCGTCGATCAGGGAGTGGCGGCAGCCGTACTTGTTGTCGAATTTCGACTTGGTCACGGCGTCGTTCACGTTGATCGCCGGGAAGAGGAGCGTGCCGTCGCGGTGCATCTCGTACAGGCGGTGGACACCGGTGGTGGTCTCCTCCGTCACGCCCCGGATGCCGGCCGCGATCGCCGACCAGTCCAGGGTGGAGTTCTGCAGGAGCTCCAGGACGATGCGGAACTCCTCGCTGTCGGCGGTGGCCGGGTCCGGGACCGTACCCGCCTTCTGGTACTCGACGCCCTTGTGGACCAGGAGGGTGGCGTCGCCGCCGTCGTCGAGGATCATGTTGGGCCCGTCGGCGCCCGGCCAGGTCAGCGCCTGTTCGGTGCACCACCAGTACTCCTCCAGGGTCTCGCCCTTCCAGGCGAAGACCGGAATGCCGGCGGCGGCGATGGCCGCGGCCGCGTGGTCCTGGGTGGAGAAGATGTTGCACGACACCCAGCGGACCTGCGCACCGAGCGCGACGAGGGTCTCGATGAGGACGGCGGTCTGCACGGTCATGTGCAGCGAGCCGGTGATCCGGGCGCCGGCCAGCGGCTGCTGCGCGGCGTACTCGCGGCGGATCGCCATGAGCCCCGGCATCTCGTGCTCGGCGAGGGTGATCTCCTTGCGGCCGAACGCGGCCAGGGACAGGTCGGCGACCTTGAAGTCGGGTTCGGGAGACGGCATGTCAACTCCAGTCATCGGACAGCGGTGAGCAGGGAAGTGGCCCGCCGGGGAACGAGGTTGCGGTGGATCTCCACGGCGGCGGACGAGCTGTTGAGCGTGATGTAGTGCAGGCCGGGCGCGCCCTCGGCGAGCAGCCGCTCGCCCATCGCGGTCGCGTGCTCGACCCCGATCCTTTGCCCCTCCTCGGGACGGCCGCGGGCCGCCTCGAGGCGCCGGGCGAGATCCGGCGGGAACGTGGCGTTGCTCAGCTGGGCGAACCGGCGGATCTGGTCGAAGCTCGTCGCCGGCATGATCTCCGGGACGACCGGGGTGTCGCAGCCGGCCGCGACGACCCGGTCGCGCAGCCGCAGGTAGTCCTCGGGGTCGAAGAACATCTGCGTGACGGCGAAGTCCGCGCCCGCCCGGCACTTGGCGACGAAGTGCCGGATGTCGCTCTCCCAGTCGGGCGACCGCGGGTGCCGTTCCGGGAAGGCCGCGACGCCGACGGTGAACGATCCGGCGGACTTCAGCAGGCCGACCAGCTCGGCCGCGTAGGTGAGGCCCTCCGGGTGGGGAACCCAGGTGCCGCGCGGATCGCCCGGAGGATCACCGCGCAGCGCGAGCACGTCATGGATGCCGGCATCGGCGTAACGGCCGATGATGTGCCGGAGTTCGGTGGTCGAGTGGCCGACGGCGGTCAGGTGGGCGACCGGCCGGAGCGTGGTCTCGGACCGGATCCGCTCGGTGACGGACACCGTACGGTCCCGGGAGGAGCCGCCGGCGCCGTACGTCACGGAGACAAAGGTCGGCGCGAGCGCCTCCACGCGCCGGACGGCCTCCCACAGCGAGCGCTCGCCCTTCGGGGTCTTCGGCGGGAAGAACTCGAACGAGAAGGAGCGCGTCCCGCTCGCGAGAATCTCGCGCAGTGTGGTCATCCGCGCCCTCCGGCGTTGAAGTAGGTCGCCTCGGGGTGGTGGACGACGATGGCGTCCGTGGACTGCTCGGGGTGGAGCTGATACTCCTCCGAGAGCTGGACGCCGATCAGTTCGGGCTCCAGGAGCTCGGCGATCTTTGCCCGGTCTTCGAGATCGGGGCAGGCGGGGTAGCCGAGAGAGTAGCGGCAGCCCTGGTATTCGGTGCGGAGCATGCCGTCGAGGTCGGCCGGTTCCGAGGCCCCGGCGATGCCCCACTCGCCGCGGACCCGGGCGTGCCAGTACTCGGCCAGCGCCTCGGCCAACTGGACGGACAGGCCGTGGAGTTCGAGGTAGTCGCGGTAGGAGTCGGCGGCGAAGAGCTTCGCGGTCTCCTGTCCGATCCGTGTGCCGACGGTGACGATCTGGAGGGCGAGGACGTCGATCTCGCCGGAGTCCTCGGGCCGGAAGTAGTCGGCCAGGCAGAGGCGGCGGCCCCGCTGCTGGCGGGGGAAGGAGAAGCGGGTCCGCTCGCCTCCGTCCTCGTCCAGGACGATCAGGTCCTCGCCCTTGGACACACAGGGGAAGAAGCCGTAGACCACGGCCGCTTCCAGGAGCTGGTCCGTCTGGAGCCGGTCCAGCCAGCCGCGCAGCCGCGGCCGGCCCTCCGACTCGATCGTCTCCCTGTCCTTCAGGCCCCACTGGCCCTTGAACAGCGCGCCCTCGTCCAGCCAGGACGCGTACTCGCCCAGCTGGATGCCCTTGACGACGCGGGTGCCCCGGAACGGCGGGGCCGGGACCGGGTTGTCCGTGGCGACGTCCGAACGGCCGCCGGGCAGCGGCTCGTCGACCTGGAGGGCGGAGGTCCTGCCGGCGACCCGGCGCTGCCTGAGTTCGGGGAGTACGGCTCCGGGGACGCCGCGCTTCACGGCGACGAGGGCGTCCATGAGCCGGAGCCCCTCGAAGGCGTCGCGGGCGTAGCGGACCTCGCCCTGATACAGCTCGTGCAGGTCCTGCTCCACGTACGCCCGGGTGAGGGCGGCGCCGCCGAGGATCACCGGGTACTTGGCGGCCAGCCCGCGGCCGTTCAGCTCCTCCAGGTTCTCCTTCATGATCACGGTGGACTTGACCAGCAGACCCGACATGCCGATCACGTCCGCCCGGTGCTCCTCGGCGGCCTCCAGGATCGCCGAGACCGGCTGCTTGATGCCCATGTTCACGACGTTGTAGCCGTTGTTGGAGAGGATGATGTCGACGAGGTTCTTGCCGATGTCGTGGACATCGCCGCGCACCGTGGCCAGGACGATCGTGCCCTTGCCGTCGGCGCCCGACTTCTCCATGTGCGGCTCCAGATACGCCACCGCGGTCTTCATCACCTCGGCCGACTGGAGCACGAACGGCAACTGCATCTGCCCCGACCCGAACAGCTCGCCGACCGTCTTCATCCCGTCGAGCAGGATGTTGTTGACGATGTCGAGGGCGGGCGTGGTGGTGAGGGCCTCGTCGAGGTCTGCCTCCAGGCCGTTCCGTTCCCCGTCGACGATGCGCCGCTTCAGCCGCTCATCCAGCGGAAGCGCGGCGAGTTCCTCGGCCCTGGACGTCCGCACCGAGGCGGCGCTCACGCCCTCGAACAACTCAAGGAACCGCTGGAGCGGGTCGTAGCCCTCGCGACGGCGGTCGTGGACCAGGTCCAGTGCGACCTCGACCTGCTCCGCCGGGATCCGTGCCACCGGCAGGATCTTCGACGCGTGCACGATCGCCGAGTCGAGCCCCGCCTTCACGCACTCATCCAGGAACACCGAGTTCAGGACCGCTCGGGCGGCCGGGTTCAGGCCGAAGGAGATGTTCGACAGACCCAGGGTCGTCTGGACGTCCGGATGGCGGCGCTTCAGCTCGCGGATCGCTTCGATCGTGGCGATGCCGTCCTTCCGCGACTCCTCCTGGCCCGTGCCCAGCGTGAACGTCAGGCAGTCCACCAGGATGGCGGACTCTGCGACGCCGTACTCGCCGGTAAGCTGGGCGATGAGGCGGGAGGCGACCTCGACCTTCTTCTCCGCCGTCCGCGCCTGGCCCTCCTCGTCGATCGTCAGCGCGATCAGTGCGGCTCCGTGCTCACGGGCCAGCGAGGCGATCCGCCCGAAGCGGGTGTCCGGGCCGTCCCCGTCCTCGTAGTTGACCGAGTTGAGGACCGCCCGCCCGCCGAGGACCTCCAGGCCCGCCCGCAGCACCTCCGGTTCGGTGGAGTCGAGCACGATCGGCATCGTCGAGGCGGTCGCAAGGCGGCCCGCGATCTCCCGTATGTCCGCCACGCCGTCGCGGCCGACGTAGTCCACGCACAGGTCGAGCAGGTGGGCGCCCTCGCGGATCTGATCGCGGGCGATCTCCATGCACGCCTGCCAGTCGCCGGCCAGCATCGCCTCGCGGAACTTCTTCGAGCCGTTGGCGTTGGTCCGCTCGCCGATCGCCAGGTACGCGGTGTCCTGGCGGAACGGCACGGACTGGTACAGCGACGCCGCCGCGGCTTCGGACCGCGGCCGGCGCGGGGTGAGCGCCCGGCCCCGTACCCGTTCCACGACCGCTCGAAGGTGCTCCGGGGTCGTGCCGCAGCAGCCGCCCACCAGGGACAGGCCGTATGCGCGGGTGAAGGTGTCGTGCGCGTCCGCCAGTTCGTCCGGCGACAGCGGGTAGTGGGCGCCGTCCTTGCCGAGCACCGGCAGTCCGGCGTTCGGCATGCAGGAAAGGCCCACCTCGGCGTGGGCGGCCAGGTGGCGCAGGTGTTCGCGCATCTCCGCCGGGCCGGTCGCGCAGTTCAGACCGACGAGGTCCACGCCCAGGGGCGCCAGCGCCGTCAGCGCGGCGCCGATCTCCGAGCCCAGCAGCATCGTGCCGGTCGTCTCCACCGTCACCTGGGCGAAGACCGGCAGGTCGAGGCCCGCCTCAGCCAGTGCCCGCTTGCAGCCGAGGATCGCCGCCTTGGCCTGCAGCAGGTCCTGCGAGGTCTCCACGAGCAGCGCGTCCGCGCCGCCCGCGATCAGGCCCGCGGCGTTCTGCCGGTAGCCCTCGTGGAGCACGTCGAACGTGGTGTGGCCGAGGGTCGGCAGCTTGGTGCCGGGGCCGATCGAGCCCAGCACCCACCGGACGCGTCCGTCCCGCTCGGTGTGCGCGTCCGCGGCCTCCCGCGCGACGCGCGCTCCGGCCTCGGAAAGCTCGAAGATCCGCTCGGGGATCCCGTACTCGCCGAGCGCCGCGTGGTTCGCGCCGAAGGTGTTGGTCTCCACGCAGTCCACGCCGACCGCGAAGTAGGCGTCGTGCACGGACCGCACGATGTCCGGACGGGTCACGTTCAGGATCTCGTTGCAGCCCTCCAGGTTCTGGAAGTCGGCCGGCGTCGGATCCTGCGCCTGGAGCATCGTGCCCATCGCGCCGTCGGCCACGACGACCCGGGTGGCGAGGGCCTCGCGCAGCGCGTCGGGTGCGCGTCCCATCACGCCACCCCCGTGAGTCCCGGTGCGATCGCGGCGGCCGCGTCCGAGCCGTAGGCGGCGGCCACGCGGTCCAGCAGGCCCGCCGCGGACAGCGCGTATTCCTGCGTGCCGACCGACTCGAGGACGGTGGTGGCCAGGGCGCACCCGAGTCGCGCGGACCGCTCGAGGGGCCAGTCCCGGGCGATCCCGGCGAGGAAGCCGGCCCGGAAGCCGTCGCCGACGCCGGTCGGGTCGGCGACCTCGCGCGCCGGGACGGCCGGCACGGTCAGCGTGGGGTGCCCGGCACGCCGGACGGCGACGCCGTCCGCCGCGAGGGTGGTGACCCAGGTACCGACCCGGGACAGCACCTCGGCTTCCGTCCAACCGCTCTTCTCCAGGAGCAGGGCCGTCTCGTACTCGTTGGTGAACAGGAAGCGCGCCCCGTCCACCAGTTCCCGCACCTGCCCGCCGTCGAGCCGCGCCAGCTGCTGCGACGGGTCGGCGGCGAAGGGGACCCCGAGCTCGCGGCAGGTGCGGGAGTGCCGCCGCATCGCCTCGGGGTCGTCGGGCGAGACCAGGACGAGGTCGAGGCGCCCGGCCCGGGCCAGGACGTCCCGCAGGTCGATCAGGCGGGCCTCGGCCATGGCGCCGGCGTAGAAGGTGGCGATCTGGTTCTGGTCCAGGTCCGTGGTGCAGACGAAGCGCGCGGTGTGGAGGGCGTCGCTGATCCGCACGTGGTCGACGATCACGCCGTGCTGCTTCAGCCACACCTGGTAGTCGGCGAAGTCGAGGCCGGCCACCCCGACCAGGACGGGGCCGAGCCCGAGCCGGGCGAGCCCGAAGGCGATGTTGGCCGCGACCCCGCCGCGCCGTACCTCCAGACGGTCGGCGAGAAAGGACAGGGAGACGTTCTCCAGACGGTCGGCGAGCAGCTGGTCGGCGAACCGGCCGGGGAAGGTCATCAGATGGTCGGTGGCGATCGAGCCGGTGACAGCGATACGCACCGGGCACCTCCTCGGGTCCTTGGTGGGATCGGGTGGTCAGACGGCGCGCGCCGCGGCGGCCAGCTTCTGGGCGCGGTCGGTGCGCTCCCAGGTGAACTTCGGCAGCTCGCGGCCGAAGTGGCCGTAGGCGGCGGTCTCGGCGTAGACCGGTCGCAGCAGGTCGAGGTCGCGGATGATGGCCGCCGGCCGCAGGTCGAAGACCTGGAGGACCGCGTGCTGGATCCGCTCCAGCGGGGCGGTCTCGGTGCCGAAGGTCTCGACGAAGAGACCGACCGGCTCGGCCTTGCCGATCGCGTACGCGACCTGCACCTCGCAGCGCTTGGCGAGCCCGGCGGCGACGACGTTCTTGGCGACCCAGCGCATCGCGTACGCCGCCGAGCGGTCCACCTTCGACGGGTCCTTGCCGGAGAAGGCGCCGCCACCGTGGCGGGCCATGCCGCCGTACGTGTCGACGATGATCTTTCGGCCGGTGAGACCGGCATCGCCCATCGGGCCGCCGACCTCGAAGCGCCCGGTCGGGTTGACGAGCAGCCGGTAGCCCTCTGTGTCGATCGGCAGCCCCTGGAGGACCGGCTCCACCACGAGTTCGCGGATGTCGGGGGCCAGCAGCGAGTCCAGGTCGATGTCGGCGGCGTGCTGCGAGGACACCACGACGGTGTTGAGCCGTACCGGCCGGTCGCCGTCGTACTCGATGGTGACCTGCGTCTTGCCGTCCGGACGGAGGTACGGCAGCGTGCCGTCGTGCCGGACCTCGGCGAGGCGGCGGGAGAGCCGGTGCGCGAGGGAGATCGGCAGCGGCATCAGCTCCGGCGTGTCGTCGCAGGCGTAGCCGAACATCAGGCCCTGGTCGCCGGCGCCCTGCCGGTCCAGGTCGTCCACCTCGTCGCCCTGCCGGGCCTCGTAGGCGGTGTCGACGCCCTGGGCGATGTCCGGGGACTGCGCCCCGATGGACACCGAGACGCCGCAGGAGGCGCCGTCGAAGCCCTTCGCGGAGGAGTCGTAGCCGATCCGCAGCACGGTCTCGCGGACCAGCGTCGCGATGTCGGCGTACGCCGCCGTGGTGACCTCGCCGGCGACGTGCACCTGACCCGTGGTGATCAGGGTCTCCACGGCGACCCGGGAGTGGGGGTCCTGGGCGAGCAGCGCGTCCAGGATCGTGTCGCTGATCCGGTCGGCGATCTTGTCGGGGTGACCCTCGGTGACCGACTCCGAGGTGAACAGACGACGTGTCACGAGAGATGCTCCTTGGGTGTGGTGGCCTGGTGGGAGTGGTGCCGGGCGGTCAGCGGACGGGAGCCTCGGCGGCGGGGTCGAGCCGGTGGACGACCTGTGTCAGGCGCATCTCGCCGCCGGTACGGAACGGCTGGAGCCGGCGGCGGTTGTCGACGTGCGCGGCGCTGAGCTCGAAGGCCCGGAAGGCGGGCTCGTCCGTCCAGTCGGTGATGACCCAGTAGACGCCGCCGTCCTCGACGTCGCGTACCAAGGACTGGCCGAGGTTGGCGGGCTCGGCGGCGATGCGGGTGCCGATCTCGAGCCAGGTGCGCTCGAACTCCCGCTCCGTGCCGGGGCGGATCTCCATCCTGAGCAGTACCCGGAAGGGCGGGCGCGCGTCTGCGCCGTGGTCCATGGCGAAACTCCTCGGTCGGTGGGGCGGCTCGGTCGGGGCACCGTTCCAACACCGCATCGAGGAAGACTCAAGGCCTGAGCCAGCCTGCCCCGGGTCCCGCTCCCGCGCTCGGTCCCATGCCCGCCCCCGGCCCCGTGCCCACCCCCACCCCCGCCCCCGGCCGCGGGTCACCAGCCGAGCACCTGCTCGCCCCGGCGGAAGGTGCCGGTAGGGCCGTCGTCCGGGAGCAGGGCCGCGTCCGCGACGTCCACGGCGGCCTCCCCGGCGGTGCGCCGGCCGTGCGGCATCATCCGGGTCCGGGTGGGGCCCGGGTTGACGGCGTTCACCAGGACACCGGTGCCCTCGGTGGCGGCCGCGAGCATCTGCGTCAGCCCGTTGAGCCCCGCCTTGGAGACCGCGTAGCCGGGGCTGCCGGTGAACAGGCCGTTGCTGAACGAGCCGGTGCCGCTGGAGACGAACACCACCCGCCCCCAGCCGCGTTCGACCATGGCAGGGACGAAGGCCTGCGCCACCCGCCAGGAGCCGAGCAGGTTCACCGTCAGCGTCCGCTCCACCACCTCCACCGGCACCGTCAGCGGGTCGCCCGCGCCGTCCTCCAGGAGCACGCCGGCGTTGCCGACCAGGACGTCCACCGGTCCGACGGCGTCCCGGGCCCGGTCGACGCTCTTCGGGCTGGTCACGTCGAGGGCGAACCCCTCGGCGTCCGGCCCCAGTTCGCGGGCGGTGGCGGCCGCGGCGGCGGCGTCCCGCGCGGTCACCACCACCCGCAGCCCCCGGCCGAGCAGTTCGGCGGCCACCGCCCGGCCCAGACCCCGGTTGGCTCCGGTGACGAGCGCCACGCGCCGATCGGTCATCACGTCTCTCCCCTCACTGGTGGCATCTGGCCCGGATGGTGCCGTCCGGTGCTCGATTTCCGCTGGTGCCCGCGGGGGTTCGAGGGCGGGCCGGGAGCGGGCTCCAGCGCGCTTCGAGGCCGGTGCTGAACCATCCACGCGTCCCGTCATCAGGAGAAAGGACTTGTCGGTGACGACTCACACTTCTGCGGATGTGTCCAGCCCCGAGGGTCTCATCCGACTCGGTACCGCCTTCTGCGACGCCAAGATCCTGCTCAGCGCACTGGAGCTGGACGTCTTCTCGACGCTCGCCGCGAAGCCGCTCACACTGGCGGAGCTGTCCGACGCCGTCGGTCTGCACCCGCGCGGCGGCCGCGACTTCGTCACGGCGCTCGTCACGCTCGGCGTACTGGAGGCGGACGGCGACCGCTACCGCAACAGCGCTGCCGCCGACCGCTTCCTGGACCGCGGTAAGCCGTCCTACTCCGGCGGCTTCCTCGAGCGTGCCAACAACATGCTCTACCCGGCCTGGACCCACCTGACCGACGCGCTGCGCACCGGCGAGCCCCAGGTGAAGGGCAAGGACGGCGACATCGTCGCGCAGATGGCCGACAGCCGGGAACACCTCGACCAGTTCCTCGCCATGATGGACTCCCTCAACAGCCAGGTCGCCCCGAAGCTGGCCGCCGCCTTCGACTGGGCGGGCCGCACGGACTTCGTGGACGTCGGCGGCGCCCGCGGCAACCTCTCCGCGCTGCTCCTCGCCGAGCACCCGCACCTGACCGCCCGGGTCTTCGACCTGCCGCACGTCGCGCCCGCCTTCGACGACCACATGAAGCGGCTCGGCACCCAGGACCGCATCTCCTTCACCGGCGGCGACTTCTTCAAGGACCCGATGCCGTCCGGCCAGGTGCTGGTCATGGGCCACGTGCTGCACAACTGGTCCGCCGAGCAGCGCCTCGGCCTGATCCGCAAGGCTTACGAGGCCGTCGAGCCGGGCGGTGCCCTGCTCGTGTACGACCGGATGGTCGACGAGCGGCCGGCCGACCTGGTCAACCTGCTGATCAGCCTGGACATGCTGCTCGTCACCCACGGCGGCTCCGAGTACTCCGTCGAGGAGTGCCGCGGCTGGATGACCGAGGCGGGCTTCGCCCGGACCGAGGCGAAGGTGCTGAGCAACACCGACTCGCTGGTCATCGGCCACAGGGAAGGGTGACCCCGCCATGCGACTGGGGATCAACCTCGTCCCCGAGGACTGCGGCCGCACGGCGCAGGAGGCCGAGCGGCTCGGCTTCGACGTCGCCGCGGCCCCGGAGGGCTTCCGCTCCGACGCGATCTCGGTGCTCGGCTGGGTGGCCGCACGGACCAGCCGGATCGGCCTGCTGTCCACGGTCATCCAGATCCCGGCGCGGACCCCGGTCGCCATGGCGCTGGCCGCGGCGACGCTGGACGGCCTGTCGGGCGGGCGGTTCCGGCTCGGCCTCGGCATCTCCAACGGCCATGTCACCGAGGGCTGGCACGGCGCCCCGTTCGCCCGGCCGCTCGCCAGGACCCGCGAGTACGTCGACGTCGTGCGCCGCACCCTGGCGCAGGAGCCGGTGACGTACGAGGGACGGCACTACGCCCTCCCGCTGCCGGGCAGCGAGGCCGGCGCCTTCCGCCTCCCGGGGCCCGTCAGGAGCGACCTGCCGGTCTACCTGGCGGCGGTCGGCACCCGCAGTCTGGAACTGGCCGGGGAGATCGCCGACGGCTGGGTGGGCGTGTTCTGCAGCCCCGAGCACGCCAAGCAGGCGCTCGACGCGGTGCGCACCGGCCGGCATCGGGCCGGCCGGGACCACGACGGCTTCGACGCCTTCGTGTCCGCTCCGGCCGCGGTCGGCGAGGACGTCCGGGCGGCCGCCGCGCCGATCCGGCCGTACGTCGCCCGGTTCATGAGCCTCGGCGACCGGGAGAGCAACTTCTACTTCCGGCTCGCCCGGCAGATGGGGTACGAGGCGGCGGCCGAGCAGGTGCAGGACCGCTTCCAGGCCGGTGACCTCCAGGGCGCGGCCGACGCGGTGCCCCTGGAGTTCATCGACTCCACCTCGCTGCTCGGCCCGCCGGCCCGGATCTCCCGCCGCCTGACCGAGTACGCGGCCGCCGGGGTCACCACCCTGGGCATCTCGCCGTACGCCGGCACCCCGGAGCAGCGGACCGCCGTCATGGAGACGGTGGCCCGGGCCCACCGCGAGGCCGGTCTGTCCGGGCGGGAGGGGTGAGCCGACCGATGCGCGTGCTGTTCGTGAGCTGGGCGTGGCCGACCCACTTCTACCCGATGGTCCCGCTGGCCTGGGCGCTGCGGGCGGCGGGCCACGAGGTGCGGGTGGCGGCGCCGCCCGGCATCGAGGCGCAGGTCACCGCTGCCGGGCTGCCCTTCGTCCAGGTCGGCCGTGACCTCGACGCGGTGGCCCGCTTCCGCGCGTACATCCCCGGCCGGGCGAGCGGGAGTCCCGGCCGGGGGCCGCGCGCGGTGTCGCTGTTCGCCGACCTCGCGGACGCCATGGCGGACGATCTGGTGGCGTTCGCGCGGGCCTGGCAGCCGGACCTGGTGGTGCACGAACCCACCGCGTACGCCGGGCCGCTCGCCGCCGCCGCGGTCGGCGCCCGAGCGGTACGGATGCCCTGGGGCGCCGACCTGATGCACCGCCAGGCGACCCTGGAGGCCGAACGACGGGAGCTGACACCCCTGCTCGCGCGTTTCGGCCTGGACGCGGTGGACACCCTCGGGGCGCTGACCGTGGACCTCTGCCCGGCCGCGATGCAGGTGCCGGAGGAGTCCCGCCCGGGCGCGCTCGACCGCCGGCCGATGCGCTACCTGCCGTACAACGGCGCGGGACGGGTGCCCGTGCCGCTGCCCCCGGCGGAACGCCGGCGGCCCCGGGTCTGCGTGACCTGGGGGACGACCGTCGGCCGGCTCGACGCGTCGCTGTTCCTCGCCGGCGAGGTGGTCGCCGCCCTCGACGCGCTGGACGTCGGGATCGTGGTGGCGGTCGCCGCACAGCAGCGGCCCCTGCTCGGCGACCTGCCCGAGCGGGCCAAGGTGATCGAGTCGGTGCCGCTGCACTGCGTCCTGCCGCACTGCGACCTGGTGGTCGCCCACGGCGGGGCCGGCACCATCCTGACCGGGCTCGCCCACGGTCTGCCGCAGCTGGTGGTGCCGCAGCTGATCGACCACACCTTCAACGCCGAGCGGTTCGCCGCGACCGGGGCCGGGATCTCCCTTCCCCGAGCCGGGGCCGATGCCGCCGGCATCCGGGAGGCGGTCCTCCGGCTCCTGGAGGAGCCCTCGTACCGCAAGGCCGCCGAGGAGGTGCGGGCCGAGAACGACCGGAGACCGGCACCGGCCCAGGTCGCACGGCAGCTCGCCGAGTTCGCCGGGGGAGGGGGGCCATGCTGATCGGAGTCGGCCTTCCCGCCGCCGTCCCCGGGGCCGCGGGGGAACGCCTCGCCGACTGGGCCCGGCGCGCCGAGGAGCACGGCTTCTCCACCCTGGGCGTGCTCGACCGGCTGGTGTACGACAACTACGACCCGCTGGTGGCGCTGACCGCGGCCGCGGCCGTGACCCGGCGGATCGGTCTCGCCACCACGGTGCTCACCGCGCCGTACCGCAACAACACCCCGCTGCTCGCCAAGCAGGTGGCGTCCCTCGACCGCGTCTCGGGCGGCCGGCTGACGCTGGGTCTCGCCGCGGGGAACCGCGACGACGACTTCACGGTGTCGGGGGTGGATCCCGCGGCCCGCGGCAAGGTCCTCGACACGATGCTGGAGGAGCTGCGGGAGATCTGGCGGGCCGAAGGCCCCGGCGCCGTCGGCCCGGCACCCCAGGGCGAGCTGCCGCTGGTCCTGGGGGGCACGTCCGGCGCCGCCTTCCGCAGGACGGCGCGGTACGGCCGGGGCTGGATCGCGGGCGGCAGCTCGCCCAGTGGGTACCGGGCCAACGCCGACCGGGTGGAGGCCGCCTGGCGGAAGCACGGCCGCAGCGGACGCCCGCACCTGATGACCCTGCTGTACTTCTCGCTCGGCACCCGGGCCGAGTGGCTGGCCCAGCGCTATCTCATGGACTACTACGCGTTCTCCGGCCGCGCCGAGTCGATCGTCACCATGGCGCTGACCGAACCGGAACGGCTGCGGGCGGCCGTGACGGCCTACCAGGACGCCGGCTGCGACGAGATCGTCTTCGTGCCCTGCGACGCCGGTACCGACCAGCTGGACAGGCTCGCGGACGCCGTGCTGTAGGGCCCTGTCACGGGACGCCGTTCCGCTCGCGGAGCGGCGTCCGTCGTGTCCGGGCGGCCCGCCGGCCCGAACCGCCCCTGACGCGCACCCCGTCGATCCCGTCCGATCGCGTTTGATCACGTTCAGAAGGAGGACCCATGACCGCCGACAGCCCCGAGCGCACCTACCCCCTGCCCGTCCCCGACCCGCTCCGGCCGGCGCCGGCCTACGCCGAGCTGCGCACCTCGGAGCCGGTGGCGCCGGTGACGCTGCCGACCGGACACCGGGCCTGGCTGGTGACGCGCTACGAGCACGTGCGCCAGGTGCTCGCCGACCCGCGGTTCAGCAAGGCGGCGCTGACCGCCCCTGACGCCCCCCGGCTGCTGCCGGTCGCCAAGGGGTCCAAGTCGCTGTTCACCATGGACCCGCCGGAGCACACCCGGCTGCGCAAGCTGGTCGCCCGCGCCTTCACCGCCCGGCACATCGAGAGCATGCGCCCGCACGTGAAGGAGATCACCGACCGGCTCCTCGACGCGATGGCGAAGCAGGGGGCGCCCGCCGACCTGATCGCGCACCTGGCCCAGCCGCTGCCGATCACCGTCATCTGCGAGCTGCTCGGGGTGCCGCTCGCCGACCAGGACCGGTTCCGGGTCTGGTCGGACGTGATGCTCTCCATATCGGCCCACACGCCGGAGGAAGTGATGGAGGCCCGGCGCGGCCTGAACGGCTACCTCGGGGAGCTGATCGCCGCCAAGGCGAAGCAGCCGGCGGACGATCTGCTCACCCATCTCATCGAGGCCCGCGAGGAGGACGGCGACCGGCTCTCCGAGGAGGAGCTGCTCGCCTTCGGCCACACCCTGCTGGTGGCCGGGTACCACGCCACCACCGGCGAGCTGGTCGGGGCGCTGATCACGCTGCTGCGCGAACCGGAGCTGTGGCGGCAGCTGCTCGCCGACCGCACGCTGGTGCCGGGCGCCGTCGAGGAACTGCTGCGCTACTCGGTGGCGGGCGGGGGAGCCGGCGCCATGCGCATCGCCACCGAGGACGTGGAGCTCGGCGGGGCACTGATCCGCAAGGGCGAGGCGGTGCTGCCGGCGATCACCTCGGCCAACCGGGACGAGGAGGTGTTCGACCGGGCGGAGGAGGTCGACCTGGCCCGCGCGGCCAACCCGCACCTGACCTTCGGCCACGGCCTGCACCACTGCCTGGGCGCGCAGCTCGGCCGGATGGAGCTGCAGCTGGCCCTGGAGGGCCTGCTCGACCGCTTCCCCGGGCTGCGCCTCGCGGTGCCGACGGAGGAGCTGCGGTGGGTTTCGGGAATGGCGTTCCGCCGTCCGGCGGTCCTTCCGGTGGCCTGGTGACGCTCGGACCACCCGCACCACCAGCGCCGCCGCGCATACGGATGCTCCCCCGTCCCGGCCGGGACGGGGGAGCATCCGTATGCGCGGCGGCGCTCAGATCGCCAGGTCGAGCCCGTACGACGAGAGCCACTCGTCGAGGTGCAGGGCCATGTCGATCTCGATCCGGGTCAGTCCGGCGGCGGCCGTCGCGTCCCGGCGTACGTCCTCGACGACCGTCGGGTTCAGCAGCGGCAGCACGGCCGCGTCCCCGCCGGCCACCAGCTTCGCGAACCGCTCCTGGACGTAGCGGTCGTAGGCGTCGTCGTTGGAGATCGGATAGCCCGTCTTGGGGCGGTTCAGCACCGCCTCGGGCAGCAGGTCCTTCGCCGCGGCCCGCAGCAGGCTCTTCCACTGGCCGTCGAAGGTCTTGAAGGCGTACGGGGTGTTGAACACGTAGTCCTGCAGCCGGTGGTCGCAGAACGGGACCCGGACCTCGAGCCCGACCGCCATGCTGAGCCGGTCCTTGCGGTCGAGCAGGGTGCGCATGAAGCGGGTCAGGAAGAAGTACGTCGACTCCCGGAACTGCCGGGCCCGGCCGCTCTCCCCGGGCAGCCGGGGCACCGCCGCGGCGGCCTGCCGGTACTGGTCGGCCTGGTGGCCGCGCACGTCGATCCGGGTGGTGACCGGGCCGAACAGGGCCGGCATGCCGAGGTTGTGCGCGAGGCTCCACGGCAGGGTGCCGGGCTGGCCGTACTCGGGGTGGTGGAACCACGGGTAGCCGCCGAACAGCTCGTCCGCCGACTCGCCGGTCAGCGCCACCGTGGACTGGCCCCGGATCGCCCGGAACAGCAGGTACAGCGAGATGTCCATGGAGCCGGGACCGGCGATCAGCACCGGCCAGTCCAGGGCCTGGACCACCGCGCGGCGGGTCGGGGCGTCGATCATCTCCGCGTTGCCGAGCAGGATGTGGCGGTGGTCGGCGCCGACGTGCTCGACGACCTGCCGGACGTACGGCGAGTCCGCCGTGGGGTGGGTCAGGTCCGGCTCGAAATTGTCGAGGTAGCCGACGAAGTCCACGTCGAACGAGCGGACCTTCCCGCTGCCGTCCCGCTCCTTGGCGATGGCCGCCAGGGCGGTGAGCGTGGAGGAGTCGAGCCCGCCGGAGAGCATGGTGCACAGCGGGACGTCGGACACGATCTGCCGCGTGACGATGTCCTCGAGGAGCTCGCGCACCGTGCGGATCGTGGTCGGCAGGTCGTCCTCGTGCTCGTGCGCCTCCAGCTGCCAGTAGCGGCGCAGTCGGTGGCCGTCGCGCGAGACCCTGAGCACATGGCCGGGGGCGAGCTCGGGCATGCCGCTGATCACCCCGGCGCCGGGGGCCTTGACCCCGGCGAAGAGCTCGCGCAGCCCGTCGGCGTCGACCGTCCGGCTCGCCCGGGGATGGGCGAGGATCGCCTTCGGCTCCGAACCGAACAGCACCCCGCCGTCGGGTAGGAGCTGGTAGTACAGCGGCTTGATGCCCACCCGGTCGCGCACCAGGAGCAGCTCCTCGGTGCGGGCGTCCCAGAGCGCGAAGGCGAACATGCCGTTGAGTCGCTCGACGAAGGACTCGCCCCACTCCAGATAGGACCGCAGCACCACCTCGGTGTCGCTGCGCGTCGTGAACCGGTGTCCCTTGAGGACGAGTTCCTCCCGCAGCTCGCGGAAGTTGTACACCTCACCCGCGTAGGTCAGGGCGGCCTGGACCCGGCCGCCCTCCTCGGCGACCATGGGCTGCCGCCCGCCCTCCAGGTCGATGATGGCGAGCCTGCGGTGGCCCAGCGCGGCGTGCGGAGCGAGCCACACGTCGCCGGCGTCGGGGCCGCGCAGGGCCATGGTCGTCGTCATCTCCCGGACGGCGGCGGCCTCCTGACGTAGATCACGTTCGAAGTCCACCCACCCGGCGATGCCACACATGCCAGCACTCTCCTTTGCTCTGTCCCGGCCGGCGGCCGGTCAGCCGTCGACGCCGAATCGGGTGCCGACCGCCGTGGACTGGACTTCCAAGAGGATGTTGCCGGTGGCGTCGAGGGCCTGCCCCGTGCCGGTCGACGTGAAGGTGCCGTCCGGGCCGAACCGGGCCGTGTGCCGGATCCGCAGTTCGCTCAGCAGGCTGCCGTCGGCGTTCGACCGCAGGCCCCGCGTCACGTACACGAAGCCGTCGTCCCGCCACTCCCAGGTGCCGATGCCGGTGTGCGTGTGCCGGTGCGTCTGCAGGATCAGCTGGCCGTCGGCGCCGAACGAGTAGTGCGCGTGCTCGACGTCGGGCACCCCCTCGATGGTGACGACGACCGACCAGCTGCCGATCGGCGACGGCCGCCGCCCCGCGCGGGCGGTGAGATCCTCGGCGCCGGGCAGCTCCTCCGCGCCGGCCCGGGCCGCGGAGCCGACGGCGAGCGCCGAGCCGAGGAGACCGGCCCGTCTGAGCAGGGAACGGCGGCTGCTGCGCGGGTTGGTCATGGTCGGACCTCTCTCGTTCCTCGTCCCGCGGCGCTCTCCGCCGGGGCGGTCACCGGCCGGCCGGTGACCAGGTCGGTCAGGGTGATCGCCTCGGCCGGGCAGGCCTCGGCGACGTCGATCAGCTCCGGGTCGGGCGCCACCGGGCCGGCCGGCGGCCGGGTGCGGTGGTCGTCGTCCACGGAGAAGTACCGTGGGGCCTGCGCGGCGCAGATCCCGCTGCGGCGGCAGGTCTTGTGCACGGTGACGCGCCACTGCTCGCCCATCGCCGCCCCCGTCACCAGGTCACCGGCAGATTGACGAGCGCGCGGGCGGTCAGACCGGTCTTCCAGGTGAGCCAGTCCGCCCGCACCGCGAGCTTCAGCGTGTCCGGCACCCGCTCGATCAGGGTGCGCAGCGCGATCTGCATCTCCAGCCGGGCGAGCTGGGCGCCCAGGCAGTGGTGGATGCCGTAGCCGAAGGACAGATGGACGTTGGGGGTGCGCTCGACGTCGAAGCGGTCCGGGTCGGCGAACACCTCCTCGTCGTGGTTGGCGGACCCCAGCGAGGCGATCACGGCCTCACCCTTGCGGATCTCCGTCTCGCCGATCGTCAGATCCTCGGTGGCGACCCGCAGTTGGGTGCCGGTGAAGACGAACGGGTTGAACCGCAGCAGCTCCTCGACGGCGCCGGGGATCAGCTCCGGCTTCTTGCGCAGCAGCTCCAGCTGGTCCGGGTGGTGCAGCAGTGTGAACAGCGCGGTGCCCAGGGAGTTGGCGGTGGACTGGTGCCCGACGGTCATCAGGATCATCGCGAAGTCGAGCAGCTCCTCCTCGGAGAGCCGCTGCCCCTCGTCCCGGGCGTGCACCAGCACGCCGAGCAGGTCGTCGGTGGGTTCCGCGCGGCGCCGCTCGATCAGCTCGCGGAGGTAGCCGGTGATCGCGCCGCGTGCCTCCCGCACCTCCTCGGCCGTGTGGCCGCCGAGGCTGAAGATGACCTCGCTCCAGGCGTGCAGCCGGTCGACGTCGTCGTACGGCACCCCCAGCAGCTCGAAGATCACCTTGATGGGCAGGCTCAGCGCGTAGCAGGACATCAGGTCGACCGGGCGCGGCGCGACCAGGACCAGGCGGATCTGCTCCTCGGCGAGCTGCTCGATCCGGGGCCGCAGCGCCTCGACGCGGCGGGCCGTGAACGCTTGCGTCACCAGGCGGCGCAGCCGCGAGTGGTCCGGGGCGTCCATGCCCAGGATGGTCTTCGGCCCGGGGGTGGTGTTGCCCATCCGCGGCGCGTCCGGCGCCTCGGCGGCGGCCCGGCTGAGCCGGGGGTCGACCAGGGCCGCGCGCACGTCCGCGTAGCGGGTCAGAAGCCAGGCCTGGTCGCCGGTGGGAAGCGTCACCCGGGCCACCGGAGCCCGTTCGCGCAGCCGGCGGAACTCCTCCGGCGGCTCGAACGTGTCCGGCGCCGGGAAGGGGAACGCCGGCGTTGCCTCGTCGATCGACATCGGTATCCCTTCGTGGTGGTGCGGGGCGCGCAGCGCCCCGGAGAGGCGCGGGCGTGGGAGGAGCGGGGGAAGGTAGGTGGGGGGAATGTGCGTGGGGGCGGGAAAGCGCGCGCGGGCAGCCCCTCCGGCGTCGAGTCGCGGAGGTGCCGCCCGTGCGCGTGGTTACTTCTTGCGGCCGACGACGAGGATGTCGTTGGTGTCGAGCAGCTCGGCGGTGGTCTCGGCGAAGCCGGCCTCCTTCATCCAGGAGCGGCAGTCGTCGACCCGGTACTCGGATCCGCCGTGCGTCACCACCAGCATGGTCAGGCTGGTGAGCAGGTTGTTCAGCGGGCTCAGCTCGTCGTCCAGCATGGGGTCGTAGACCAGCAGCGAGCCGCCCGGCTTGAGGGCGTCGAACGCCGACTTGATGAGCTGCTTGCGGCGCTCGGGGGACCAGTCCTCGAGCACGTGGCCGATGATGACGACGTCCGCCTCCGGGACCGGGTCGGCGAAGAAGTCGCCGCCGTGGAAGGCGATCTTGTCCTTGAGGCCGAGGCCGCCGATGTGGTCCTCGTACGCCGGCTCGACGGCCGGCAGGTCGAAGACGGTGGCCTTCAGGTGCGGGTGGGCGTGGATCAAGGTGGCGGCCAGGTTGCCCCGTGCGCCGCCGACGTCGGTGACGGTCTTGACCTTGCTCCAGTCGAACGCCTTGGCGAGCTCCGGGCCAACGGCCCAGTTGAGCGCGTCCATCATGGCGACGAAGTCGCGCATCTGCTCCTCGTTGCGGTACAGGTGCTTGAACATGTTGTCGTCGCCGTGGCCCTCGATCTGCGACTCACCGGTCTTCAGCGACTCGGTGAAGCCTCCCCAGGCGCCGTACAGCACGCTGTTGGAGCGGCTGAGGAACCGCCCGACGTACGTCCGCCGGCCCTTGACCAGGTGGGTGTCGGCCGCCTCGGTGTTGCCGTAACGCCCGTTGTCCCGCTTCAGCAGGCCCAGCTTGACCAGCGCGTTGAGGAACTCGCGGGCGCCGCGCTCGTGCAGGCCGAGCTTGCTCCGGATGTCCTCCTCGGTGGCCGGTCCGCCGTCGTGCAGCACGGTGAAGAGGTCGAGCTCGTTCGCGGTGAGCAGGACCTTCGCGCTGCCGAACGCCATGCCCAGCTGGATGATGCCGTTCAGGTCCAGTGAGCCCTGCTCTTCACGGGTCTTGGTCATGCGCCGGTTCCTTTCCGGTGGTGTCGTGGCCGCGCCCCGGACTGGTGAGCACGCCCGGTGAACTATCCGGACGCGACCTCAATCCGCCCTGGAATCCCGATGGACCCACGCTCGGGTGACGCGCTCGAGCGACACTCCAGCCGCGATCTCCAAGCTGGGGTGCGGTGCCCACGTGTGCGCGGCGCGGGCCGGATGTGACGGACACCGGCGGACCGCCGGAAACGGACGGGAGTCTTGCGATGGAACTCGGCCTGAAGGACAAGGTCGTACTGATCACCGGCGGCAGCGGTGGCATCGGCCGGCCGCTCGCCCGCGCCTTCGCCGGCGAGGGCGCCAAGGTCGCGCTCACCTACTTCAGCCGCGTGGAGAACGCCAAGGCGGTCGCTGCCGAGATCGAGGACGGCGGCGGGCAGGCGCTCCCCGTCCATCTCGACCTGACCGACCCCGAGTCCGTGCGGCGGGCGGTGGCCGAGGTGAGCGGGCAGTGGGGCGGCATAGACGTGCTCGTGGTCAACGCCTCGGCGTCCGGCGGCCCCAGCCCGCACGCGCCCGCCTTCGACGAGGTCCCGGCCGACGCCTGGCTGCCGCCGCTGCGGGCCGAGGTGGAGGGCGCGTTCCACACCGTGCAGGCGACGTTGCCGGCCATGAAGCCCCGCGGCGGCGGCCGGATCGTGTTCATGTCGGCGGCCATCGTGAAGCGCGGTCTGAAGGGCGCGGAGGGGTACGCCGCCAGCAAGTCCGCGCTGCACGGCCTGAGCCGCACCCTGGGCACCGAGCTCTTCGAGCACGGCATCCTGTCCAACGTCGTCGCGCCGGGCCCGGTGGTGACGGAGGGTCTGCTGGAGAAGCTGCCCGAGGAAGTGCGCGACCGGGTCTCCGGCCTTGACGCCGAGGGCGCCCGGGCCGCGCTCAACAAGGCCATGCCCTTCCTGCACTTCTCGACCGTCGAGGACGTCGTCAACGCGACGCTGTTCCTGGGTTCCTCGGCCAACGGCAACATCACCGGCAACGTCGTCTACGTCGACGGCGGGCACTGATGGCGGCGACCGACCCGAGCGCGCCGTTCAGTCCGCTGGGAGCGCTGCGGGAACTCCAGCCCTTCCAGTGGTCCGCCGGTCTGGTGGCCCGCGGGATGGCAGAGCTGCGTATCGCCGACGTGCTCGGCGCCGGACCGCGCACCACGGACCAGGTCGCGGAGGCGATCGGGGCGCACCGGCCGAGCCTGGAGCGCTTCCTGCGCGTGTGCGAGCTGCACCGGCTGATCGCGCCGGCCGGCGGTGCGGCTGACAGCGCGGCCGACGGTGTGGGAAACCGCACGGCCGACGCCGCGGCCGGTGCCACGGCCGGTGGCGGTCGTCGCTGGGAGCTGACGCCGGCGGGTGAGCTGCTGCGCTCCGACGTGCCGTCGCTGCGCGGCTTCGCCATCGCCGTGAACGCCCCCGGCATGACCCGCCCCTGGGAGCTCGTCGCCGACGTGGTCCGCACCGGCCGCCCGGCCACCCGGACCGTGTGGGGGGTGGACCACTGGGAGTACTACGCCGACCGTCCCGACGAGGCCCGCAGCTACGCCGAGACCTGCGCCTCGCTCTCGGTCGAGGCGGCCGAGGCACTGGTCGCCAGCTGTGCCCTGGCGGGGGAGCGGGAGATCGTCGACGTCGGCGGCAGCCCCGGCACGGTACTGGCCCGGCTGCTCCAGCAGGAGCCTGGCGCGCGCGGCGTGCTGCTCGACCTGCCCTGGGCGGTCGGCTTCGCGCGCAAGACCTTCGAGCAACACGGCCTGACCGACCGGGTGGAGCTGGTGACCGGGGACTTCCGGCACGAGGTGCCCGCCGGCGGCAGCCTCTACCTCCTCAAGAACGTGCTGTGCGACCTCGACGACGCCGCGGCCGCGCAGCTGCTCGCCAACTGCGCCAAGGCCGCCGGCCCGGGCAGCCGGCTGCTGCTGCTCGACTGGGAGTACACCGACCACTCCTCCCACGTCCACGCCAACGACGTCGAGTTCATGGTGCTCACCGGCGGTCGGGCGCGCACCGAGGAGGAGTACCGGCGGCTGCTCGCGGAGGCGGGCTTCGAGAGCCCGCGCCGCCTCCCGCTGGTCGGCCACGAGCGGGCCCCCATCGCACTGATCGAATCCGTCCGGGCCTGACAAGGTCCTTGTGTACGAAGGTGGTTGAGGATGTCAGGTGACGTGACCGCGGACCGCGTGGCGGCCTGCGAGGGCGCGCCGGTGATCGGCCCGCCGCCCGCCCAGGCGGTGGCCGAGCTCGGCTGGGGCATGTGGGCCAGCGCGGTGGTGCAGGCGGCGGCCCAGCTGCGGCTCGCGGACGCGGTCGGCGAGCAGCCGGCCTCGGTCGAGGAGATCGCGGCGGCCGTCGGGGCGGACGTCCCGGCGCTGACCCGGCTGATGCGGGCCCTGGTGGGCTTCCGCATCTTCCGTCAGACCGCTCCCGGCCGGTACGAGCACACCGACATGTCGCGGGCGATGCGTTCGGACGCGCCCGGCTCGGTGACGGACATCATGCTCACCGGCTCGCACTGGGGCTGGGAGATGTGGGGCAAGCTCGCGGACAGCGTCCGCACGGGCGACTGCGCCTTCCAGGTGGAGTACGGCAAGGACCTGTTCACGTACTTCCACGAGGACGACAACGCGGCCGGCGAGGCCTGCCTCAAGGGGTACGCGGCGCAGTCCCGGGCCATGAACCCGGGCGTGGTCGCGGCCCTGGACCTGGCGGGCGTGGACACCCTGTGCGACGTCGGCGGCGGGCACGGCAGCCTGCTGAAGTCGCTCCTCGAGGGCAACCCACAGGTCAAGGGCGTGCTGTTCGACCGGCCGCACGCGATCTCCGCCGCGCTGCCCGAGCTGCGCGAGGGGGGCCCGCTGGGTGCCCGGACCGAGCTGGTGACGGGCGACTGCTGCCAGAGCGTGCCCGAGGCGGACGTGTACGTGATCCGCCAGGTGCTGCACATGTGGGACGACGACGCCTGCCACACGGTGCTGACCAACTGCGTGAAGGCGGGCCGCCCCGGCGGGCGGGTGGTGCTCCTCGAGCAGCTGGTCGCCGACCCGCCGGAGACTCCCTGGGACGCCCTGATGGACCTGCACATGCTGCTGGTCATGGGCGGCTGGGAGCGTACGGCGGAGGAGTACGGCGCGATGTTCGAGCGGGCCGGGCTCGAGTTCGCGGGGGTCGTCCCGAGCGGCACCCCGCTGCGTCTCGTCGTCGGCCGAATACCCGGGTGACGCGGCGGCGGCTGGTGCGTACGCTCGTGACGCACCAGCCCGCAACCGCCCGTCCCGGGGCCTTACTTGGCGGCCGCCCGCCGGGTCGCGCTCTTGCCGGCCCGGAGCTTCACCGCCTCCTCGTGGGTGATCGGGCCGGCGGCCCGCACGAACTCGAGCACGGTCTCCAGCTCGCCCTCGGTAAAGCGCTCGCACAGCTCGGCGAGCGAACTGCCGAGCGACTCGAACAGCGGAAAGACCTTCGCCTCCAGGTTGGGCATCGGCGTGACGAGCACGCGCCGACGGTCCTTCGGATCCCGGTCACGACGGACATGACCGGCCGCCTCCAGGCGGTCGATGACGCCGGTGATGGCTCCGGTGGTCACCCCGTTCTCCTCGGCCAGCTGCCCGGCCGCCATCGGGCCGCGGGCCACCAGCGCACCGAGACAGTTCAGGTCGAGGACGCTCAGGCCGAGCCGGTCGGCGACGGCCTGGTGGAAGAGCACCGACCGGCTCACCAGGGTCCGCAGCTCCTGATCCACGGCCGCGGCCAGTTCTGCACGTTCCGCACTTGACATACGTCCCGCCCTTCCATTTATCTAGCTTCATCGTTATCTTAGTTGCTGAGATAACGAGCCGGGAAGACTCCCGTCTAGTAAGCATCCGAGTTCCTGATTGTCTTGCGCAGTCTAGATCAAAGAGAGGTGCGCCATGTCGAACACGTCCGCGACGGCACCGGCCGTCGAGGGAGACCCGAAGCGGAAGGTCGCGCTGATCGTGGTGCTCTTCGCCGCGTTCATGGACCTCCTCGACTCCACGATCGTCAACGTCGCCCTCCCGTCCATCCAGGCCGACCTCGGCACCGGCTACGCGATGGTCCAGTGGGTGGTCGCCGGCTACCTGCTGTCCTTCGCCGTCCTGCTGATCCCCGGCGGCCGGCTCGGCGACATGTACGGCCGCAAGAAGCTCTTCCTCACAGGCGTGGCCGGCTTCGCCGTCGCCTCCGCGCTGTGCGGCTTCGCCGGCAGTCCGGGGATGCTCGTGGGCGCCCGGGTGCTGCAGGGCGCAATGGCGGCGCTCATGGTGCCCCAGGTGCTGTCCATCATCACCGCGGCCTTCCCGCCCAAGGAGCGCGGCGCGGCCCTCGGCGCCTTCGGCGGCGTGGCCGGCCTGGCCACGGTCGGCGGCCCGATCATCGGCGCGCTGCTCATCGACGCCGACCTGTTCGACCAGGGCTGGCGCATGGTCTTCCTGATCAACCTCCCGGTCGGCGTCCTGCTCTTCCTCGCCGCCTCCTCGGTGATCCGCGAGTCCAAGTCGTCCGAGGCGATCAAGGTGGACGTGACCGGCACCCTGCTGCTCACCGCTGGCCTCCTGCTGCTGCTCCTCCCGCTCGTCCAGGGCCGTGAGCTGGACTGGCCCGTCTGGACCTTCGTCGCCATGGCGGCCTCCGTGCCGGTGCTCGCCCTCTTCTGGACGTACCAGCGACGCCTGGCCGGCCAGGGCCGCCCGGGCCTCATCGTGCCGAGCATGTTCCGCAACCGCTCCTTCACCGCCGGCATCGTCGCCAACACGGTGTTCTTCGCGGTGACCATCGGCCACTTCCTGATCTTCATCCTCTTCCTGCAGAACGGCCTCGGCTTCTCCGCGCTGCGGGCCGGTCTGACCGGAGTGCCCTGGTCCTTCGGCGTCAGCTTCGGCGCGGCGTTCTCCGCCACCGTGCTCACCGCCAAGCTGGGCCGCAAGGTCATGGTCATCGGCGCGGTGCTGCTCGCCGCCGGCCTGGCCGGGATCTCGCTCACCATCCAGCTGCGCGGCGACGAGATCGGCTCCTGGTCGTTGCTGCCTGCGCTCCTGGTCGGCGGGCTCGGCATGGGCATGATCATCGCCCCGATCCTGGACTTCATCCTGACCGACGTCCCGCCGGAGCACGCCGGCGCCGGATCCGGTGTGGTCAACGCCTTCCAGCAGGTCGGCGGCGCCCTCGGCATCGCGGTCATCGGCGCGATCTTCCTCGGCTTCCTCGGCGGATCGGCCGACACGGCCGCCAAGGACGCGGGCGGGCAGCTGCGCACGGCGCTCGTCCAGGTCCACGTCTCCAAGGACCAGCAGCGCCGGCTCACCGACGCCTTCGAGACCTGCTTCACCGAGCGCACCAAGTCCAAGGACCCGACGGTCGAGCCGGCCAGCTGCGCGCCGCTGACCAAGGTGAGCGACCCGCAGGCCGGTGCCGCCATCGGCGCCGCCGCCCAGGACGCCCGCCGGGAGGTGTTCTCCACCGCGCTGCAGCGCACCATCCTCGCCCAGCTCGGCCTGACCGCCCTGGTCCTCCTGCTGGTCCTGCTGCTGCCCAAGCAGGCCAACCACCACGCGGAGTCCTGGGACGACACCGCCGAGCCCGGCGGCGAGCCGGCCGGCCCCGGCGTGGCCGAGCCCAGTACGGCCTGAGCCCACGACCGCACGGCGCGAGCCCATGACCGTACGGCCGGCCGACGACCGTAAGGCCGGCCCACGACCGTAGGTCTCGGCCCGACCGTACGACTCGCACGACCGGACCACCGGACGTCCCGCACGGCGGGACGTCCCCGAACGGAGAGGCACCATGACACCCCCTCCCACCGAGCAGACACCCGTCCTCATCGTCGGCGGCGCCGTGGTCGGACTGTCGACCGCACTGTTCCTGGCCCGCCGGGGCATCCGCCCCCTTCTCGTCGAGCGCCACCCCGGCGCCCTGGGCCACCCCCGCGCCCGGGTCGTCAACCCCCGAACGGTCGAGATCTTCCGGGCGGCCGACCTGGAGGAGGAGATCTTCGCCGACCGTTCCCTCACCTCCGAGCTCAGCGAGAAGCTGATGGTCCGCGCCGAGACCCTGGCCGGGCCGGAGATCTTCTCCGCCCCCATGCAGGACGAGGCGCCGGAGCTCACCTCCGAGGTCACCCCCTGCACCTGGTGCTCCATAGACCAGGACCGGCTCGAGCGCCTCGTCGCCCGGCGCGCCGCCGAGCTCGGCGCGGACCTGCGCTGGTCCACCGAGCTCGCCGGCTTCGAGCAGAACGAGGACGGCGTCGTCGCGACCCTCCGCGACACCGCCACCGGCGCGGAGACCACCGTCCACGCCCAGTACCTGATCGGCGCCGACGGCGTCCGCAGCACCGTCCGGGAGACCCTCGGCATCCCCGTCGAGGGCCCGGGCACGCTCATCCACACCGTCAGCGTGGTCTTCAAGGCCGACCTGACCGCACCGCTGCGCGGCCGTGACCTCGGCCTCGGCTACTTCGACCAGCCCGACACCGGCACCCTGCTGATGCCGCTGGACGGCTCCCGCTGGGTCTTCTACACGCCGTACCACCCCGAGCGCGGCGAGCGGCTCGAGGACTTCGACGAGGCCCGCTGCATCGACGCGATCCGGGCCGCTGTCGGCGTGCCCGACCTCGACGTCGAGGGCCTGGAGGTGCAGGTCGAGAAGACCGGACAGAAGATCCTCGGCTTCGAGATCTCCGCCGGCCTCGCCGAGCGCTACCGCGAGGGCCGGGCGTTCCTCGTCGGCGACGCCGCTCACACCATGCCGCCCACCGGGGCCTTCGGCGCCGCGACCGGCATCCAGGACGCGGACAACCTCGCCTGGAAGCTTGCCGCGGTCCTCGACCGCACGGCCGGCCCGGCGCTGCTCGACACGTACGAGGCCGAGCGCCGCCCGGTCGCCCGCTTCACCATCGACTACGCGCTCGCCGAGCTCCAGGAGCGCTCGCACGACGGGCAGGACGACGACCGGGTCAGCTACGCGGCCGCCATCCTCGGCCAGCGCTACCCGAGCGGCGCCCTGCTCCCCGAGGACGGGACGGACCTGCCGCCCGCCCTCGACCCGCGCACGCTCGGCCGGCCCGGCACTCGGGCCCCGCACGTCACCGTGCGCTGCCGCGGCAAGGAGCTGTCCGTCTTCGACCTGTTCGGCGAGGCGCCCGTGCTGCTCACCGGCCCGCGCGGCACGGACTGGGAGCACGCCGCGGGACCCGCCGCCCAGCGGCTCGGCGTCGACCTCGACGTGTACCGGATCGGCGGGGAGTACGTCTCCGAGCCGGACGGTGAATGGGCCGCCCGCTACGGGGTGGGCCCCGAAGGGGCGGTGCTCGTGCGCCCCGACGGCTTCGTCGCCTGGCGGTCCGCCGACGCGGTCGACCGGCCGCAGGAGCAGCTCGAAGAAATCCTGGCGCGCGTCCTCGACCGCGCCGAGAACGGAAGGAACTGACCGATGACCACCACCCAGGAGAAGACGTTCAGCGGCCCGCTCGGCCCGGTCACCAGCGGACTCCTGAAGTTCGTCGGCGGCGCGTCCGAGCTGACGCTGGCCGCCGAGCCGAAGGACAGCGACCACCTGTACCAGGGCCGGTTCTCCGGTCTCGTCCCGGAGATCGACACCACCGGCGGCGTGGTCACCGTCCGCTACCCGCGGCGGCTGCACCCCTTCTCGGTCCGCCGGCACAGCGGCAGCCTCACCATCCACCCGACCGTGGCCTGGGCGATCGAGGTCGACGGCGGCACCGGACGGCTGACCGCGGACCTGTCCGGGATCGTGCTGAGCCGGCTCGACCTCGGCACCGGCGCCAGCCACGTCTCCGTCTCCCTGCCCCGGCCGCGCGGCACGGTCCGCATCCGGGTCGCCGGCGGCGTCAGCAACGTCAGCCTGCGCCGTCCCCAGGACGTCGCGGCGCGGATCGCCGTCAGCGGCGGCGCCTCCCAGCTCACCTTCGACACCCAGCACCTGGGCGCCGCCGGCGGCGGCACCACCTTCGCCAGCCCCACCTACGACACCACCGAGGACCGCTACGACATCGAGGTGCTCGGCGGAGCCAGTGCCCTGACCATCGACCGGGCCTGACCACCACACACCCGTCAAGAGACAGGCCCGAGGGCCCGTGAGCGCCCCCGGGCCTGTCTCACCGATCGGAGCAGGGAATGTATCTCGCTATCTCCATCTTCGACTTCATCCTCCAACTCGTGCTGTTCCCGGTCTGGCTGCTGGCCGCGCTCACCGTCCGGCGGCTGGCCACCCGCCCGGACACGAGGCGGCTGCGCCGCGGAGCCCGGATCGCCTCCGTGTTCACGCTGCTCGGCTTACTGCTAGCGGCCGGCCGGCTGCTGACCTTCTCCCTCATGGCCCAGCTCGACTGGGCACTGGTCGGCGACCGGCGCGTCATCACCACGCTGCTGCTGCTCCTGCCCGGAGTGCTCGCCACGCTGGTGCTCAGCCTCCCGCGGGTGCTCGGAGCGGCCCGGCGCAGCGGCCCCGACGAGGCCGTGGCGATGGCGGCGCCGCGGATCACCGTCCCGCCGCAGCTGGCCGCCTTCGGCGCCGGCGGCGGCTTCTTCGAGAAGTTCCTCCCGCCGGACCGGTCGCCCGGGCTCAACTACCCGGTGTACGGCCTGATCCTGGTGGCCGGCGCGCTGTGGCTCGCCGTCCGGGCACGCCGCCGGGCCGACCGGCTGAGCGGCCGCGTACCGGTACAGCGGCGGCGTGGCCGGACGCTGGCGGTACGGCTCGGCACGGCCGTCGTGGTCCTCGCCGTGATCGGCACCGCGCTCACCCTCGAGTCCCAGCGCAGCAGGTTCCCGGACACCTTCTCCATGATGAAGGGCACCATGGACTACGGCGGCGGCTCCACGTTCGCCGCCGGGCACGAGGGCCACCACGGCACCTCCGCCGACCCCGTCAGCCTGCACGGTCAGGGCACCGGCCACGGCACCGGCCAGGCGGCGGGAGCGGGCGCCGTCAGCGTGGACGACCTCAAGGGCCCCACGACGGGCACCCCGGACCGCCGCTACACCCTCACCGCGCAGGAGGCGAAGATCGAGCTCGCCTCCGGCCGGACCGTCGACGCCTGGACGTTCAACGGACAGATCCCGGGCCCCGAACTGCGCATGAAGCAGGGCGAGCTCGTCGAGATCACGCTGGTCAACAAGCTCAAGGACACCCCGGTCAGCACGCACTGGCACGGTCTGGACGTCCCCAACGGCGAGGACGGCGTGGCCGGCGTCACCCAGGACGCCGTCCAGCCCGGAGGCACGTACACCTACCGGTTCCGGGTGAAGGAGCGCGGCACCTTCTGGTACCACTCCCACCAGGCGTCCTCCGAGGAGGTGCAGCGCGGTCTGTTCGGCCCGATGGTGATCGACCCCGCGCAGCCGCTCCGGCCGGTCGACCAGGACGTCACCGTCCAGGCCCACACCTGGGACACCTCCCGGGGCCCCGTGACCGCCCTCGGCACCTCGGACGTCCTGGACCACCGCACGGCGAGCCCCGGGCAGAAGGTCCGGCTCCGCCTGGTCAACAGCGACATCGTGACCCGGGTCTTCACGCTCACCGGCGTCCCGTACAAGGTCACCGCGATCGACGGCATGGACATCAACGAGCCGGGCGAACTGACCGGACGCCGGCTCGTGACGGCCGGCGCCGGACGCCTCGACGTCGAGTTCACCATGCCGAGCACGCCCGTCCGGCTGGCCTTTGAGGACGCGCCGGACGCGGGCATCGCCTTCTCCGCGGACGGCAAGGGCAGCCTCGCGCCGAACTTCGGCGGTGAGGAGTTCGACAAGACCTCGTACGGCCGGCCCGCTTCCCAGCCGTTCGGCGCGGGCAGCACGTACGACCGGAAGTTCGACCTGGTCCTCGACGACTGGCTGGGTTTCTACGACGGCGGCTTCGCGCTCCGGCAGACCATCAACGGCCGGGTCTTCCCCGACGCCCCGATGCTCATGGTCAAGGAGGGCGAGCTGATCCGGGTCCGGTTCCTCAACCGCGGCCAGGAGGACCACCCGATGCACCTGCACGGCCATCACGTCCTGGTGCTCAGCCACAACGGCAAGCCCCTGACCGGCAGCCCGATCTGGCAGGACACCGTCCTCGTCCGCCCGGGCGAGGAGTGGGAGGTCGCGTTCAAGGCCGACAACCCGGGCATCTGGATGGACCACTGCCACAACTTCGGCCACGCCCAGCTCGGGATGGTGATGCACGTCGCGTACGAGAACGTCACCACCCCCTACCAGGTCGGCGGAAAGGCTGGCAACCGACCGGACTAGGCGACGCACCGGACGGGCGAGCCGCGCGCGAGCGAGCTCCGAGCGGCACCGCGTTTCCTTCAGGGGCGAGGGAAACGGCTCCCGGGGTGCGGACCCCGGGGCAGGGCCGGCTCCCGGAGTCCAGGGCGCGGCCTGACTCCGGGCCGCCGAACGCCCCCTGCGTGCCTGCCCGTCCCCTCGATCCGCGGCGCCCGGTACATCCCCCGGCCGGGCGCCGCGCTCATGCCCCGAGACACCCCTGGGGCCCCGAGCGGTCCTCGAGCCGTCCCCGAAGCCCTGCGGTCAGATTCACCGGGCGACCGTCCGACGTCCGCAGGGAGGAAACCATGGCCGCCCCGATCCGAACGCCCGCCGCCGGCCGGCGGTTCCGGCAGACCGGCACCGACTCGCAGACGGACCCCGATCTGCGCACCGGGCTGCCGGGCCGGCCGCGCGGGTTCACCACGCTCTTCCTCACCGACGTCTGGGAGCGGTTCAGTTTCTAAGGGATGACCGCGCTCCTCGTGCTGTACGCGACGGAGGACACGGCACAGGGCGGCCTCGGCATGTCCGCCGGCGACGCCGCGGTCCTCTTCGGCGCCTACATGGCCACCGTCTTCCTGTCCTCCCTGCCCGGCGGCTGGATCGGCGACCGCATCCTCGGCGCGCGGCGCGCCGTGCTGTACGGCGGCGTCCTGATCGCCCTCGGCCATGTGTCGATGGCCGTACCGGTCACCGGCTCCGTCTACCCCGGCCTGCTGCTGATCGCCGGCGGCACCGGACTGCTGAAGCCCAACATGGCCGGCCTGCTCAGCGCCTTCTACGACCGCAAGGACCGCGCCGGGCGCGACGCCGGCTTCGCCATCTTCTACATGAGCGTCCAGGTCAGCGCCCTGATCGCACCGATCGTCGTGGGCGCTCTCGGCGAGGGCGTGAACTGGCACCTCGGCTTCGGCGCCGCCGCCGTCGGCATGGGCCTCGGACTGCTGCAGTACGTGCGCGGTGCCCGGCACTTCGGGGCCGTCGGCCGGGAGCCGGAACGCGCCGCCACGTCCGCCGAGCGCGGCCGGGTGCTGCGCGTCGCGCTCGGCGCCGCGGCCCTGGTCGTCCTCGGCTTCGGCACCGACGCCGCCCTCGGCACCTTCCGGCTGCCCCATGTCATGGCGCTGATCGGCCCGTTGTGTGTGGCCGCGCCGGCGATCTGCTTCTGGCGCCTGCTGCGCAACCCGGCGCTGAACGTCCTGGACCGCGTCCGGGTCCGCACGTACGTGTGGCTCTTCCTCGTCTCGGCCGTCTTCTGGGCGCTGTTCCTGCAGGCCGGCTCCTCCTTCGCGCTGTTCGCCAAGCACGCCACCGACCGTGAGGTGTTCGGCCGGACCGTGCCCGCCAGCTGGTTCCAGTCGGCGATCCCGCTGTTCGTCCTGGTGTTCGCGCCGCTGCTCGCCTGGCTGTGGACCCGCGCGGGCGACCGGCTGCCGACCGCCGCCAAGTACGCCGTCGGCATGGGGGCCGTCGCCGCCTCCTACGTGGTGATGGCGTCCGCCGCGACACTGGCCGACGGTGGCGCACGGGTGTCGCCGCTGTGGCTGCTCCTCGCCTTCCTGCTGCTCGCGGCAGGGGAGGTCTCCTTCGGACCGGTCGGCATGAGCGCCTCCACGGCGATCGCCCCGGCCACCTTCGTCAACCAGATGGTCGGCCTGTTCTGGCTCTCCGGCGCCCTCGGCGGCGGCATCGGCGGCAACGCCCTGAAGGTCTCCGGCGACCGGGTCCCGGGCCCCGGCTTCTTCCTGGGCATGGCCGCCGCGGCGCTGCTGACCGGCGCGGCCCTGCTGTTCTGGCGCCGTGCCCTGACCAGGCGGCTCGGGGTCTGACCGGCGTGAGCCGGGCGGCTGCTGCGCTCCCTCACGGGCTCGCCACCGCTGCCCTCATGGCGAAGTACTACGGGCAGCGCGCCACGGCCGGCCTCATCGTCGCCGAGGGCACTCAACCCGTCGCGGACGCGCCGGGCCTGTTCACCGACGCGCACCAGGACGGCTGGGCGGCGGTCGCCGACGCCGTACACGAGCGCGGCGGCCGGATCTTCCTCCAGCTCATGCACGCCGGCCGACTCGCCCACCCGGACTTCCTGCCCCCAGGTACCCATCCGGTCGCCCCGAGCGCCCTCGCCGCCCGCGCACTCGTCCACACCCCGGCGGGCCGCGTGCCCGCCGTCACCCCCCGCGCCCTCACCGACGGCCAGATCAAAGGCATCGTTACCGCCTTCGCCCGCGCGGCGGGCCGGGCGGTGGCCGCCGGAATGGACGGCGTGGAGATCCACGCCGCCAACGGCTACCTGCTGCACCAGTTCCTCGCCGACAACGCCAACACCCGCACCGACCGCTGGGGCGGCGACCCCGCCGGCCGCACCCGGCTGACCGTCGCGGTCCCCCGCGCCGTCGCCGAGGCCATCGGCCCCCACCGCACCGGCCTGCGCATCTCACCCGGCAACGCCTTCGGCGACCTGGCGGAGACCGACCCGTACGCCACGTACACCACACTCGTCGCGAGCATCGCCCCACTCGGCCTCGCCTACCTGCACCACACCGAGACCTGCACCGCACTCGACGCCGCCCTGCGGACCCGGATTGTGAAGCTCGACCGCCGGATAGCCTGGGGAAATGCTCTCAGAAGTGATCGCAACCCGCTATGTCACGCCCTTGCGTGAGGGCGGCTCGCTCCCGGGCATCGTCGAGGCCGACGATCTCGGTACATATGTCATGAAATTCACCGGAGCGGGACAGGGCCGCAAGACGCTGGTCGCCGAAGTCATCTGCGGTCGGCTCGCCCGCCGCCTGGGACTGCGCATTCCCGAGCTGGTGACCATCCAGCTCGACCCGGTGATCGGTCTTGCCGAGCCGGACCAGGAGGTGCAGGAGCTGCTCAAGGCGAGCGGCGGGCTGAACCTGGGGATGGACTATCTGCCCGGCTCGATCGGCTTCGACCCGCTCGCCTACGAGGTCGATCCCAAGGAGGCCGGCAAGGTCGTCTGGTTCGACGCGCTGATCAACAATGTCGACCGCTCCTGGCGCAATCCGAACATGCTGGTGTGGCACGGTGACCTGTGGCTCATCGACCACGGCGCCACGATGATCTGGCACCACAACTGGCCGACCGCCAAGGCCGCCGCGGCGAAGCCGTACAACGCCTCGGACCACGCGCTCGCGCCCTTCGGCCCGGACCTCTCCGCTGCCGCCGCCGACCTCGCGCCGCTCGTCACCGAGGAGCTGCTCACCGAGGTCGCCGCCGAAGTGCCCGACGCATGGCTGGCCGACGAGCCCGGCTTCGACACCACCGACGCGGTGCGGCGCGCCTATGTCGAGGCGCTGCTGCCCCGCGTGGCGACCATCCATGAGCGGATCACGCTGGGCGAACCGAGCCCGCGGAAGCGGTCGCTGCCGCCGGGCTGGCTGCTGACCGACCCGTGGCCCCATGAGAAGAAGAGCAAGGACAGCGGCAAGTGAGCGATCGTGACGTCTTCGAGTACGCGCTGGTGCGTGTCGTGCCCCGCGTGGAGCGCGGCGAGTGCTTCAACGCCGGTGTGATCGTCTACTGCCGGGCCAGGACCTTCGTGGCGGCCAGGACCCATCTCGACGAGAACAAGCTGCGGGCGCTGGATCCGCAGGCGGATGTCGCGGGGGTGCGGGCCGCACTGCACGCGGTGGAGGGGGTCTGCCGCGGGGGTGAGGAGGCCGGACAGGCGGCGCGCGACGACGCGGGCCGACGTTTTCGCTGGCTGATCGCGCCGCGCTCCACGGTGGTCCAGCCGGGCCCGGTGCACACGGGGCTGACGGCGGATCCGGAGGCCGAGGTGGAACGCCTGCTCGATCTGCTGGTG
The DNA here is from genome assembly GCF_039536205.1 of Streptomyces sannanensis. GTDB lineage: Bacteria > Actinomycetota > Actinomycetes > Streptomycetales > Streptomycetaceae > Streptomyces > Streptomyces sannanensis. Next base: position 972,761 of record NZ_BAAAYL010000001.1, on the reverse strand, counting down.
CGCTGAGCGGGCTTCCGGGGGAGCTCTCTTCCGCCGCACCCGGTGGGCCGTTGACACCGGGTGCCAGGGCTTCTAGCGTCTCGTCTGCTGAAGGTGCTAAGCGGTCGCTCACCTCCGGGCCGTACCGCGAGAGCCGCATCCCAAGGGCGAGGAGAACCAGCATGTCCACCACTGAGCAGCGCGTCGCCATCGTGACGGGAGGGGCGCGGGGCATCGGCGCCGCCACCGCCGTACGCCTGGCGGCCGAGGGTCGCGCCGTCGCCGTACTCGACCTCGACGAGACGGCCTGCAAGGACACCGTCGAGAAGATCACCTCGGCCGGCGGACGGGCGGTCGCCGTCGGCTGCGACGTCTGCGACAGCGACCAGGTGGCCGCAGCGGTGGAGCGTGTGGCCACCGAGCTGGGCGCGCCCACGATCCTGGTGAACAACGCCGGAGTCCTCCGCGACAACCTGCTCTTCAAGATGAGCGAATCCGACTGGGACACCGTGATGAACGTGCACCTGCGGGGCGCGTTCCTGATGGCGAGGGCCGTCCAGAAGTACATGGTGGACGCGAAGTTCGGCCGTATCGTCAGCCTTTCCAGCAGCTCGGCGCTCGGCAACCGCGGCCAGGCCAACTACTCCGCCGCCAAGGCCGGCCTCCAGGGCTTCACCAAGACCCTCGCCATCGAGCTCGGAAAGTTCGGCGTCACCGCCAACGCGGTCGCCCCCGGCTTCATCGTCACCGAGATGACCGCCCAGACGGCGGCCCGCGTCGGCATGGGCTTCGAGCAGTTCCAGGCCGCCGCGGCCGGCCAGATCCCGGTGCAGCGCGTCGGCCGCCCCGAGGACGTGGCCGACGCCATCGCGTTCTTCACCGGCGACGCCGCCGGCTTCGTGTCCGGCCAGGTGCTGTACGTGGCCGGCGGGCCGCTCGACTAGTCGGGAGACGAGGACATGACCGTTCAGGACAGCGGCAGGGTCGCCCTGATCACCGGCGCCAGCCGCGGCATCGGATACGGCATCGCCGAGGCGTTCATCGCGCGCGGCGACCGGGTGTGCATCACCGGGCGCAACGAGGACGCGCTCAAGGAGGCCGTGGAGAAGCTCGGCACGGACCGGGTGATCGCCGTCGCGGGCAAGGCCCACGACGAGGCACACCAGGCTGTCGCCGTCGAGCACACCATGGAGGTCTTCGGGCGGCTCGACTACCTGGTCAACAACGCCGGCACCAACCCGGTGTTCGGCCCGATGGCCGAGCTCGACCTGGGTGTGGCCCGCAAGGTGTACGAGACCAATGTCATCTCGGCACTCGGCTTCGCGCAGCAGACCTGGAAGACGTGGCAGAAGGAGAACGGCGGGGCGATCGTCAATATCGCCTCGATCGCCGGAGTCTCCGCCTCGCCCTTCGTCGGCGCGTACGGCATGAGCAAGGCGGCGATGATCAATCTGACCCTGCAGCTGGCGCACGAGTTCGCGCCGGGTGTCCGGGTCAATGCCATCGCTCCGGCAGTGGTCAGGACCAAATTCGCCGCGGCGCTCTACGAAGGGCGTGAGGAGGAGGCCGCGGCGGGCTATCCACTGGGCCGTCTCGGCGTTCCCTCGGACATCGGGGGCGCTGCCGCGTTCCTGACATCCGAACAGTCCGCATGGATTACCGGACAGACACTGGTCGTGGACGGGGGTATTTTCCTGAATGCCGGTGTGAGCTGACACGCTTTCGCCTCAGTTTCCCCAAGTGCCCCGCCGAACCTGTGAGTTGTTCGCGCGGGGCGCTGCGGTATGGTCTGCCGACCCATGGCTGATCGAGGAGCGTGCGCGTGTTCAATCGGACCAGTCTGCAGGCCATTGCGGCCCTTGCGTCCATATCCCTGCTCGCCGGGTGCGGACTGCTGCCGGGCGGTGGCTCGGACGCGGAACAGAAGATCATCGTCGGTTCGACCAGTGTGCCCAGCACGCTCGATCCGGCCGCATCGTGGGACGGATCGTGGGAGCTGTTCCGGAACGTCTTCCAGACGCTGCTGAGTTTCCCCACCGGGAGTACCACTCCCCAGCCCGATGCGGCCAAGAAGTGTGAATTCACGGATGCCTCGAACAAGACATTTCAGTGCATGCTCCGCGAGGGGTTGAAATTCTCCGACGGGGAACGGCTCGATGCCGAGGCGGTGAAGCACTCCATCGACCGTATCGTGAAGATCGACGTCAAAGCTGGTCCCAAGGGGCTGCTCGGCAGTCTCGACAGGGTGGAGACGGAAGGTGAGAGCACCGTCACCTTCCACCTCAACAAGGCCGACGCGACGTTCCCGTTCGTTCTCGCCACCCCCGCCATGTCGATCGTGGCCCCGAAGGAGTACCCGGCGGACCGGCTGCGCGAGGACGACCGAGTGACCGGATCAGGACCGTACGTACTGAAGTCGTACGACCCGGACTCCTCGGCGGAACTGGCGGCGAATCACGACTACAAGGGCTTCGCTAAGCGCAGGAACGAGGCTGTCACCATCCGGTACTTCAAGGAGTCCGGAGCCCTGATGCAGGCGCTGGAGGCGCAGCAGATCGATCTGACGTACCGCGGTCTCACCGCCGAGGAAGTCCTTGCCATCGAGGACCGGCAAGGGAAGGAGAAGGAGGGCGAGACCAAGCTCCAGCTCATCGAGACCGTGGGCTCCGAGATCCGCTTCCTGGTGTTCAACCCGAAGGACCCTGCGGCGGGCAACCCGGCCGTACGCAAGGCCGTCGCGCAGGTCATCGACCGTGACGCCCTGGTGGCGAAGGCCTACATGGGCACGGCCGAACCCCTCTACTCCATGATTCCCAAGGGTGTGGCCGGGCACACCACACCGTTCTTCGACTCCTTCGGCTCGCCGAGCGCGGAGAAGGCCGGCCAGATTCTGCGCGAGGCGGGGATCAACGAGCCGGTGGCGCTGACGCTGTGGTACACCACGGACCGCTACGGTTCGTCCACCAAGCCGGAGTTCGAGGAGATCAGGCGCCAGCTGGAGGACTCCAAGCTGTTCAAGGTCACCCTCAAGAGCCGGCCGACGTGGAAGGAGTACACGAAGGGCTTTCAGCAGGGCGAGTTCCCGGTCTTCGGCCGCGGCTGGAACCCCGACTTCCCCGACCCGGACAACTTCATCGCGCCCTTCGTCGGCAAGGAGAACGCGGTCGGTACGCCGTACGAGCAGCGGGAGATCCTGGACGAGCTGCTGCCGAAGTCCCGCCGGCAGCCGGACCGCGGCGCGGTGAGTGACCAGTTCCACACCGCCCAGAAGATCATCGCCAAGGACGTCCGGCTGCTGCCGCTGTGGCAGGGCAAGACGTACATCGCGGCCAGCGACGAGATCGCGGGCGGAGAGCGTGCACTGGACCCGCAGACGGTCATGCAGATGTGGGAGCTGCACCGGAAGACCAGCTGGTAGGAACGATTGTCAGTGGGCGCAGGTAGGTTCTGTGGTCGAGAACCGATCGCGATCCGGAGGTTTTTGACGTGACCGACACCGACCTGCTGCCCGAGTCCTGGCGCGGCGTCCTCGGCGAAGAGCTGCAGAAGCCCTACTTCAAGGAGCTCACCGAGTTCGTCGAGGAGGAGCGGGCCAAGGGTCCGGTCTATCCGCCGCGCGAGGAGGTCTTCGCCGCGCTGGACGCCACGCCGTACGAGCAGGTCAAGGTCCTGGTCCTCGGCCAGGACCCGTACCACGGCGAGGGTCAGGGGCACGGGCTGTGCTTCTCGGTGCGGCCGGGCGTCAAGACCCCGCCCTCGCTCCGGAACATCTACAAGGAGATGCACGACGAGCTGGGCCTCCCCGTGCCGGACAACGGCTATCTGATGCCGTGGGCCGAGCAGGGTGTGCTGCTGCTCAACGCGGTCCTGACGGTACGAGCCGGCGAGGCCAATTCCCACAAGGGCAAGGGGTGGGAGAAGTTCACCGACGCGGTCATCCGAGCGGTGGCCTCGCGGCCCGACCCGGCGGTCTTCGTGCTCTGGGGGAATTACGCGCAGAAGAAGCTGCCGCTGATCGACGAGGAGCGCCACGTGGTCGTGAAGGGCGCACACCCTTCCCCCCTGTCGGCGAAGAAGTTCTACGGCTCCCGCCCCTTCACCCGGATCAACGAGGCGATCGCCGCCCAGGGACACGAGCCGATCGACTGGCGGATTCCCGACCTGGGATGACCGGCCGCGAGATCGCCGCCCGAGCCTGAGGGGAATTGCCGGTGGCTGCGGTTAGCGTCGGACCGTCGGATGAGTGGACGACGGTCCGGGAGGCCGCGGTGACCCAGCAGCAGGAGGCGTCGGAGGACGCCGTCATGACCAGGATCGGGCAGGCGATCATGCTCCTGCACGGCGGTGACCGCGGGGAGGCCCGCAATCGCCTCGGGGAGCTGTGGGCGGAGCTGGGTGAGCACGGCGACCCGCTGTACCGTTGCACGCTCGCGCACTACATGGCCGACACCCAGGACGACCCCGGTGACGAGCTGGCCTGGGACCTGAGGGCGCTGGCCGCCGCCGAGGAGGCCGGCGGGGAGCGGCTCGCGCAGCACGACGAGTCCGTCGCGCTGCGCGGCTTCTATCCCTCGCTCCATCTCAATCTGGCCGCCGACTATGTGAAACTGCACCGCCCCGAGGCGGCCCGGATCCATCTCGACCGGGCTTGGGCCGCCTCGGGCGCGCTGGCGGACGATCCGTACGGCAACGGGGTCCGCGCGGCTATCGAACGTCTCGAGTCGCGGCTGGGTGACAGTGGCTAGCGCGCCCGGAGGACGTCAGCCGTAGGTCTGGCGGCAGATGCGCGCCTCGGGGCTGTCCGGGCGCCAGCCGCCGAATCCCTGCCCGAGCGCGCACACGTCTCCGGTGCCGACGACCGGTGCCGGAACGATCCCGGTCGACGGCACCGGCAGGGCCGGATCCGTCCCCTCCGGAGACGTGTGCCGAGGACGGCGCGCGGGGTCCGCGGCGGGAGCGTCGGCCGCCTGGTCGCGAGCCGCCGGGGGAGCGGACGGTTCCTGCCGGGACGCGGGCGCGGGCGGCAGGGCCGCTTCCAGCGCCTCGCGGACGGGTGACTGGACGATCTGCGGTGCCACGCCGCGGGAGACCCCGGTCCGCGCGGGCAGGCTCGCCGGTGAGGGGCGGGCCTGGACCGTCACACAGCCGGAGACGGCCGAGACGGCCAGGATCGCCAGGAGAGCTGTCGTGGTTCTGGTTCGATGCACCTTGGCAACTCTGCTGGACGCACGCGCCCGTTGGGGAATCCGCGGGCCGGGATTGGCCCGCACGAGTGATACCCGGGTCCAGTCCGGTGTGATCGCCCGGACAGGGCTTACGCGCCGGTCGCGCCGTCGATCCGCTCCCTGATGAGGTCGGCGTGCCCGTTGTGGCGGGCGTACTCCTCGATCATATGGACGTAGATCCAGCGGAGGTTGAACGTCTTCCCGGCGCGGTGAGGGCCGGTCGAGAGATCGTCCAGCGTCAGGCCGGCGGCGATTTCGCGGGCCCGGGCGATCTCCGCCTGCCAGGTGTCATGCGCCTCGGCCCAGGTGTCGGTCTCTCCATGATGGAAGTCCCCGTCCGGGTCCTCTTCGCTGTCGTAGATGCCGCCGGGGTCCTCTCCGATGAGGATCCTGCGGAACCAGTGCCGCTCGACCTCCGCCATGTGCCGCGTGAGGCCGAGCAGCGAGAGCTCCGAGGGCGCCACGCTGGCCTCTCCGAGCTGCTCCTCCGTCAACCCGGCGCACTTCCCGGCCAGGGTCTCGCGGTGGAAGTCCAGCCATTCCTCCAGCATGCTGCGTTCGTCGGCCGTGGTGGAGGGCACGGTGCGCTCAGGTGTCGTCATGGTGGTCATCCTGGCGCAGGGCTCGGGGCGGCTACCACGTGTTATCGGCCGAGCATGCCCCGCAGCAGCTCGCCGCAGCCCTTGTGCAGCTCCTCCAGGGTGGGCACGGACGCGTGGTACGAGCCGGCCACGCAGGAGAACATCATCCCCTCGCCCCACGCCACCAGCGACAGCGCGTGCCGCTCCGGCTCCGACGACCCCGCCCCGGCCATCAGGGCCACCAGCGGCTCACGGAACTGCCGCCCGGTGATGTCGTAGTACGCGCGCAACTCGGGTCGGCGGGTGGCCTCCAGGGCGAGTTCGTAACGGGACACCAGCAGCTCACGATGCTGGGTCAGCATGCGATGCAGGGCCTCGGCGAGCGGCCCGGCCAGCGCGTCCACCCCGCCGGCGCGCACCGGCATCGCGTCCGGGGTGAGCAGTCGTGACTCGCGCTCCGCCTGCCGTCGTACCGCCGCCTCCAGCAGTGCCTGCCGGGTACGGGCGTAGTTCGACGTCGAGCCCTGGGGGAGCCCGGCGTGCTCGTCGACCGCCCGGTGGGTGAGCCCGCGCATCCCGCGCTCGGCGAGGAGCGCGAGGGCGGTGTCGGCGATCAGTTCGGCACGGGGGGCGCCGGTGGTGCGTGCGGCCATGGGCACAACCTATCGCCGTCACTACACCAGTAGTAAGGTGAGGCCCACTACAGATGTAGTTCCATTGAAGGAGGAACCATGCCCACACCGCATGCCGTGGTCGTCGGAGCCGGAATCGGCGGTCTCACCGCCGCGGTGGCCCTGCACCAGCGGGGCTGGCGGGTCACCGTTCTGGAACGCGCCACGTCCCTCGAGCCGGTCGGAGCGGGCATCGGGCTCTGCCCCAACGCCCAGCGCGCCCTGGACGTCATCGGCCTCGGCGACCGCGTTCGGGAACTCGCCGTCTGGCGCGGCAGCCTCGGGATACGCACCCCGAACGGCCGGTGGCTCGTCCGGGCCGACACCTCGGACGCCGAGGAGCGGTTCGGCGGGACACTCGTCCCGGTGCACCGCGCCACCCTGGTCGACATCCTCCGCTCCGGCCTTCGCGAGGACTCGCTGCGCACCGGCACCGAGGCCCGGCTCGGCGACCGGGGCTCGGCAGACCGTCGCTCTGTCGTCGCCACTCCGGACGGGGACATCGAGGCCGACCTCGTCATCGGCGCCGACGGCATCAACTCGGGCGTCCGGCAGACGCTGTTCCCCGCCCACCCGAAGCCCGTGTACAGCGGTTTCACCGCCTGGCGCCTCGTCGTCCCGGCACCCGAGCGGCCGTTCCACCCGCACGAGACCTGGGGCCGCGGCGGAGTCTGGGGCACCCAGCCCCTCAGGGGAGGCCGGGTCTACGCCTACGCCACCGCCGTCCTCCCCGAGGGCGGCCGGGCCCCCGACAGCGAGATGGCCGAACTGCGAAGGCGCTTCAGCGACTGGCACGACCCGATCCCCGACGTCCTCGCCGCCGCCGACCCCGAGCGGATCCTGCGCAACGACGTCCGCCACATGACCGTCCCGCTTCCCGCCTACCACCGGGGCAGGGTCGCCCTGCTCGGCGACGCCGCCCACGCCATGACCCCCAGCCTCGGCCAGGGCGGCAACCAGGCCATCGAGGACGCCATCGTCCTCGCCCACCACGCAGAGCCCGGCCGGGACTTCACACAGGCCCTCGCCTCCTACTCCCATGACCGGCTGCCGCGCACCACCGCGATCGTCTGCCGGGCCGCCAGGACCGCCCGGATGAACCACCTGACCAGCGCCCCCGCCCTCGCGCTGCGCGACATGCTCATCGCGGGTGTCAGCCGGCTCGGCCCCAATCTGATGCTGCGCTCCTTCGAATCCATTGCCGACTGGCAGCCCCCGCAGCACACGTATGCTGCCGGAACACAGGACAACCAACCGGCACGGCAATAGGAGACACCTGTGAAGGTCGGCTGCATCGGGCTCGGGGACATCGCGCAGAAGGCTTACCTGCCGGTGCTGACCACCCTGCCGGGGACCGAACTGCACCTCCAGACCCGCACCCCTGCCACCCTCGACCGGACCGCCGCGGCGCACCACATCCCCGCTTCCCGCTGCCACACCGACCTGGACTCGCTGATCGCCCAGGACCTGGACGCGGCCTTCGTCCACGCACCCACCTCCGTCCACCCCGTGATCGTCGCCCGGCTGCTCGAAGCGGGTGTGCCGACGTACGTGGACAAGCCGCTGGCCTATGAATTCGCCGACTCCCAGCGGCTGGTGGACCTCTCGGAGGAACGCGGCACCAGCCTGGCCGTCGGCTTCAACCGCCGCTACGCGCCCGGATACGCCCAGTGCGCCGACCACCCGCGCGATCTGATCCTGATGCAGAAGAACCGTGTGGGTCTGCCCGAGGATCCGCGCACCCTCGTCCTCGACGACTTCATCCATGTCGTCGACACCTTGCGCTTCCTGATGCCCGGGGAGATCGAACGCGTCGACGTGAGGGCGAGGATCCGCGAAGGGCTGATGCACCACGTGGTGCTTCAGCTCGCGGGCGACGGGTTCACGGCGATCGGCATCATGAACCGGATGAGCGGCTCCACCGAGGAGGTCCTCGAGGTCTCGGGGCAGGACACCAAACGCCAGGTCCTCAACCTTGCGGAGATCGTGGATCACCGGGGCCAGCCGACCGTGCGCCGCCGCGGCGACTGGGTGCCGGTGGCCCGTCAGCGCGGTATCGAGCAGGCCGCGCTGGCCTTCCTCGACGCCGTACGGGCGGGCAAGTTCCTCAGTGCCCAGGACGCGCTGCTCACCCATGAGCTGTGCGAGCGAGTGGTACGGCAGGCTCTGGAACAGGCCGCCTGAGGGCCCGTACACCCTCCGTTCCGCACAGCGCGGCGAGCACGGCGAGCGCTCCGTACAGCGGCCAGTCGCCCAGCCTGAGGTACAGCGTCGTACCGGTGGCGGCGGGGACACGGTACACGGCGGCGGCACTGCGGTCCGTACCCAGCGGTGCACCGATGCGCCCGCCGTCCGGGCCGTACACCGCACTGACGCCCGTCAGCGTGGCATGCACCGTCGGCCGGCCCGTCTCGGCCGCGCGCAGCGCCGCCAGCGAGGCATGTTGCTCCGGCGCCCAACTGCGCTGGAACGTCGATGTCGCCGACTGGGTGATCAGCAGTCCCGCACCGTCCCGGACCAGTTTCCTGCTCATGTCGGGGAACGCCGACTCGAAGCAGACCAGCGGACCGATCCGCAGGCCCCGGCCGCCGGGCAGTGTCATCACCACCGGTTCGTCGCCACGCCTGCGGTCCTCGTCGGCGGCCTTGCCCACCGAGGTCGCCCAGCCCAGTACCGCGCGCAGGGGTATGTACTCCCCGAAGGGGACCAGACGCATCTTGTCGTACCGGTCCCCGGTCGGGCCGTCGGGGCCCACCAGCACGGAGCTCTTGAAGATGCCCGGGCGGTCGGAGCGTCGCGCGTCCACGTTCACCAGGACATCCGCCCTGACCTCACGGGACAACACGGCAAGCCGGGCGGCGAGTTCGGGCCGCGCGACCAGATCGGCACCGACACTGCTCTCGCCCCACACCACAAGATCGAGATCCTGCCCCGCGAGCCGCCGGGTGAGCTGCTCCTCGCGCGCGAACCGTTTCTCGGGGTCGTCCACCAATCCTGGCTGGACGACCGCGATCTGCAGCGTGCCCGCCGGCTGGGGCCGCGGCGCCCACAGCCAGAAACCCCCGGTCAGCAGCGCGCAGCCAACCGCCCCCGACACGGCGGCGGTACGCGCGGACCGCACCGCGACAAAGACGGTGACCACCGTGTTCACGGCGACGACCAGCAGGCTCAGCAGCCATACCCCGCCGACCGAGGCAAGCCGCAGCGCGGGCGCGACCTGCCACTGGCTGGAGCCCAACAGCCCCCACGGGCCGCCCAACTCCTCCCAGGACCTGACCAGTTCGATCATCAGCCAGCCGGACGGCACCACGAGCAGCGCCGCTCCGGCGCGCGACAAGGACGGTGTCCCGCCCAGCATTGCGCGCACCAGCACACCCCAGGGCGCCCACAACAGCCCGAAGAGCGCGGCCAGCACCAGGATGAACACATGGAGGCTGGGCATCAGCCAGTGGTGCACGGCGAGGACGAAACCGGCACCGCCCAGCCACCCTTCCAGCGCCGCCCGCCGGGCCGTTCCGGCCGAGCGCACCAGCAGCATCCACGGCACCAGCGCGACATACGCGAACCACCACAGGGCGGGTCCCGGGAAGGCGAGCGCGGGCAGCGCACCCGCCGCGACCGCGGCCGCGCCGCGCCACCAGGGCGACAAGCCGACCGGAATGCGCATGCTGTGCCTCCTCGACCCGCCGGGCGGCAGTGTTCCCCAGTGTGAGGGAGCGGGACGGCCGTGCACAGAGCGCACCCGTGGGTCAGTTGTCCGTCCGCCGCCACTTCTCGTGCACGACCGCACGGGTGAGCCGCCAGTCGCCGTCAGTACGCCCGTCCATACGCCGCAGCACGAACGCGTACCGTCCGCCCGAGACGAAATCGGGCGCGGTCGACGGGGCGCCGCCACGGTCCGTCCGCATCGGATTGATGTAGTCGGCCGTGACGTCCGCGCGGTCGCCCGGATAGCCGCCCAGATCCTGGATCTCCACCCGGCGGTTGACGATCAGATGCTGGCGCACAAGGAACAGCCGCATCGTTTCCGCAAGCCATGCCGCGACCTCGCCGGCCGGACCCTCGATGCCGCCCGCGCTGCGGTAGTCCGCGCGCCCGCCCGGTGCGAACAGGCCGCGGTACGCCGCCCAGTCGGCATCGTCCACGGCCCTCGCGTAACCGGTGATCACGGCGTCGATGGCCAGCCGGTCCATCACGGTCGCCAGTATCACGCGCTGCGTCATCGGTTCAGTGTGGAGCAGCGGGAACCGGGAGGCCAAGGGCCGTGCACGCGCTCACAGGTCGCGGCGGTCCACGGCGACCACGGTGACGACCGCCGCGACGAGTGCCCACGCCGCGTACACGATCCACGAGCCGGTGATCGAGGCGGGGTAGAGCACGGGCACGGGGGAGTCGCCCACTTCGGTCAGCCGTTGCCACGCGCCCTGGGGCAGGGCGTGCTCGACGGCCGCCGACAGAGCGTTTTGTTCGTTGAGGAGGGACGGGAGCAGCAGGAGGACGCCGGTGAGCGTGACGATGGTCGTCGCGGTGTGCCGGACGATCGCGCCGAGGCCCATGCCGACGAGCGCGGACACCGGCGCGAGGAGGGCCGACGCCGTGACGGCCCGGAGCGCGCCGGGGTAGTCGAGGGGCATGCCGACGTGCCGCCCGGACAGGATGGCCTGGGTCACGCCGAACGAGGTGAACGCCACGACCGTTCCGTAGACGAGCATGACCGCCGTCGTGACGGACAGTTTGGCCGCCACCACCGAGCGGCGTGCGGGTACGGCCGCGAAGGTCGTGCGGAACTGGCCGGTGCCGTACTCGCCGACGATCGTCAGGGCGCCGATACTGCCGGCGGCGAGCATCATGACCATGGAGGCCCCCAGGTTGAAGGCGTCCCGCATCGCCCAGATGGGAACGAAGAGCTCCTTGATGCCCTGGGAGTACTCCGGCCAGTTGTTGTAGTCGGCGACCGAGGCGTTCACATTGATCCCGAGCATGGCCAGCGCGCCGACCGCGTAGGCCCAGGCGGTCGAACGCAGCGACCACAACTTGATCCACTCGGCGGCGAGAAGGCCGCCGAACCGGGCCCGGGGCCCGACGGCCGGTGCGGTACCGGCGAGTGCGGTCATCGGGGTTCTCCTGCGAGGTATTCGACGCTGTCAGCGGTGAGCTCCATGAAGGCCTCCTCCAGGGAGGAGCTACGCGTGGCCAGTTCGTGCAGCACGATGCGGTGGTGGGAGGCGAGTTCGCCGATACGGGCCGCGCTCAGCCCGGTCACCGTGAGGGACTCCTCGCCGCCCGGCTCCACCGAAGCACCCTCGGCAGTCAGTACGGCCATGAGCGCGGCGGCGTCGGGTGTGCGCACGGTCACGCTCAGCCGGGTGCCGCGGGCCGCGAACTCCGCCACGCTCTCTGCGGCGATCAGCTCGCCCCGGCCGATGACGATGAGCTGGTCGGCGGTGTTCTCCATCTCGCTCATCAGATGACTGGAGACGAACACCGTGCGCCCCTCGGCGGCAAGCTGCCGAAACAGGCCCCGCACCCACAACACACCTTCCGGGTCAAGGCCGTTGATCGGCTCGTCGAACAGCAGCACAGGCGGATCGCCCAGCAGGGCGGCCGCGATGCCCAGCCGCTGTTTCATACCGAGGGAGAACCCACCGATGCGACGCCGCGCCGCGCCTGCCAGCCCCACCTCCCGAAGCACCTCGTCCACCCGGCGGCGCGCAATGCCGTTGCTGCGTGCCAGGGCGGACAGATGCGCCGCCGCTGTGCGCCCTCCGTGGACGTCATGGGCATCGAGGAGCGCGCCGACATGGCGCAGCCCGCGTGGGCGGTCCCGGAAGACCCGGCCGTCGACAGTGGCGGACCCGGTCGTGGGCTTGTTCAGGCCGAGGATCAACCGCAGCGTGGTGCTCTTGCCGGCACCGTTGGGGCCGAGGAACCCCGTGACATGCCCGGGGCTCACCGTGAAGGTCAGACCGTTCACGGCGGTCGTCCCGCCGTAACGCTTCGTCAGTTCATTGACTTCGATCACCCGGCCAACGGTGCCGTCGGCAACACCCGCCCGGCATCGGGCCGTCGGCCACATGCGGGGGAGGGGCGGTAGCCCGTGGGCGTACGACCGCGGGCCGATGTCCCGGCATCGGCCCGGTGGTTACGATCACCGCATGTCCGCCACCACGCCACGACTGCCGCTGCTCAAGCACGTACGTCCCCTCGTGTGGCCGGTCCTGTCCTGGTGCGGAGCGCTCGCGTACCCCGTGGTCCTTTTCGTCGCGGTGGTGAACGGGAGGCAGGGCTTCACCGTCCCGCTGCTCCTCCTGCCGGCCGTCCTCACCGTCCTGATCGTCTCTCTGCTGCGCAGCAGACCGCTGCCGGCGCTCGCGTTGCTGCTCGCGGGATCGGTCGCCGTCATCACGGCGATGAACAGGTGGGAGATCGGATACCTGCAGGTACTCATCACCGTCCTCGCCGTAGGTTTCATCGCGGCCACCCGCTCGCGCCGTACTTCGGTCACCGCCGCTGTCATGGCGCTGGTCGTGCAGGCCGGAGCTGCCGGCTACTACACGTACCAGAACGATTTCTACGTCCGGACCATCACCTTCATCGCCTTCGCGATGGCCGCCGCCTGGGTGGCCGGTGATTCGGTCCGTGAACGCCGTGAGCACGCCCAGGCTCTGCACGCCCAGACCACGGCTCGGGCGGTGGCCGACGAACGGCTCCGGATCGCCCGCGAGTTGCACGACATGGTCGCGCACAGCATCGGCATCATCGCGATCCAGGCCGGCGTGGGCAGCCGGGTCATCGACACACAGCCGCAGGAGGCCCGGAACGCGCTGAGCGCCATCGAGACCACCAGCAGGGAGACGCTCTCGGGCCTGCGAAGGATGCTCGGCGCGCTGCGCCAGGCCGAACCGGAGTCGGCCCCCCGTGAGCCGGCGCCTGGCCTGGCGGATCTCGACCGGCTCGCCGAGAAGACGACGGACGCCGGTGTCCGCGTCGACGTCCACTGGTCGGGGAAGCGGCGTCCGCTCCCACCGGACATCGAACTGTCCGCCTTCCGTATCGTGCAGGAGGCGGTCACCAATGTGGTGCGCCACGCGGACACCGGCCACTGCCGGGTGTCGGTCGACTATCAGGACGAGGAACTGTCCCTCGAGATCGTCGACGACGGGCGCGGCCGCGTAGCCGCGGGCCCCGGCGTGGGCTACGGCATCGCGGGAATGCGCGAGCGGGCCGGACTGCTGCACGGCCACTTCACCGCCGGGCCCCGCCTCGAAGGCGGCTTCCGGGTGGCGGCCCGCCTGCCCGTGCCCGAGGGGGTCCGATGACGGTCCGCGTCCTGCTCGCCGACGACCAGCCGCTGGTGCGCGCCGGCCTGCGCGTACTCATGGCCGACACCCCTGACCTCGACGTCGTGGGAGAGGCAGGGACCGGCGCCGAAGCCGTCCGACTCGTCGAGGACGTCCACCCCGATGTCGTCGTGATGGACATCCGTATGCCCGGCATGGACGGCATCGAGGCCACACAACTGATCGCGGCGGGCGCCGGGCCGACCCGTGTACTCGTCCTCACCACTTTCGACGACGACGATTACGTCTACGCCTCGCTCCGTGCGGGCGCGAGCGGATTCCTCGTCAAGGACATGGCGCTGGAGGACATCCTCGCCGGGATCCGCGTGGTCGCGGCCGGCGACGCCCTGATCGCACCGAGCGTCACCCGCCGCCTCATCGAGGAGTTCGCCGCCCGCCCCGAACCCGCCCCGCCCCAGCGCCCGGTCGAGGGCATCACCGAGCGCGAACGCGAGGTGCTGACCCTCGTCGGACGCGGGCTGTCCAACAGCGAGATCGCCGACCGGCTCTGCATCACCGTGGCCACCGCCAAGGCACACGTGGCGCGCCTGTTCACCAAACTCGACGCCCGCGACCGGGTCCACCTCGTCATCATCGCCTACGAGTCGGGACTGGTGTCCGCGAACCGTTGACCGCCATATGGCCGGCCCACTATGCCGTCGGCGGGGTGTTGCGGGGAGCCGCTGTCCGCCGCAGCCCTCGTCCTCGAGGCCCTGGAGCACGTCACGGGTCGCCAACTGCTGATTCGGTTGTTGGCCGTGGTTGGCCAGGGTGTCCCTCGATGGGGTGAACCGGGCTGGTTTCCAGGGGTTTGCGGGTAAGCGGAACGCATGATCGGTGGTGGCGGCTGAGTTCGATGCGACGGGGGGGAGGGGGTGGCCGGTGGCAGGCAAGCGGGGGAAGAAACGTGAGTTGCGTACGATCGCGGCCCCCTTCACCGTCGCCGCCCCCGCCGGGGCACGTATCCGGGACCGGCTGCGCATCACGCCCGGGGAGGCGGAGGTCCTACGTCTGACCGGTGAGCATCTGGGCCGCCATCAGCGGGCCGATCTCGCCGCGCGAGTCCGTACCGGCAGGGTGCGGAAGAAGGACACGCGGCGAGCGGAGCGGAAGAAGACGCTCACCGCCGTGTCCTCCTCCCGCTGGGCCGGGGCCATGACCAGGGCCGGCGAGGACCAATATCAGCTCTCCGTGCGCTGCCTGTACGACGAGCGCGCCTCCCTGAGCCGGGCTGTCCGCGCCATCGAGAAGCGCCTGGCCACCCCATGTGGGAAGCGCTCCAAGGGCGGTGTGCGCGGCTACCCGACCCAGGCCGAACGCTTCCAGAAGCAGCGCCGCCTGCAGGTACTCAAGGCCCGCCTCACGGCCGTGGAAGCGCGTATCGCATCCGGTCGCCCGGCGATCGTGGTCGGCGGTAGGCGCCTGCTCAAGGCCCGGCACAACCTTGCCGAGGCACAGCTCACCGAGCAGGAGTGGCGGCAGCGGTGGGAGGCCGGGCGGCTGTTCCTCACCGCCGACGGCGAGTCCGGCGCTCCGCACGGGAACTACACGATCACCATCGACGCCGAGACGGGCGAGGTGTCGCTGGTGTTGCCGGAGCCGCTGCGGCACCTGGCGAACGCACCACGGGGCCGGTACACGCTCTCCTGCGCCGTCACCTTCCACCACTTGCGGGAAGAATGGCTGGACCGCGTCATCGCACACCGGGCCGTGCGCTACGACATCGTCCACGACCCGGCCCGCGACCGCTGGTACCTGGACGCGTCCTGGTCCGCCGACAAGGCCACCCTGCCCACACCGCAGGAGATCCAGGCCTTCGGCGAGAAGCTGCTCGGCGTCGACCTCAACGCCGACCACCTGGCCGCGTACATTCTCGACCCGCACGGCAACCCTGTCGGCGAACCCATCACCGTGCCGATCGCGGTGACAGGGCCCACCAGCACACGCGACGGGCGGCTGCGCGCAGCGATCACCGAACTCATCCGCCTCGCCAAAGAGCACCACTGCGCGGGGATCGCCGTGGAGAACCTGGGCTTCGATGAGGCCCGCCAGGCCGGGCGGGAGACCATGGGCCGGGGCGGGCGCGGGAAGCGCTTCCGCCGCACCGTCGCGGGCATCCCCACCGCGAAGTTCCGCGAACGCCTCCGGGGCATGGCCTTCCACGCCGGTCTCGTCGTGATCGCCGTCGACCCCGCCTACACCTCCATCTGGGGCGAGCGGTACTGGAAGAACCCGCTCCAGCGGCAGACACAGACCACCGTCACCAGGCACCACGGCGCCTCGGTGGCCATTGGACGACGTGCCCTCGGACACCGAATCCGGCGTCGGCCAGGTGTGACCGCCCACGACCAGAGGATCGTGGCGCGGAGAGCTACCGGCCAGACCGTATTCATCCCGAGGGCGCGTGGGACCGCGAGCCCACCCAGGACAGCGAGCACGCCAAACGGAGGCGGCAAGACTCGACCGCGCCAAGGTGACTGACCAACTCGCGCTGTTCCCAGACCCCGAAGACCGTTCGCGGGGTCACCGGACCAGTCCGGTTTCACGCGATTCGGCCAACAGCGGCCAACATTGCTAAGAACGGTGTCCAGGCGGTACAGCAGCACCAGCACCGGCCAGACGACCACCACCGCGATCAGGGTGACCAGGAGCATCCAGCGCAGGGTCGTCGGGGCCCCGGCGGCCTGCTCCACCGTCAGGGAGCTGGGCACCAGGTAGGGGCGCTGGGCGAGGCCCCAGGCGAGAACGACCGTGGCCACGGGGCGACAAAGGCCATCAGCTCCCGCGCGGGCAGCAACTGGGGCGGAGTGTCCGCCGGCAGGCCCGCGAGGCCGCTCATGGTCAACCGCCGGTGGCGAAGCCGGGGAACAGGGTCATCCCGCCGTCGACGTAGAGGGTGGCGCCCACGACGTAGTCGAGCAGGTCGGACGCGAGTACGGCGACCGCCCTGGCGATGTCCTCCGGGTCACCGACCCTGCGGTAGGGGATCAGGCGGAGCAGGTCGGCCTCGGCCTCGGGGGTGTCCCAGGCACTGCGGTTGATGGGGGTGCGGATCGCTCCCGGCGCGACCGCGTTGACCCTGATCTTGTGGGGCGCGAGCTCCTGGGCCAGGGTCTCCATCATCATCAGTACACCGCCCTTGGAGGCCGCGTAGTTCACATGGCCCGACCAGGGGATGATCTGATGGACCGAGCTCATGCAGATGATCTTCCCAGCGGACCTGGACACCTCCGGAACGACGCCGCGCCGCATGAACTCCCGGATCGCCTCCCGGGCGCACAGGAACTGCCCGGTGAGGTTGACGTCCAGGACCTTGCGCCACTGCGCGAGGGTCATGTCGGTGGCGGCGGCATCCCGCTGCAGTCCCGCGTTGGCCACCAGGACGTCGATGGTGCCGAACTGCTCGACCATCCGGGATACCATTCCGGCGACCTGGTCCTCCTGGGAGACGTCCGCCTCATGGGCGTACGCCCGCACACCGAAGGTCTCGATCTCCCGCACGACCTCTTCGGCGGAATCGCGGTCGGCGACATAGTTGACCACGACATCGGCGCCCACCCGTCCCAGTCCGATGGCGGTGGCCCGGCCGATCCCGGAGTTGGCGCCGGTCACCAGCGCTTTCTGCCCCTTCAGGAGCGGATAGGACGCGGTCCGGTGACTCTTGCCGACGCTGGTGCCCACTGCTGCCTCCCTGTCCGTTCTGACGTGGACACGGCCCGTATACCAGGAGCCTCGCGGGCCGGTCGTCCATGACCACATCACCCCGCAGGGGGCACGGGGCACCGCGAAACTCCCTGATGGTCCGACCGGGCGGAGTTGTCAGACCAACGGCCCAGCAGCGGTTGCCGCCACCAGGCAATCGGCCGGGGGCACCGGGCTCCGTTGGGATCTCAGCAGAGTCCTTCAGCCCGGTGGTGAAGGCCGTCTCCTGCGGAGCAGGGCAGGGACAGCCGCTCCGCCGCCTGGGCGGAACGGCGCCCATCACCTACAACGGTCGGTTCTGCTGCACGGTGCACTGGCGGCGGGCACCGGCCCACCGCCGGACGGACCGCCGGCACTTCGGGTTGCCGGCGAGCAGCGCCACAGCCCGGTCGGTGAGGTCCGGCGGGCTCACCGACCGGACATGGACCAAGTCCACTTGCACCTCCGTGCGTCATGTCCTGGTCTCTCTCAGTAACACGGAACGCGCGCTGCCCCGGCAACTCGACGGCCCGGGCGCCGGACTCCCCCGGTCGCGCAAACAGCCGTAAGGAAGCGGATATTAAGGATATGGAACGTTATCCTCCGATAGCCGACCACGGCCTCATAGGAGACCTGCAGACCGCCGCACTGGTCTCTTCCCAGGGCGTTGTGGACTGGTTTGCCGCACCCCGGTTCGACTCGCCCAGCATCTTCGCCGCCCTGCTCGACCACGACCGCGGGGGCTATTTCCGGCTGGCGCCCGAGGGCAAGGACGGCTCCTGGCGGCAGCTCTACTACCCGGACAGTGCGGTCCTGGTGACCCGGTTCATGTCGCCCGACGGCGTGGGGGAGGTCGTCGACTGCATGCCCCCGGACCGTACGGGGCAGGTCACCGACCGTCACACACTGATCCGGGTCGTGCGGGCCGTGCGCGGCACGGTGCGCTTCGTCATGGAATGCCGCCCCCGTTTCGACTACGCGCGGACCGGCCACAAGCTCGATCTGCGCCCCGAAGGGGCGGCCTTCCACGCCCCCGCGATCACCGCCCATCTGCAGGGCACCCTTCCGCTGGAGCGCGACGGCGAGGACGTCCGAGGTGAGGTGACCTTGCACGAGGGCCAGGTCGCGGGGGTGGTCCTCACCGTCTGCCGGCCGGGCGGCCCGGCCCCGCCACCACCCACCGAGAGTTCAGTCAAGGACACGATGTGGGGCGTCGTCGACTTCTGGCATCGATGGGTGCGCACCAGCCGTTACCGGGGGCGCTGGACCGACATGGTGCACCGCTCCGCCATCACCCTCAAACTGCTCACCTACGCCCCCACCAGCGCCCCGATCGCCGCAGCCACCATGGGCCTGCCCGAACAGATCGGCGGTGAGCGCAACTGGGACTACCGCTACACCTGGATCCGCGACGGCTCGCTGTCCGTCCGGGCCCTGCTCGACCTCGGATACGTCGACGAGGCGGTCGCCTTCACCCGCTGGCTCGGAGACCGGATGCACGATGCGGCGGCCGGCGGCGAGCCGTTCCAGATCATGTACCGGGTGGACGGGGACCCCGAGCTGGACGAAGAGATCCTCGAGCACTTCGAGGGCTACCGCGGCTCGTACCCGGTCCGTGCCGGGAACGCCGCCGCGGACCAGCTCCAGCTCGACATCTACGGCGAGGCCCTCTACGCCCTGAGCGAGAGCCGCGAGCTCGGCCTGCACATGGGCTACCACGGCTGGAAGGGGCTCTCCCGGACCCTCGACTGGCTCGCCGACTCCTGGGACCGCCCCGACGAGGGCATCTGGGAGACCCGCGGTGGACGCCAGGACTTCACCTTCAGCCGGGTGATGTGCTGGACGGCCTTCGACTGCGGTCTGCGACTGGCCGACCAATGGCGCCGGCCCGCCGACACGGCGCGCTGGACCACCGCCCGCGACACCATCCTGGACCAGGTCATGGAACGTGGCTGGAACGACGCCGAGCAGGCACTGGTACAGCACTACGGCGGAGACGTCCTGGACGCCTCGCTGCTGCTCATCCCTCGGCTGAGGTTCCTCGCCCCCATGAGCCCGGCCTGGCTCACCACCCTGGACGCCATCGACCGGAAGCTCGTCTCCGACAGCCTGGTCTACCGCTACGACCCGGCCGCCTCGCCCGACGGCCTGCGCGGATCCGAGGGAACCTTCAGCCTGTGCACTTTTCTCTACGTCGACGCCCTGGTCCGAGCGGGCAGGCTCGCCCAGGCCCGCTACACCTTCGAGAAGATGCACACCTACGCCAACCATGTCGGCCTGTTCGCCGAGGAGATCGGCCCCGACGGCGGGCAACTGGGCAACTTCCCGCAGGCATTCACCCATCTGTCGCTCATCATGGCCGCCACGACCCTCGACAACGCCCTCGACCAGGCCCATGGCCGGCCAGGCGGCGAGGAAGCAGCTCCATGGAGCACCGGACAGACGACGCCGGACGCCCCGCTCTGAGCCCGGCCGAATTCCGGACGCTGTATGCGCGCCTGCACGCGGCCGCCCGCGGAACAGCGGGCCGCCGCGGGGCCCTGGACAGCATCACGCCGGAGGGAGTGCGAGCGGCCGCCACCGAGGTCCGGTCCGGCCGTACCGTCTCGCTCGCCGCCCCCGTGGAGACCCGGCCGGGACCCGACAGCCCCGAGCCTGCCCGGCACCGGCTGACAGCCCCGGCCGAAGGGGAAGTGCCCGCCGAAGGACTGGACTTCGCCCGGGACCGCTTCGAGATGAACGTGCACAGCGACGCCGACAGCCACCTCGACGCACTGTGCCATGTCATCTGGGACGGCACGCTGTACGACGGCATCCCGGCGAGCACCCTCACCCCGGACGGGGCGAGCGTGCTCACCGTCGACCTGGCCCGCGACGGCATCGTCGGGCGCGGTGTCCTGCTGGATATCCCCCCGCTGCACGGCGTGCCGTGGCTGGAGCCCGGCACCCAGGTGACCGCCGAGGACCTGGCAGCCGCCGAAGCGGCACACCCGGGACTACGAGTAGGTCGCGGCGACCTCCTGTTCGTACGGGTGGGCCACCGGCGGCGCCGCGACGAGCTGGGGCCCTGGGACACCGCACGGGCGCGTGCCGGACTCCACCCCACCGCGCTGGAGTTCCTGGCCGAGCGTGAGGTCGCCCTGTTGGGCTGCGACAGCAACAGCGACGCCGCCCCCAGCACCACGGAGGGTGTCGCCTTCCCCGTGCATGTGCTCGCCGTACACGCCATGGGGCTTCATCTGCTCGACTACCTGCAGTTCGAGGACCTGGCGCCGGTCTGCGAGGAGCAGGGGCGCTGGTCGTTCCTGTGTGTGATCGCCCCGCTGCGGCTCCCGGGGGCCACCGGTTCTCCGGTCAATCCGATCGCGATCCTGTGAAGCGCGGTCCTGTGAAGTGAGGATCCGATGCAAGATCAGCACTATGACGTCGTCGTCATCGGGACGGGTGCGGGCGGCGGTACGCTCGCCCACCGCCTGGCCCCTACGGGAAAGCGCATCCTGATCCTGGAGCGCGGGGACTACCTGCCGCGGGAGCGCGACAACTGGGACTCGTCCGCCGTCTTCGTCAGGGGCAAGTACCTCGCTCCTGAGCTCTGGTACGACCGGCACGGCAAGACCTTCCCCCCGGAGGTCAACTACTACGTCGGCGGCAACACCAAGTTCTACGGCGCCGCGCTGTTCAGGCTGCGCCCCGAGGACTTCGGTGAGCTGCGCCACCACGACGGTCTCTCCCCGGCCTGGCCGCTGCGCTACGAGGACTTCGAGCCGTACTACACCCAGGCCGAACACCTCTACCTGGTGCACGGCCGCCACGGCGAAGACCCCACCGAGGGCCCGGCCGGCGCCCAGTACGCCTATCCGCCGGTCCAGCACGAGCCGCGGATCCAGCAGCTCAGCGACGACCTGGAGAAGCAGGGGCTGCACCCCTTCCACCTCCCCATCGGCGTCAACCTCACCCAGGACGAGCACGGCCGCGCCACCCGAAGCAGCGTCTGCATCCGCTGCGACCGGGTGGACGGTTTCCCCTGTCTGATGGGCGCCAAGGCGGACGCGCAGGTCATCTGCGTCGACCCGGCACTCGAACACGACAACGTCACCATGGTCACCGGCGCCCATGTGCGGCGCCTGGAGACCGACAGCGGCGGACGCACCGTCACCGATGTCGTCGCCGAACTCGCGGACGGCTCGGTCGTGCGCTTTCACGGGGACATCGTGGTGGTCGCCTGCGGCGCGGTGAACTCCGCCGCCCTGCTGCTGCGTTCGGCGAACGACCGGCACCCCGACGGGCTGGCCAACAGTTCGGACGTGGTCGGCCGGCACTACATGCGCCACAACAACCTGGCGCTGATGGCCGTGTCCCGGGAACCCAACGACACCCGGTTCCAGAAGACCCTGGCCATGAACGACTGGTACCTGGGAGCCGACGACTGGGAGTACCCGCTCGGCGGGATCCAGATGCTCGGCAAGTCGGATGCCGAGCAGGTCCGCGGCGAGGCGCCGCGCTGGGCCGGCCACGCCTCACCGGACATGCCCTTCGAGGTACTCGCCCACCATGCGGTCGACTTCTGGCTCTGCGGAGAGGATCTGCCTCAGCCCGACAACCGCGTCACCCTGGACGGCGAGGGCCATATCCATCTCACCCTGGACGAGACCAACAACATCGCCGGGGTCACCCGACTCCGGCACAAACTTCAGGGCATGCTGGGGCAGTTGGGCATGCACAAGCACCATCTGCTGCCTCACAGCATCTACCTGCACAAGGGCATGCCCATCGGCGCCACCGCGCACCAGGCGGGCACCGTCCGCTTCGGCACCGACCCGGCCAGTTCGGCACTGGACCTCCACTGCAAGGCCCACGACCTCGACAACCTCTACGTCGTGGACACCAGCTTTTTCCCGAGCATCGGCGCGGTGAACCCCTCCCTCACCGCCATCGCCAACGCCCTGCGGGTCGGCGATCACATCGCGGAACGGCTGGGTGCTGCGGTTGACTGAGGTCCATGGAACACTCCGAACTCCTTTCCGCTGTCTGGAAGATGCTCGACTGGAGCTCGCGCCGTGATGCGCCGACAACCTTCGACGCGCCGGATGGCACCGGCTTGCAGGAGCTCGTCGCCGAAATCAGCCGGCGGGTGGGTCGGCACCGCAATCTCGTCGCGGGCGGTTTCACCGATCCTTCGCTCACCGAGCGCACCGGACTGCCGCTCGTCGAGCCCTTCGGGGAGGAGCTGCTGGAGATGCGGGGGTGGGCCTACCGGTCCCACTGGATCGGGTGCGGCCGGGTCGCCTCCCCGGAGGGAGGCCGGACGGTCGTCGTGGTCGGCCATCGCGAGGACCCCGCCGCCGTCGGATTCCCGGAGGGGGCGTCGTGGGCGGAGAAGCTGCGCATCCTCACCGGCTGGGAACCGGGACCCCGGCCGGCCGTCGACTGGTCCGCCGCCGAGGCCGCCCTGGGCACGGCGCTGCCGAGCGACTACAAGGAGATCGTCGATCTGTTCGGCGAGGGCAGCTTCGACGAGTATGTCGACCTCCTCGTTCCCGGCGCCGTGGGGATGGATCTCGTGAAGTGGGTCGAGAACGACGTGAAGCACACCACGGGTCTGTGGCACCCCTACGCCGCCTACCCGGCCCCCGGGGGCTGCTGCGCTGGGGAACGACGGAAGAAGAGATCGACTTCGTCTGGCAGACGGGTGCGGCCGACCCCGACGACTGGCCCGTTCTCGTCCAGCGCGACTTCGGTGAGTGGGAACGATTTGACTGCGGCTTGGGTGAGTTCCTCTTCCGCATGCTCACGGACGTGCAGTTCGGATTTCCGACGAGTCACATCGGGACCCACTACTTCCTGAGCTACGACCTGCCGTAGAGGCGACATGCCAGTCCGCCGAGCGGTGTCGCGGGGCCGCCCGGCTGGACCGCTGACCAATGCTGGGCCGTCGTGCATCGGCCCGCCGGGAAGGCAAACCACAGGAGCGCCGTCCCCAGACACGTGGTAGGCGAGCTTGGTTCCGTCATGCGCGGAGAAGGCAGGCATGGCCAAGACCCTGTCAGCGGCGTCCAGGCGGAGCAACTGCGTTCCCGTTAAAGCGATAGCCGGGAACTGCACTGACTTGGGACGCTGAGCCGGCGACAGATGATGAGGTGATCGAGGCTGTGAGGACGGTCCCCCGTGCGGGAAGCGTATCCGATTGGTTGAGTGATGGGGCCAGCGGATTTTTCCTGACCGAGCTGAGGAGCGCTGCTTGTGTTGAGAGATTTGACCCTCGTCGCACCAGAGGTCCGCGAGCGGCTCGTTGTTCGGTTCGGGCCCGAGGTGCTCGCTTGGTGCGACGAGTTGCCGACGCTGGTGGGTGAACTCGCCGTCCGATGGGGTCTGGACGTTGTCGAGGCGGGCGGAGGAGGCACCTCGCGGGTGTTCCGCTGCCTGCGACGTGACCATGGCTCCTTTGTGTGGCTGAAGCTCACGCCGGACACGGGGATCGCTGCCGAGGAAGCCGAAGCGCTGCAGGCCTGGGCGGGAACGCCATCGGTTGTTCGTCTGCTGGCGCAGGATCTCGCCGCGGGAGCCCTGCTGCTGGAGAGCGTGGAGCCGGGAGTTCCGGTGAAACAACTTGCCTGGCGGTTGCCCGATGTCGCGGCTCTGCTGCGAGACCTGAGGGCATCATCTCCCGTGCGAGGGCAGCGCACGGTGTTGCGACCGCTCTCGCACCGGATCGACTTCCTCTTCGACCTGACGGACCGCAGGCTGGCTGCGTCCGAGGCGAGCGGACTGCTCGACTCGATGGTTCTCGACCGAGCCCGAGCGCTGGCCTTGGAGCTGGCCGACAGCGGTCCGGTGGGGCTTGTACACGGTGATCTTCACCCGGCCAATGTGCTGTCCGGTCCGGGGCACCGTATGGTGGCGATCGACCCGCGGCCCGCATGGGGAGATCCGGACTTCGACGCCGTGGACTGGGTGCTGGAGGGAGTAGCGGACCTCGCGCAGCTGGAGCAGAGGATCGAGCAGCTGGCGACGCTGGTCCCCGGCCAGTCTCCCGATCGTGTCCTGGGCTGGTGCCGGGCTACCTCCGTGCTCAACGCCGTACCCAGGATCTGCGCGCGGCGGGACGACGCGGAAACTCGGTTCCTCATGAACTTGGCGCGCGGCTGATTCGTCAGCTTCGCTCACTGCCGACGGTCCTGTTCCGGCCCCGCCCAACTGGCCGCTGCCACCGGCTCCGGCCTGGGGATGAAACCGCGGGCCGTGGTGGTCCTTTCTCGCCCGGGCTCTCCAAGTGGCTGCCGCCTACGAGTGAGCGTCGGCGGATCCAGTGGAGTCGCCCGGGGAGACGAGCCCTGTCTCGTAGGCCAGCACCACGGCCTGCGCCCGGTCCCGGAGGGCGAGCTTGGCGAAGATGCGGGCCACGTGGGTCTTCACGGTCGCTTCGCTGAGCGTCAGTTCGCGGGCCAGTTCGGTGTTGGACAGGCCGTGGCCCATGAGCGTCAGGACCTCCAGCTCCCGGGGCGTCAGGGCGGCGAGGTCGCGATGGACCGGCGGAATCCGGAGGTGCCGGACCGGCCTGTGGTCGCCGGGAGCGCCGTGCCGGCTCTCGCCTCCGGCGGTGTGCGCGAAACGCTCCACCAGACGCCGCGTGATCGAGGGCGAGAGTAGCGCGTCACCGGTGTTGACCAGGCGCACGGCGGCGGCGAGGTGCGCGGGGGTGACGTCCTTGAGGAGGAAGCCGCTGACGCCGGCGGCGAGGGCGGCGTAGACGTAGTGGTCGAGGTCGAAGGTGGTCAGCATGATCACCCGGCAGTCCGGGGTCTGCGCGAGCACCTGCCGGGCGGCCTCCAGGCCGTCCATGGCGGGCATGCGGATGTCCATCAGTACGACATCGGGCTGCAGCCTGCGCGCCGCGGCCACGGCCTCGTTCCCGTCGGCGGCCTCGCCCACCACGTTGATCCCACGCGCGGTCAGGATCAGGCGGAAGCCGACACGGACCAGCTCCTGGTCGTCCGCGATCAGCACGCGGGGGGCGGGCTCGGTGGGCGTCATGGCCGGTCCAGGGGGATGCGGGCCCGGACCCGGTAGCCGCCACCGAGGCGGCGCCGGGCGTCCAGGTCGCCGCCGTAGACGGCGACCCGCTCACGCAGCCCGAGGAGCCCGCGTCCCGCTCCGTCGGCCCGTACCGGAGCGGCCAGTTCCGAGGCGGCCCGCCCCGGCGCGGGGCGTTCCCCGGACCCGGAGCCGCCGCCCGACAGTACGCTCGGCCCGCTGTTCAGCACCTCGACCCGCAGATAATGGTCGGTATAACGCACCGTCACCTCGGCCTTCGCCCCGTCCCCGTGTTTGAGCGCATTGGTCAGTGCCTCCTGCACGATCCGATAGGCCGTCACATCGATACCGGCCGGCAGCCGCCGCGGCTCCCCGTCGATCCGTACCTCCACGGGCAGACCGGCGAACGCGATGCGGTCGATCAGCGGACCGAGCCGGCTCAGGCTCGGCTGCGGCGACAGGTCCGTCTCGTGCGGCTCGTCCTCGCCGCTCTGCGAGGGTGCGAGCAGGCCGAGCAGATGCCGCAGCTCGGTCATCGCGTTCCGTCCGGCGGCCTCGACGGCGCTCATCGCCGTCGCGGCCTCCTCGGGCATCGTGGCCAGCACCTCGC
Organism: Streptomyces sannanensis; assembly: GCF_039536205.1. Classification (GTDB taxonomy): domain Bacteria; phylum Actinomycetota; class Actinomycetes; order Streptomycetales; family Streptomycetaceae; genus Streptomyces; species Streptomyces sannanensis. Next base: position 946,643 of record NZ_BAAAYL010000001.1, on the reverse strand, counting down.
GGGCGGCTCCGGCCTGGACCACCATGAGGCTCACGTTGTGGCTGACGATGTCGTGCAATTCCCCCGCGATCCTGGCCCGTTCGGCGTCGACCGCAGTCCGCGCCGCGCTCTCACGCTCCCGCTCCAGCAGCCAGCCGCGCTCCCCGATGGCGGTCCGGTGCAGCCGCCGTGTCCGTACGAGCTCCGTGCCCAGCCACCCGGCGGTCGCACACGCCATGGCCAAGGCGATGATCAGCCAGTCCACCCCGGATCCCCACACCGGACCATCCTCGCAGCTCCGCGCCGCGCTGAGCATCAGTCTGCGGATCCACGGCCGTACATCCCCAGGATGACGGGCCCGGACGGATACATCCCGGGCGGGACGCCCCACCCGCCGTACCGCTTCTAGGTTCGTGTCATGACTACTGATCACGACCTCACAGGGCAGGTCGTCGTACGACTCGACGGCGTGCACAAGGAGTACGGCGACACGAAGGCCCTGGACGGCGTGTCGCTGGAGATCCGCGCAGGGGAAGCGGTCGCCGTGATGGGGCCATCCGGGTGCGGCAAGTCCACTCTGCTCAACATGGTCGCCGGCCTGGACCGTCCGACCTCGGGGAGGGTGCGGGTGGCCGGTCAGGACCTGGGCACACTGAACGAGACCGGACTGGCCCTGTTCCGGCGGCGGCACATCGGCATGATCTTCCAGTTCTTCAACCTCATCGACGACCTGCCGGCGCTGGACAATGCCGCCCTGGCCGCCCAGCTGACCGGCACCCCGGCCCGGCAGGCGCGCCACCGCGCGCTGGAACTCTTCGACGAACTCGGCATCGCCGACCGCAGGAACGCCTATCCGGCGGCGCTGAGCGGCGGGGAGCGGCAGCGGGTCGCCGTCGCCAGGGCTCTGATGAACCGTCCGGCCCTGCTCCTGGCCGACGAACCGACCGGCGCCCTGGACAGCCGTTCGGGCGAGCAGGTGATGGACCTGCTGATCGACCTCAACCAGATCGGCCAGACCCTGCTGATCGTCACCCATGACCCGCACCTCGCCAGCCGCTGCGCCGGCCGCCTGATCGAGATCGCCGACGGCCGGGTGGCCCGCGAGAGCACGCTGGAGCCGACCGCATGAGCGCCGTGTGGACGGCCTCCCGTGCGGCGGTGAAGCGCCGTCGGCTCCAGACCTTCGTCATCGGGTTCGTCGTGCTGTGCTCGACCATGACCTTCCTGCTCGCGCTGGGAGTGCTGGGCGCGACCTCGGCGCCCTTCGACAAGGCTTTCGGCCGGCAGCGCGGCGCGCACGCGGTGGCGACCTTCGACCGGGACAAGGCCTCGGACGCGCAACTGGCGCGGACCGCCCGGCGGCCCGGTGTCCAGGCCGCCGCGGGGCCCTTCGGCCAGGCCGTGCTCGACATCCCCGAGGACTGGCTCGGGATGCCGCCGGGCCCCCTGACCGTGGTGGGCCGGGCCGATCCGGGCGGTCCGGTGGACCGCATCCGTCTGGTGATGGGGCACTGGGCCACCAAGCCCGGCGAGATCGTCGTCAACTGGCCGCTCCCGGGCACCCCGTTTTCGAGCCTCCTGGGCACGAAGGTCAACCCGCGCGGAGCCCCGACGCTCACCGTCGTCGGCTTCGCCACCAGCATGAGCAGGTCCGCCGGCGCCTGGGTCTCACCCGAGCAGATGACCGCGCTGCACCCGGCCTCCTCCCAGATGCTCTATCGCTTCACGGCGTCCTCGACGGACCGGCAGGTCCGCGACGGCCTGGCCGAGGCCACCGCGGGGCTGCCCAAGGGCTCGCTGACCAGCGCGCAGTCCTACCTCACCCTCAAGCAGGCCTTCTCCGCACAGGCCGATTCCTATCTCCCGATCATGATGGCGTTCGGTGTCCTCGGTCTGGTGGTGTCCGTGCTGATCGTCGGGAACGTGGTCAGCGGGGCGGTCGTCTCCGGATACCGGCACATCGGTGTGCTCAAGGCCCTGGGTTTCACGCCGAACCAGGTGGTCGCGGTCTATCTCACGATGGTCTCCGTTCCCGCGGTCGTCGGCTGCGTCCTCGGCACGCTCCTCGGCAATGTGGCGGCCGAACCGGTCCTCCGGGTCGCCTTCTCCGCGATCGAGACCGGCACGGCGACCATCGGCATCAGCCCCTGGGTGTCCGTCGTCTGCCTGCTGGGCATGCCTGCCCTCGTGGTCCTCGCCGCGCTGATTCCGGCGCTGCGCGCCCACCGGCTGTCCGCGGCCCGGGCGATCACCGCGGGCAGCGCACCGCGGACCGGGCGTGGGCTGCGCGTCCAGCGCAGGCTCAGCGGCACCCGGCTGCCACGCCCCGTCAGTCTGGGCCTGGGTCAGCCCTTCGCCCGCCCTGGCCGCGCGCTGCTGACCATGGCGGCCATCGTCCTCGGGGTCACCACCGTGACGCTGACGACCGGTCTGACCAGCACGATGGTCGCGTACGCGGACCCGGGCGACATGGGCCCCCGGATCGAGGTACAGCCCGGCAACTCCGAGAACGGCGGCCCCGCCCCGAGGCTGAACGACCGTCAGATCGAAGCAAGGCTGCGGTCCCTTCCCGGCGCGGAAAGGGTGATCGCCCAGACGGTCGTCCAGGTACGTCTCGCCGGGTACAGCCAGACCAGGTTCGCCGCCTTCTACCGCGGGGATCTTCCGAACGCCACTTCCCGGATGGTCAAGGGACACTGGCCGGCCGGAGCGGGCGAGGCGGCGGCCGGGCCGTCGTTCCTGAAGCAGCACGGGCTCTCGGTCGGCGACCGGATCACCCTGCAGCTGAACGGCCGGCAGAAGCGCGTCACCATCGTCGGTGAGGTCATGGACGGCGACGCGCGGGGCATGAACGCCGACTGGCAGACCCTGACCGAACTCGACCCGGACGCACGGGCCGCCTACTACTCGGTCCGGCTCGCCCGCGGCGCCGACACCCAGGCGTACCTCAAGGCGGTCAAGGCCGTGGATTCGGGCCTTCACCCCTCGCAGGTCGGCTCCGGCAGCACCGCCACCGTCGCGGTCGTGAGCTTCTCGACGGTGTTCACCGTCCTTCTGACCGTCGTGGCGGCGCTCGGTGTCTTCAACACCGTCCTGCTGAACACCCGGGAGCGCCGCCGTGACCTGGGCATGCTCAAGTCGATCGGAATGACGCCGCGCCAGGTCGTGGTGATGACGGTGACGTCAGTGGCGGGGCTGGGCGCGGTCGGCGGGCTGTTCGGGATTCCGATCGGAATCGCCGCCCACAGGCTGATCGTGGACCATGCCGCAGTGGTCGTGTTCCCGGAGTCCATGAAGGACGTCTGGCATGCGCCGCAGCTGGCCGCTCTGGCCCTGGCGGGCGTCACGATCGCCGTCCTGGGCGCCCTGGTTCCGGCACGGTCCGCGGCGCGGCTCACCATCGCCGAGGTGTTGCACAACGAATAGCGGCGGATCGGGGAGGGGCCGGCTGGTCAGGCCGCCGCGGTGACGCATCCCTGCGTCGCGGCGGCCCACTCGAGAAGCAGCAGTTCGTACTCCTCCGCGGGCCATGCCTCGTCCGCGCGCTCGTCGACGAGCGCGCGGATGCGCTCGTTCGCCAGTGCTGCATCGGGCCGTACGGAACCAGGGGTCGCAGGAGGAGTGGACATACGACAACCCTACGGGCCGCCACTGACAAGTGGTCGCCAATAAACGGCGGTTCGACGGTGGTGTCCGTCACGTGCATGAACCGCGGGATTGCACACGGTGTCCGGAATCCGGCCTTCCCCACAACGGAACGGCCCCGCGTTTCCGTTGCCGGAACGCGGGGCCGTTCGGTGGACAAGTGCTTGTCAGGGTGTTGCGGTCGCGGTGCTGTCCGATTCCCCGGCGTGATTGTGATCCAGGATCTCGCCCAGTTCCTCGGCCGAGTCCAGCAGGCCGGTGACGGTGGGACCTGCGTCACTCGATTCGGCGTGCGCGGGAGGGGACACGGCCGCGATCACAATGCCGGTCGCAAAGGTCAGGAAAGCCATGGCGGCTCGTTTCTTCATGCCATGACAACCGTGCCTGACCCCGAAGGGTCACGCATCAGCCCGCGGACTCGCCCGCGTGCGGGCTCAGCACGTCCGCGCCGACCCGGATGTACAGCAGGATGCCCAGCGCGATCCGGTAGTAGACGAACGGCATGAAGCTCTTGGTGGTGATGAACTTCATGAACCACACTCCACCCGCCGCGTCGACCAGCGCACGGATCCGCTCGTTCGCCACCTCGGCAGCAGGCAGCAGCCGGCCAGAGCCTGGGGGAGAAGGGGGCATGGAACAAGCTTACGGACTGCCACCGACAGGTGGCAGACCCGTGCACACACCCCGCCGTCGGGCGTAGCGTGGAGGACACATCCTCTGGCGGGGGTACGACACATGACTCAGCGCACCATCGGCGACCGCATCCAGTGTCTGCGCGAATTTCGCGACCTCACCCAAGAGCAACTGGCCCAGCGGGCAGGTGTCTCCGTAGACACCATCCGCAAACTCGAGCAGGGCCAGCGCCATTCGGCGCGCATCACCACGCTGCGGGCGCTCGCACGCGCCCTCGACGTCGAGCTGCACCGGCTGCTAGGACAGGCCACCGTGACCCAAACCCTGTCCGACGACGGCGGCCTCCTCGCCCTCCGCGATGCCATCCAGGACATCAACGCACTCCCCGGCGTCCTCGCCGACGACCAGATCGAGGACCCGCCCGCAGCCGATGCGTGGGTGGGTTCGGTGAAAGACGCGACGGACCTGTACTGGAAGGGCGGCTACTCGGAGCTGTCCGGCACGCTGCCGCTGCTCCTCCGCGACGGGCACGCCGTCGCCCGCGACGCCACGGGGTCGGCAGCCGAACGGGTCTGGGGGCAACTGGCGCTGGCGTACCAGTTGGCGGCGTGCCTGGCGACACAGGCCGGCCACCCCGACTGGGCATTTGCCGCGGTCGAGAGGCAACTTGCCGCCGCAGTGCGGGCGTCCGATCCGCTGATGGAGGGCATGGGCGTCTCCACCCTCTCCTGGGTGCTGCTGCGTCAGGGACGGTGGGAGCAGGCACAGCGTGTGGCGGAACGGAAAGCCGACGCGCTCGAGCCGCCGATGCGGCGTGCGACGCCGAAGCAACTCGCGGTGTACGGCAACCTGCTGATCGCAGCGGCCACGCCGGCCGCGCGGCGGGATCAGCGCGCTGAGGCGAAGGATCTGCTGAACCTCGCCGAGACCGCGGCCACCCGCTCCGGCCCCGTCCGCGCCTACGGCAGCGCGTTCTCTCTCGTCGACGTGAAAACCCAACAGGTCAACGTCGCCCTCGCTGGGCGCGACACCGCCGAGCCCGAGACCGCCATCGAGGTCGCGGGGACCATCGACGTGGGCAGCATCAGTCGGCCGGTGCACTCCGCGGCGTACCGCCTCGATGTGGCACAGGCCCGATACCAGACCGGTGACGGCGAGGGCGCGCTGGAGATGCTCCTCGAGGTCGAGGGAGACCAGCCCGAGTGGATCCGCTACCAGACCCTCGCCGCGGCTACGGTGCGGGAGATGCTGGAGGCGGAACGCCGCCGCAGCACCCCGCTCCGGGCGCTCGCGGGGCGGCTGGGAGTCGACCCCGCCATGTAGGACAACACGCCCCACTGGCGCAATAATTGACGGAGCGACTGGTGCGTTTCGTCACTGGGCTGCGACTGTGCGCGCTCATAGCGTGACGGGCACGCAGCGGCGTCGGCCTCACTCCCGCCAGAGGCTGGCCGGCGCCGCACTCAGCAGCCCGGGGAGCCCGTGATGCCAGTCGCAGAACTGCCTGATGTAGGGACGCTGTCGCAGCATCAGCGGCACGGTCGGGCCTGCGTGTGGTGCGGCGTCATACTCGACAACGGCACCGCCATCGACCTCGGCACGCGGCTGGACCGCACTGCTGGCGTCCGCTGGTTTCCCCGCGCCTGCCCGCAGCACGCTGAGGCCCAGTCGTGACCGCCGCCCGCACCATTCCCGCCGCCGAGGACCTCATGTTCGGTCAGGCCAAGGGCTGGAACTGTGTCTGGTGCAACGTGCGGCTCGACCGGGGTGCCGTCAGCGTCGGCTGGGCGTGCGGACGGGAAGGCCCCGCGCTCGCGAACTGACCGCCGACGACTACGTCAATGTCCTGCGTGAGCTGATCGGCGCCGGCCTCAAGCGGGTGTACTTCACCGGCGGCGAGCCGTTGACGTCGAAACTTGCCCAGCCGGTGCTCACCCAGCTTCCCGATCACGGCCCCGACGTGTCCTACACACTGATCACGAACGGGCTGCTAGTCCGCACCCATCAGGACTGGCTGGCCACGACCGGCCTGGACAAGGTGAAGGTCTCCCTCCACTACTTCTCCGACGACTCCTTCCGGGCCATCGCCCAGACACGCTCGAGCATCGTGACCGTCTTGGACGGCATCGAGGCAGCCCGCGAGATGTTCGAGCGGGTAGAGCTGAACACGCTGATCCAGCGCGAGAACGAGCACGAACTCCGTGACATCCTCACCTTCGCCCTCGACCGCCGGATGCCGATCCAGTTCATCGAGCTGGTCGATACCGACTTCAACGCTGACCGGAAGTCCTCCGCGGTCGGCGCGCAGAGCATCGTCGACTACCTGCGCACTCTGACCAGCCAGGAGGAGATCGAGGTATCCGGTGTTGGCCAGGGGCGGCGGATCTTCCGCGTTGACGGCGTCGAGATCGATGTCATCCACCGCGAGCTGGGTCGCCACCGTGTCGGCCAGTGCGGCACTTGCCCCCTGCGGGCCAAGTGCATCGAGGGCTTCTGGGCCCTGCGCCTGGACCACTCCGGGGGACTCCAGCCCTGCCTGCTCAGGGAGGACCTGCGCATGGACATCCTGCCGATGCTGGCCGAGCCGGAGAGGATCCCCGCGGCCGTGGCCCAGCACGTCTCTGCCTTCACCGAGGGCGTCCTGTGAACCCGCTGAGCGCCCCGTATGCGCCCGGGGCGGAACGCCGTGGAGGGCCGTTCGTCGTCCTGGAGGGTGTCTCAGGCGTCGGCAAGTCCACGCTGACCCGCGTCTTGGCCAAGCGGCTCGGCGCCGCGACGATCCACACTCTCCCCAAGCCGCACAACGACCTGTCCCCCGCGGTCAATGGCCAGCTCCGGCCGCTGCCGCAATTCGCCTTCTATCTGTCCGGCCTTCTGCATGCCTCCGACGTCATCCGCGAGGCCTTGGCCGACGGGCCGGTCATCGCGGACCGGTACGTCTCCTCAGTCATGGCCTGCCACGCCGCCGTCAACCGGGTCGACCTGGACCAGGTGAAGTTGCTCATCGCGCCGTTCCGCCCGTACCTCCTGGCGCCCGATGCCACGTTCTACCTCGTCAGTTCCGATCAGTCGCTGCAAGAGCGCATGGGGACCAAGACGGACGTGAAGGCGGACGACACCGAGCTGTTCGACGTCCCTGGCCGCCTCTGCCACCTGCGGGCCAATTTCGAGGGCGTGGCCTTGGCCGACCCCAGCGCGGTCGTGCTCCCCACGGACGGCCGGAGCCCGGACGACCTGGCCGACATCATCGTCAAGCGCGTGGAGGAGATCCGTGCTCAATCCCGTTGACCTCTCCATCGTCTTCGCCGAGGACCGGATCCACGGCCGTCACCCCGGCGAGATCCACCCTGCTGTCGCCTGGTGGGTCGGCTCCTGCCTCATCCTGACCACCCGCTCCCACGGCGTTGCCCTGGTCCATGACGGCACCGAGCTGGCCAAGCAGTACGCCGGCCTGTTCAACCGCGGCGCGATCAACTGCCAGCACTTCGCGGCGACTGTCTCGGTCATCGGTGAGGGCGGGCAAGATCTCCTCGCCTACGCGATCCGCACGCTTCAGGTCCCGGGCACCTTGATCAGCAGCGCCGGTGCCGAGGTGACCATCCGTCTGTTCGCCTCGGACGGGGCCGAGATCCGAGAGGGAGCTGGGCTGGAACGGATCTGCGACCTGATTGCCCGCGACAAGGTGCCCATCCCCGTCAACGACCACTCCCGGGGCCGCGTCATCCACCGGCCCGACCTCGCCCACTACTTCGCCACTGCGGAAGTATGACCGTGATCGACGCTGCGGAGATCATCAGGACCGGCACGAACATCCTGTTCGTCACGCTGGACTCCCTGCGCTACGACGTCGCTAGGGCGGCCATGCATGCTGGCCAGACACCCCGGCTCGCTGGCCTTCTGCCAGGCGGGCAGTGGGAGGAGCGTCGGACGCCCGGAACCTTCACGCTCCCCGCCCACATGGCATTCTTCTCCGGCTTCCTCCCCAAACTTCCGCAGCCCGTACAGCCGCCGCGACTGTGGGAGTGCCGACCGCCGGCCTTCAAGACCGTCGACCCGCGCACGTTCGTTTTCAACGCCCCGAACCTCCTCGTCGGCCTCGGCCAGCACGGCTACCGCACGGTGTGCATCGGTGGCGTGACCTACTTCTCCCGGGAGACGCCGCTCGGGTCGGTCCTCCCGGACATGTTCGACGAGGATTTCTGGCGGCCGGAGTTCTGCTCGCCCGAGCCGGACTCCACCCGGTACCAGGTCGAGCACGCCCTCGACGTCGCCCAGGCCCGGGAGGACAGGCCGCTCTTCCTGTTCGTCAACGTCTCGGCCGCGCACGTCCCCCACGGCCACTACCTCGGCGAGAGTTCCGACTCCTGGCAGTCCCAGGCCGCCGCCCTCGCCTACGCCGACGAGCACCTGGGCGACCTGGTCACCGGACTGACCAGCATCAAGAGGTGGTTGGTCATCATGTGCGCCGACCACGGCGACGCCTTCGGGGAGGACGGGTACTACGGGCGTGGGATTGTCCACCCAGCAGTGACGACCGTGCCGTTCGCCTGTATGGAGCTCTCGCCCTGACCTAGGCTCCGGGCATGACCAACACGCACCTGCCCACACGGGACGCGGCCGTCATCGTCGCCCGCGACTCCAACGGCCTGGTCGCCTTGCTGACCGCGCCGTTCCCCCAGCACGGTGGCGACTACCTGTTCCTCCCCGGAGGACGCCAGGAGGAGGGCGAGACCCCGGAAGAGACCGCGCGGCGGGAGCTCCGCGAGGAAGCCGGGATCACCGCGGCGAACTGGCGCTCTCTTGGCTCCTACGCGATCACCGCTGGAACGACTGCCCGCGTTCACCTCTTCGAGGCCCGCGACCTGACCCTCGGGCCGCAGGAGCTGGCGCCCACCGAGGAGGAGTTCAAGCTGATGTGGTGGCCGATGCAGGATGCCATCGCCGCAATCACGGCGGGGCGGTTCCTCCTCCAGGGCGGACCGCTGGCGCTCCTCCTCGCGGACCGGCTGACGACGCCGGCCTGAGCCGGCCGAATCACGGCCCGGCGCGGATGCCGAGGGCTCGACGGGCGTCGAGGATCCACTGCAGCTGATCAGGGGCGGGCACCCGAGCAACGCTCGGGCCACCGTGATCATAAGTCAGCAGCAGTTTTGAGGCTTTTTGTGATCTTGAAGGGGGCGTCTCCCTGCCACCCGCATCTGCGGGTATGCCAGAGGCGCATTCACATCTGAAGACCTCGGCGCAACCGGTCCACGGCTGCGCCGAGGGAGATCCCGCTGCCGCATCCGCTGGTCAATGGCGGGATGTCGTCGATTCGCCCTGCCGGCACCCGCCTGGACAGCGACCCGTCAGGGGCGAAGAGGCCGGGGCGGGGTATCTATTCCACCCCCCAGGTGGTGTACCCCGCCCCGCCTCTTGATCGACTGGGAGACAACTGGGAGATGATCGAGGGGAGTACCCTCGAATCGCCTCTAGCTCCCTCTAGTTTCCGCTAGCGCATCAGCCCGCGGACTCGCCCGCGTGCGGGCTCAGCACGTCCGCGCCGACCAGGATGTACAGCAGGATGCCCAGCGCGATCCGGTAGTAGACGAACGGCATGAAGCTCTTGGTGGTGATGAACTTCATGAACCAGGCAATGACGGCATATCCGACACCGAACGCGATGATCGTGGCGAAGATCGTCGGCCCCCAGGCGACATGGCCGCCCTCGGTCGCGTCCTTGAGTTCGAAGACGCCGGACGCCAGCACCGCCGGGATGGCGAGCAGGAAGGAGTAGCGGGCCGCCGACTCGCGGGTGTAGCCCATCAGCAGACCACCGCTGATCGTGGCTCCCGAGCGGGAAACGCCCGGGACCAGGGCCATCGCCTGGCAGATTCCGAAGATCAGGCCGTCCTTGACGCTCAGATCCTGGAGCGTCTTGCGCTGCTTGGCCGCACGGTGCCGGCCGCCCGCCTCGTCCCGGGCCGCGAGCCGGTCGGCCACGCCGAGGACGATGCCCATGACGATCAGTGTGGTGGCGGTCAGGCGCAGATCGCGGAAGGGGCCCTCGATCTGGTCCTTGAGTGTGACGCCCAGCAGACCGATAGGGATCGAGCCCACGATGACGAGCCAGCCCATCTGCGCGTCGTGGTCACCCCGCATCGTCTTGTCGGTGAGCGAACGGAACCAGGCGTAGATGATCCGTCCGATGTCCTTGCGGAAGTAGATGAGGACGGCCGCCTCGGTGCCTATCTGTGTGATGGCGGTGAACGCCGCACCCGGGTCCTCCCAGCCCGCGAAGGCGGCGGTGAGCCGCAGATGCGCACTGGAGGAGATGGGCAGGAACTCCGTGAGTCCCTGGACGAGCCCGAGAATGAACGATTCGAACCAAGTCATTGAAACTGTGCCATCCAACAAATGATCAGGGCTGACCGGCGGGCTTGCTGGTCAGTGGGCGGGTATGGGCTGCCGTGTGGTGTGCACGTCTGATCATGTGGATGGTGCTGTGGCCGTACTCATGCTGACCCTTTGCTGACTTGGCTGACGGTCTGTCAGGCGATCCGGATGGCTTCGGGCGCAGAGGCGAATGATGATCGCGCGCCAGTAGTGAGGCAGCGTAGCGCCCTCGGGTGAAGGCCCGGCGACGGGCCCTGGCGGCCAGGACGGCCACGCGGCCGTCAGGCTTCGGTCACGCTCCGGCGGCCGTCCCGGCGCAGGCGGTGACGTCCCAGCCAGGCGGCCGCCGCGCCGCCGACCGAGGTCACCGCGATGAATCCCGTCGCGATCAGGAAGGCGGGGGACGTCGGGGATGTGGCACGGGCGCCGGCGACGACGTACGCCGCCGTGTTCGGGATCGACCCGAGAGCCGTCGCCAGCAGGAACGGCAGCCAGCCCATGCGTGACACCGCCGCGCAGTAGTTGGCGGCGGCGAACGGCACCCCCGGGAACAGCCGGATCGCCAGCATCGAACGGAAGCCGTGCCGGCTCAGCTGATGGTCCGCGGCCAGCAGCCAGCGCCCGCGCAGCAGCGGCCGTAGCGCGTCCTGCCCCAGCAGCCGGCCGAGGCCGAACGAGATCGCCGCGCCCAGTGCCGTCCCCGCGACCGCGGAGCCCAGCCCGGCCTGGGAGCCGAGCAGGGCACCGGCCGCGAGATTCAGCACCGGCCGGGGGACGAAGGCCGCGGTGCACAGCCCGTACGCGAGGCCGAACAGCAGTGCCGTACCCCCGGTGCTCACCGGGGCCGGCCAGCCCGTGGTGAGCAGCCGCTGCGGTTCGTACAGCACGACGGCCGTCGCGGCCGTCGCCAGCATCAGCACCAGCAGCGAGAAACGCGCCCACGGCGAGAGCAGCGCACGGGCGCAGCGCGGGGCGAGGCCGGCGGGCGGGGTGACGGGGTCGAGCACCCGTGGAGGGTAACCCGTCGGCGGGAGTGATCGCCGTGCATGTGCTTGGCGCGGTGGCGACGCAGGGCATGCCGCTCCAGCTCGGCGGGCCGGGCCGTCCTCGAACTCCCCTGGCCACCTCCCCCAGAGGTGCCATCAGGACGGGCTGCATCTGAGGTCCTGCGTCGGGTTCGCCCGTGTCCGTCGTCGAACGCCGCGCGGGATCTTCGGAGTTGCCGTCGCCGAAAACCATTCGACGTGCCGTCCTCCGTGCGCCACGATCAAGGGCATGTTCCGGTACGCCTTCCTCGCAGCGCCGTCCGCAGTCGCGGACGCGCCGAAGGCTGCCGTCGTCGCCGCGCACGCGGCCGCAGCGTCCTTCGGCGGCGCCCGAAGCTGACCCTTCCCGGACAGTCCGGCGGACCCCGCAGGGGGAGGGTCGGCGAGGCGCAGGGGTCCCTCACACGCTTCGAGTTCCGGGAAGGAACCATGTCCAAGACGGCATACGTGCGCACCAAGCCGCACCTCAACATCGGCACCATGGGCCATGTCGACCACGGCAAGACCACCCTGACCGCCGCCATCACCAAGGTCCTCGCCGACAGGGAAGCGAGCTCCTTCGTCCCCTTCGACCGCATCGACAGGGCCCCCGAGGAGGCGCGGCGCGGCATCACGATCAACATCGCGCATGTCGAGTACGAGACCGAGACCCGGCACTACGCCCATGTCGACATGCCCGGCCATGCCGACTACATCAAGAACATGGTCACCGGCGCGGCGCAGCTGGACGGGGCGATCCTGGTCGTCTCCGCGCAGGACGGGATCATGCCGCAGACGGCCGAGCATGTGCTGCTCGCCCGCCAGGTCGGCGTCGACCATATCGTCGTCGCCCTGAACAAGGCCGACGCGAGCGACCCCGAGCTGACCGACCTGGTCGAGCTGGAGGTCCGCGAGCTGCTCACCGCGCACGGCTACGGCGGCGACGCGGCGCCCGTCGTCCGGGTCTCCGGGCTCGGGGCGCTGGAGGGCGACCCGCGCTGGACCGCGTCCGTCGAGGCGCTGCTGGACGCGGTGGACACATACGTACCGATGCCCGTCCGGTACACGGACGCGCCCTTCCTGCTGCCGGTGGAGAACGTGCTGACCATCACCGGCCGCGGAACGGTCGTCACCGGCGCCGTCGAGCGGGGCACCGTCCGGGTCGGCGACCGTGTGGAGGTGTTGGGCGCGGAGACCGAGTCCGTCGTCACCGGCCTGGAGACCTTCGGCAAGCCGATGGAGTCCGCCGAGGCCGGCGACAATGTCGCGCTGCTGCTGCGCGGGGTGCCCCGCGACGCGGTCCGCCGCGGTCATGTGGTGGCGGCGCCCGGCAGTGTCACGCCGAGCCGTCGGTTCAGCGCACAGGCGTACGTACTGTCGGCGCGCGAGGGCGGTCGCAGCACGCCGGTCTCCACCGGCTACCGGCCGCAGTTCTACATCCGTACCGCGGACGTGGTCGGCGACATCGACCTCGGCGAGGCGGCCGTCGCCCGTCCCGGCCACACGGTCACCATGACCGTCGAGCTGGGCCGGGACGTTCCGCTGGAGCCGGGGCTCGGCTTCGCGATCCGTGAGGGCGGCCGCACGGTCGGCGCGGGCACGGTCACCGAGCTGCTCTGACCGGACCCCGCGCCAAACTGCTCCCATGACGGACACGGCTCTCGTGCTCGGCGGTGGAGGAGTCACGGGTATCGGCCGACTGACCGGGATGCTGCAGGGCTTGGCCGAGGCCGGGGTGGATCTCATCACGGCCGGCTCCCTCCCGGCAGGCCCCCGCGGCCCGTGCGGGCTTCGCCCAGGCAGCCGCGCACGCGGCCGCCGTCGCCGGGATCCGGGCGGATGCACAATGAGACGGTGAATGAGCCGATACCCGTCGCCCGAACCGTGGATCAGGGCACCGCCAAGCTGATGCCCGACGTGGACCGGGCCCGGGCCTGGCTGCTCACCGTGGACGGGGCACCTCAGTCGTACGTGGACCTGGACGATCCCACGCATCTGGAGTTCGAGTACGCCCAGAGGCTCGCCCATGTCGTCGACTGCGCCGCGGCCGAGGGCGCCCCGCTCGACGTACTGCACCTCGGCGGCGGGGCGCTCACCCTGCCGCGCTATGTCGCCGCGACCCGTCCCGGATCCCGGCAGGACGTGGTGGAGGCGGACCTGGGGCTGCTGGAGCTGGTGGCCGAGCATCTGGGGCTGCCGGACGGGTCGGGCATCGAGGTGCACGGCGCGGACGCGCGGGCCTGGACGGAGGCAGCGCCCGCCGGCTCCGCCGATCTGCTGATCGCCGATGTCTTCGGCGGCTCTCGGGTGCCCGCGCACCTCACCTCGGTCGAGTACGCCCGCGCCGCGGAACGGGTGCTGCGGCCCGGCGGCATCTACGCGGCCAATCTCGCGGACGGTGCGCCCTTCACCTTCCTGCGCGCCCAGATCGCCACGTTCGCGGCGGTCTTCGAGGAGCTGGCGCTGATCGCGGAGCCGTCCGTGCTGCGTGGCCGGCGCTTCGGCAACGCGGTGCTGCTCGCCTCCCACGCGGAGCTCGACACGGCCGCGCTGGCCCGCCGTACCGCGGCGGACGCCTTCCCGGCCCGGGTCGAACACGGCGCGGCACTGAGGGAGTTCACCGGGGGCGTACATCCGGTGCGGGACGCGGACGCCCAGCCGTCACCCGAGCCGCCCGACGGGGCTTTCAGTATCGGCTGACGCCTCGGAACCGGAGGCGGCCGCGGTCAGCGGTGTACGGCGTGTCAGGTTCCGTACCCCCGGTACGAGCAGCACCGCGGCCGTGAGCAGGACGATCACCGCGGTGCAGCCCCACAGCGCGGGCCCGCGGCCCACGGCCTGCTCGGCGGGGCCGGCCAGCGCCGTGCCCAGCGGCAGGAAGGCCAGGGAACCGAACCAGTCGTAGGCCGAGACCCGCGACAGCTTCTCCTCGGGGATCTCCTGGTGCAGCGTCGTCATCCAGGAGACCGAGAACACCTCGATCGCGACGCCGCTGAGCAGCATCGCCACGGCCAGTACCGGAACCGGCACCGGGACGGCGAGCGCCGCCGAGGGAAGGGCGTACGGGAAGACGCAGACCGTGCCCACCAGCAGCATCCTGCGCGGCTTCCAGCGCATCATCAGCAGCGCCCCGAGGGCCATGCCCCCGGCGAAGGCGGCGAGCGCCAGGCCCCATGGCCCGGCCCCGCCGAGCTCCTCCTCGGCGACCAGCGGTCCGTACACCGAATCGGTGGCGCCGAAGAAGGCGTTGCAGACGGAGAACTGCACCACGATGACCCAAAGCCAGGTCCGGCCGGTGAACTCCCGCCAGCCGTCGCGCAGATCGGCGAGCAGCCCCTCGCCCGGTTCGCGCGGCGGTATGTGGCTGACGTCGAGGAAGGCGCGCAGCGCGCCGGCGACCGCGAACGCGGCCGCGTCGAGGGCCAGTACCCACCCGGGGCCGACGACCGCGACCAGAGCCCCGCCGAGGGCGGCGCCGCCGATGACCGCGCCGTTCATGCCCAGGCGGAACAGCGCGAAGGCCCGGCTCGCCTGTTCACCGCTGACGCTGGACAGCAGCATGCCCTCCGCGGCAGGGGAGAAGAAGGCCTGTCCGGTGCCACAGAGTGCGCTCAGCAGCATCATCTGCCACAACTGCGGCTCCCCGGCGAGGACGAGGAGCGCGAAGGCTCCCTGGGATACGCAGTTGAGGGCGTTGGCGGCGACCATCACCCGGTGCCGGGGCACCCGGTCGGCGACGGCGCCGCCGATGAGGAGGAAGAGGACGAGCGGAAGGGTACGGGCCGCGGCGACCAGGCCCACGTCACCGCCGTCGCCGCCTGTCTCCAGTACGGCGAACGCCGCCGCGATCAGGGCGGCATGGGTGCCCAGACTGGTGATGATCGCGGCGGCGGTCAGCAGTGTGTAGTTACGCTTCACCTGGGGACTGTCCCGTCGCCGCGGTGGCGCGGCAAGTGAATTTCGGGCGCCGGGTGCCGCTCAGGACTCGGTCGGCTCTCCCGCCAGTCGCACGGTGCTCAGGATCTTCTGGATCGTGGCCTCCGGAACCTCACCGTCCACGCCCGTTGCGGAGTAGAGGGACCAGGCGACGAAGTCGTTCTTGGCGTTCTTGAAGCCGAAGGTGATGGCCTTGCCGTCGCTGTCGCACTTGCCCGTCTTGTCCGCGCCGACCGACCAGGCGGTCGCCACGCTGCCGGTGATCCCCGACTTGGTGGTGTAGGGCTTGGCCTTGCTGGTCTTGACCGGCTTCTTGTCGGGCTGGGTGAACGCGCCGTAGACCCACCAGGCCACCTGGTTCTCGGCGACCTCCTCGGTGCTCTTGGCGCCGTCCGCGCCCTTGGTGCCGGTGCCGGCGAGTGCGGTGTCGGTGCTGTAACCGTCCTTGTCCTCGTCGTCCGTGCACCACTTGGACTTGTAGTAGGCAGGGGCCGAGTGGCCGATGATCACCTTGCCGTCCTTGTCCTCGAAGCCCGAGAACGTGTCCGCCTTGGAGACCTCCCAGTCCTGCGGCACGTCGAACGCGGTGCCCCACTTGGGGTTCACGACGACCTTCCAGCCCGCGACGACGGGCTGGATGCCCTTGGCGTCTCCACGCGGGTTGTCGGTCGGCGAGGGAGCCGTGGTGGCGGTGGCGCTCGGCTTTGGATCAGCCTGGTTCGACGGGCCCTTGTCGTCGTCCTTCAGCACGACCACACCGGTGACCACGGCGGCGGCGACGACCGCGGTGGCCGCGACGACGGCGACCACGGCGGTCTTCCTTCGGTTGTTGTCCTGCGGCTGGGGTGCCTCCGGGACGGCGTACTGCGGCGCCGTCGGCTGCTGGTACGGGTCCGGCTGAGGGTAGCCCGGCTGCTGATAACCCGTCTGCTGCTGATATCCCGGCTGCTGATAGGGATTCGGCTGCTGGTACCCCGGCTGCTGGTACGGATTCGGGTTCTGGTCCTGCGGGTTCTGCTCGCCCCCGGGCGGCTGCTGTCCTGGCCACATGGCGATCAACGATAGAGGGGGCTGATCGGCGGTGCCACGGCCGCCCCGGGCGGGGGCGGACCCGGAGGGCGGCCGGGGGCGGCGCGAAGGATGGTCAAGCTGCACTACTCGTGAGTAACATCGTGCCATGAGCGCAGAACAGATGACCGTCGGCCAGATGCTCGCCGCGACGGTGCCCATGGCCAGGACCCTCAAGCTGGAGTTCCTGGAGACCACGCCGGAACGCGCGGTCGTCCGTCTGCCGGACCAGGCCGACTACCACAACCACCTCGGCGGCCCGCACGCCGGCGCGATGTTCACCCTCGCCGAGTCCGCGAGCGGCGCCATCGTCCTCGCCGCCTTCGGCGACCAGCTGCACCGTGCCGTGCCGCTCGCCGTGAAGGCGGAGATCGGCTACAAGAAGCTCGCCAAGGGCATCGTCACCGCGACCGCGACGCTGGGCCGCCCGATCGCCGACGTCGTCGCCGAGCTCGACGAGGGGGAGCGCCCGGAGTTTCCCGTGGCCGTCGAGATCCAGCGGCAGGACGGTGCGGTCACCGGAGTCATGACGGTCGTATGGACCCTGCGCCCCAACGACTGACCCGGTCGTACGGTCCGGCGGGGTAGGCTGCCCGGGGCACGCCGAAGGGGGCGCCCCGGGCAGCGTCACATGGGCACATCGATCGGGAGGAACCGGCATTGCACGTCCAGGAGTGGCTCGAGACCGTGCCGGCGGTCATCATCTACCTCCTGGTGGGGGTGGTCATCGGAGTGGAAAGCCTGGGCATCCCTCTGCCCGGCGAGATCATCCTCGTGAGCTCGGCGCTGCTCGCCTCCCAGCACGGCCAGATCGACCCGGTGATCCTCGGTGCCTGCGCCAGCGCGGGAGCGATCATCGGTGACTCCATCGGCTACGGCATCGGCCGCAGGGGCGGCAGGCCGCTGCTCACCCGGCTCGGCCGCAGATTCCCCAAGCACTTCAGCGCGGCCAATATCGCCATGGCGGAGCGCTCCTTCGAGCGGTGGGGCATGTGGGCCGTGTTCTTCGGCCGCTTCGTCGCCCTGCTGCGGATCTTCGCGGGTCCGCTCGCGGGTGTCCTGCGCATGCCGTACTGGAAGTTCCTGATCGCCAATGTCCTCGGCGGAATCCTGTGGGCGGGCGGTACGACGGCCGTCATCTACTACGTGGGCATCGTCGCGGAGGCGTGGCTCAAGCGCTTCTCCTGGGTGGGCCTGGTCGCGGCGGTTCTGATCGGGGTCGTCTCGATGCTCGTGATCAAGCGCCGCGCGAAGAAGGCCGCGGCGCAGGCCGACGCCCAGGTGTCCGAGGCCACGGAGCGCGTCCCGGCCGCGGACTGATCCGCGGCCGCGCGGGGGCGTGCCGCCGCGCCCCGGTGTCGCCGCCCCCCGCCGGGACGGTGTGGCCGTCCTCACATGCCGGACGGGCCGGTGGTCGCTGTCTGCCGCCCGGCAGGTCCCGACCTGGCCGGCTCGGGTCGACGGACGTGCCGGGCAGGTCCCGGAGCAGGCCCTGGAGCCGAGCTGCGCCCGGGCACGGGAAGAGATCGGTCAGTCCGCCAGTACCGATCTCATCGCGCGGCCGAAGACCCGCCGGCCGGCCGGGGCGAGGAGCGGGTCGAGCAGGCGGGGCAGGCCGCGAAGGCACAGCTCCTCGCGCCAGGTCACGACGGAACCCCCGCCCGCCGGGGCGACCTCGAGCTCCGCCCAGCCGGTCACCACCGAGCCGCGCTTCTCCAGGCGGCAGCGGCCCGCACGCCCGGCTTCCGGGGGTTCCCAGTGGACGACCTCCATCGGATCGTCGAAGCCGGCCCGGCCCAGCCCGGTGCGGGCCACGAAGCCGGTGGCCGTGACGGTGATCCTGGTCAGCGGGACCGAGGCCGCGTGCCGTTCCCAGTCGGTCAGCCGGCGCCAGGCTTCCCCGGCAGGCAACGGGGTATGGCGTTCGATCACGAAGAGGGCCATCGGCCGATCGTACGGTCCACCCGGCCACCGGTCTCCGTTCCGCGTCGCCTACGGTGCACCCTGGGCGCGAACGGATCAGCACGAGGGAGTACGTCATGGCAGAGCAGGCGCAGACGCGGGCCTTGGTCGCGGGCGTGGGCGGCAAGAGCCCCGATATCGCCCCGTCGGCCTTCACCGCTCCCACCTCCGTGGTGGTCGGCGACGTCACCATCGCTGCCGGTGCGAGCGTCTGGTACCACGCGGTGCTGCGCGGCGACTGCGGGCCGATCGTGCTCGGCGCCGACAGCAACATCCAGGACAACTGCACCGTGCATGTGGACCCGGGCTTCCCGGTGACCGTCGGCGAGCGGGTCTCGGTCGGTCACAACGCCGTGCTGCACGGCTGCACCGTCGAGGACGACGTACTGGTCGGCATGGGCGCCACGGTCCTCAACGGCGCCCACATCGGTGCCGGCTCGCTGATCGCCGCGCAGGCGCTGGTGCCCCAGGGCATGCGGGTGCCGCCCGGCTCGCTGGTCGCCGGCGTGCCGGCGAAGGTCAAGCGTGAGCTCACCGCGGAGGAGCGCGAGGGCATCAGGCTGAATGCCGTGATGTACCTCGAGCTCGTGAAGGGGCACCGCGAGGCCCTGGAGGGCTGAGCCGAAGATCACAGCCCGGTGGCCCGTCCGGCACGGCTACCGGTGAGTACCGTATGCGGGTGCCGAAGAACAGCAACGCGTTCTCATCGCTGACCGCCTGGCGACGTCGCGCCACCACAGCCGTGATCCACCGCGGGTGGCGCCGGCTGCAGGAAGCGGGCGCGGTGACCGCGGAGCGCCCCGGCGGGCTGCGGTTCCGCCGGATCGGCACCGGTACCCGGCTGGCCTTCCCGCAGGGCACGGTCTTCGGCGAGCCGTGGATCGAGCTCGGAGAGCACTGCATCATCGCGGAGCAGGTCACGCTCACCGCGGGCATGATGCCCGGCCTGGACCTGGGCACCGACACGGTCCTGACCCTCGGCAACGGCGTGGTGCTCGGCCGCGGCAGCCATGTCATCGCCGACACCCGGGTGACCATAGGCAACGACGTGTACTGCGGGCCGTACGTCTACATCACCTCCACCAATCACAGCTACGACGACCCCGAGCAGCCGGTCGGCAAGCAGTGGCCGCGCACGGATCCGGTGGAGATAGGCCCCGGCTGCTGGATAGGCACCGGTGCGGTGATCCTTCCCGGGGCGCGGCTGGGCCGCAATGTCGTGGTGGCCGCGGGTGCGGTCGTACGGGGCGAGGTGCCCGACCACGCCGTGGTGGCCGGGGCGCCCGCGCGGATCGTACGGAGCTGGGACGAGGGCAAGGGCTGGCAGCCCCCCCTCCGTACGCCCGCCCCCGTACCGATTCCGGCGGGGATCACCCCCGCACAGCTGCAGGCTCTCGCCGAGCTGGAGGCGGAGGGCTGATCAGCCGCCGGCCGCGGCCGGCAGCGCCGTGCCGACCAGTGCGAGCCCCGCGCCGGCCGCCTGCACACTGCGCAGCCGCCCCTTGAGTACGACGCGGGCCGCGAGCGCCGTGATCACTGGGTGGAGCGAGGCGAGCACGGCGGCGACGTTGACCGGCCCAGTTGGGCGGCGATCGCGTAGGTGTCCTTCGCAGTACAGTGCAGTGAACATTCGGTTCACCACACCGTAGTTCAATAGGTTGAACTCTGTCATTCACAATATTGGACGGAATGTGTCGGATCTCGATCTGCTCACCCAGTCCCTGGGACGGAACGTCAAACGCTGGCGTACCGAGCGCGGCTTCACCCTGGAGGCGCTCGCGGCCCGGGCGGGAGTCAGCCGTGGCATGCTCATCCAGATCGAGCAGGCCCGCACCAACCCCAGCCTCGGCA